>JBMUEW010000006.1:0-37588 GCA_049460875.1 Pontimonas sp.
CGGCACGGCTGGATTCAGAAGGATCAGCACCGGCTGACAAGCCAGTTGGGCTGCAACGGGAATCGCCAGGATGGTGGCCATCCAGGAGGGCATGACGGCGCTCATCGCGTCGCTCAAGGGTCCAATTCGCTCGGGAGAGACCGAAGAAACTCGGAGCCCACCACTATTACGAGAATTCCGGCTCCGAGGACTAGTGCCGCGCTCACACCTACTCTCCATCGCACGGGACGAGGACCAGCGAAGTGGTCACCTGTTCCAGGGTCACGGGTGTCAACTATGTTCTCGCTTACCCGTCGATAATCCAGAAGGTCCCACAGTGTCTTCGCTACGCCCATGGGCGGACATTACGAGACTCAGGCGTCTCACATACACGAGGAATCTGAACCTCAGCAAAGGGTCAGCGCCGAGGGTTCCTGTGGACTAGTCGCTCACTTGAATGGACACGACTTTCGGTGCCCGCACGACAACATTCACGACTGTTTTTCCCTCAAGAGCACGAGTGATGGCAGGTGATTCCATTGCGAGTTTCTCGAGCTCATCTCCACCAATACTGGGGGCAACATCGAGGCGCTCGCGGACTTTGCCATTCACCTGAACAATCGCAACCACTGAATCCTCCACAAGCAGCGTGTGGTCCGCAGTCGGCCAACGCACCAGGGCAACCGAGGGTTCATGACCAAGTCGCTCCCACATATCTTCCGCGGTATAGGGGGCAAACATCGACAGAGCAATGGCGATAGCTTCGGCCGATTCGCGAACCGCCGGGTCGCTAACTCCCGGCCCCTGATCAATGGTCTTTCTGGTGTTGTTGACCAACTCCATAGTCCTCGCGACCGCAACATTGAACTTGAAACTCTCAATAAGGCCTGGAACATCGGCCAAGAATCGATGGACGTGTTTACGAAGCGCAGCATCGCCGGTGCCAAAGTGGACCCCCGGTTCACTCGAGACTTCCCCTGAGAGTCGCCACGCTCGCGCAAGGAATTTCTGCGACCCGACCGGGGACACATCGCGCCAGTCAATGTCGTCCTCGGGCGGCCCAGCAAACGCCATAGTCAAGCGCACGGCGTCCACACCATAAGAATCAAGCTCTTCGGTGAAATAGACGAGATTGCCTTTGGATTTGCTCATCTTGGCGCCATCCAAAATGACCATGCCCTGGTTGAGAAGCGACGTGAAGGGCTCCGTGAATGACACGTACCCCAAATCGAACAAAACCTTGGTGATGAAGCGTGCGTAGAGCAGGTGCAAGATTGCGTGCTCGACCCCGCCCACATACTGATCGACGGGGGCCCATTTCTCCGCTTGCTGGGGATCAAAAGCTTGGGAGTCATCACGGGGAGAGAGGAACCGGAGGAAGTACCAGGAACTATCCACAAAGGTGTCCATAGTGTCCGCATCGCGCCGGAGAGTTCTGCCCTCTCGCTCCACCTCGACCCAGTCAGTCACGGCCCCCAGAGGAGACGAGCCTTTCGGTTTGAGATCGAGCCCCTCGCTCGCGGGCAACGTCACGGGCAAGTCGTCAAGCGCAACCGGTATTTCGTTTCCCTCGTCGTCATAGAGAATCGGAATAGGGGTTCCCCAGTAGCGCTGCCGGGAAATCAGCCAATCCCTAAGACGGTAGGTCTTGGCGCGACGACCTGTGCCGGCTTGCTCAAGCAACTCAATTATTCGCGTGATTGCGTTCTGTTTACTCAGACCATCGAGCGGGCCGGAATTGATCATGCGGCCGTCACCGGCGAGCGCCTCACCCGTTGCCACAGGGTCTGGCAGGGGAATATCGCCCGATTCGAGCATCTCCTCGGTGACTACGGGAATGGCCCCCGTCACCGGAGCATTCGTATCAAGCACGACACGAACCGGCAGATCAAACGTCAAGGCAAAGTCGAGGTCACGCTGATCGTGCGCGGGAACAGCCATGATGGCTCCGGTTCCGTAATCCGCAAGAACATAGTCCGCAGCCCAAATCGGCAGGCGCTCCCCGTTGACCGGGTTGATGCCATAACGTTCGAGGAAGACACCAGTCTTCTCCCGGGTGGCGTCCTGTCGATCAATTTCTGTGGCTTTTTGGGTTGCTTCGAGATAGCGAGCGAAAGCCTCCTGCACCTCTCCTCTTGTTCCCTGCACGAGCTCAGCAGCCAAATCAGAATCGGGAGCGACCACCATGAAAGTTGCGCCAAACAGAGTGTCGGGGCGGGTGGTAAAAATCGTCACCGGGGTGTCTCTACCCTCAATCACGAAATCGACCTCTGCGCCTTCAGAACGCCCAATCCAGTTGCGCTGCATCGCCAACACTTTGGAAGGCCAGCGACCCTCCAACTGATTCAAGTCTTCGAGAAGCCGGTCCGCATACTCGGTGATTTTGAAATACCACTGTGTCAGCTTCTTCTTCACCACCATGGCGCCGCTGCGGTCTGAGGTGCCATCGGGCAACACTTGCTCATTGGCGAGAACCGTTTGGTCGACCGGATCCCAATTCACCCAGGAGTCTTTGCGGTACGCAAGACCCTTCTCATACATCTTGAGGAACAGCCACTGATTCCATTTGTAGTACTCGGGGTCAGATGTGTGCAGCACTCTGGACCAATCGAATGACGCGGCGTAACGCTTCATCGAGGCTTTTTGCTGAGCAATATTGGAGTAAGTCCATTCGCGGGGATCCACACCACGCTTGATTGCGGCGTTCTCTGCCGGCAATCCGAACGAGTCCCAGCCAATCGGGTGGAGGACCTGAAAACCTTGAAGCCTCCAGTACCTGGCGACCACATCTCCCAGCGCGTACACCTCGGCGTGCCCCATGTGGAGATCCCCTGATGGGTACGGGAACATATCGAGCACGTACTTGCGCGGTCGGTCGTCACCCTCATCAGGCACGGTAAAAGGCTCTGTTTCCTCCCAAAATGCAGACCACTTTGCCTCTAGCGCGTGCGGGTCATATCCCCCTTCGCCCTCAGATTCGGGCGCGCCAGCACTAGTCATCACCGGTCAAGAATAGCCAACTTGGTTCACGCCGAGAGCGCTTAGGAATCCAGATGCCTTAATTCCCACTTCCCGAACCTCCTCATGAGGCTCGCTCAACGCTGTGATTCCGCCTCCAACGCCCAGAGTGAGGGCCTCGTCGGCTACAACAGCGGTACGGATCGTCATCGCGAACTCTGCACTACCGTCGGCGCGCCAGACGCCGAAGGTTCCGGAGTACAGGCCTCGCGGGCCGCTCTCCATCTCAGCCAAAATCTCCACAGCCCGTCTCTTCGGAGCACCTGTCATCGAGCCGGCGGGAAATGTCGCATCGAGGACGTCCATCACATCGACCTCCTCACGAAGGCGACCCGTGACCGTGCTCACCAGTTGGTGAACCGTCGCGTACTCTTCCACCACCAGAAGCTCGGGCACCTCAACGGTGCCCACCTCACATACGCGGGACAGGTCATTGCGCATCAAGTCGACAATCATGAGGTTCTCCGCGCGCTCCTTCTCGCTGACGACAAGCTCCTCGCGAAGAGCGACATCACTCTCGAGAGTGGAACCCCTGGGCCTGGTGCCTTTGATGGGTCGCGTCGTTACGGTTCGATCTGAACTGACAGAGAGGAAGGTCTCCGGAGACGCTGACACCACGGAAACATCGGGAAAACGAACCAAAGCCTGGTGGTGGGTCGGGTTAGAGTCGCGCATGACACGGTGCAAGGCGACGGGATCCACCGCACCCGGAATGGTCAGTTGTGTCGTGAGACACAGCTGATACACCTCGCCGTCTGCAATGGCCTGCTGGGCTTGGGAGATCATCTCGAGATAACGTTGCTCCGAATCGCGCCACAGAGCCTCGTGAAGTACCGGGAGAACGGGGTCATGGGCGGGAAGAGCGGACTCGAGCTCGCGTTCCACTCGGGTCGCCCACTCTGGCGAATCCTCAGCGATTGGCAGCCAGTGTGCGGTAATCGCTCCCGAGTCATGAGCTACCTCGAGCACTCTGATCACCTCCAGCGCCCGCGGAATGAGTGCGCCAGGAGTCGAGAGCTCTAAGTTTTCAGCACCCACCTCATAGGGGAGCATCAGATGGATTCCCAGAGGTACGTGACAGGTCTCTCCTGGGGGAAGAGAGAGTGACTCCCACGCGGTTCGAACTTCGTTACGCCAGTTCGACGTCAGCTCCAAAGGCTCACCGAGGGCGATGTACGAGACACCGTTACCGCGTTCACCGTGACTGTCCCACCACACCGCATAGGGGCTACCTGCACACACGACTCGAAAGACGTCGTGAGGTGTGCCAGGCACACGAAGAGGATGCCGTGAGGGGCCGAGCGTCATAGCCTTTAGCCTATGAGCCAGATTCTGTATCAGTTCTCGGAGGGCATCTTCCAGCCCATCGACTGGTGCGACCCCTCGCGGCAAACGACGCTCGTGGCGGACTCATTCCGACTCGAAGATGGTCACGTGGTAGCACTCGAGAAACATCTCGAGCGTTTTGCCCACTCTGTTGCCTCTCACACCGACGTCACTCCCCAACGACTGGAACAATTCCTTGTGTCACTGCGAGGTGTCCTCCCCCCACAGGGATCGTGGTTTCCTCGCATTGAAGCAGTGGACACTCCTGGAGGAGCCAGTCTGCGCTATCGAGAGAGACCCGCCCCACCATGGGAATCGGAAGTTGTGGTTGCACGGGCATCGTCTGATCCCCGAAGATTTCCCCACATCAAGGGGCCCGACCTCGAGGCCTTGATGGCGCTTCGCACAGAGGTGTCCAGGCATAACGCTCAAGAAGCCATCATCACGAGCGAGGACGGACACCTAGTGGAGGGAGCCTATAGCTCCCTCATGGTGTGGCTTCGCGATGAACCTTGGCCCACGGTCATCCCACCCTCAACCCCACATTTGCCCGGTGTGACAGAGGCCGTGTTACGTGAAGTCGCCTCGGCGGACAGCATGGACGTTATCGAGAGGGACCTCCTGGTGTCCGATCTTGAAGGAGCTGAGGTCTGGATCCTCAGTGCATTGCATGGAATCCGAGTGGCAACCCGCTTCGTGGAGGGGCCTGAACTTGCGCAGGATACGGATCGTCGCGCACTCTGGCAAGGATTGTGGCGGGCACGAGCCTCTCTGGCGGTGTCCCCCGATTCCCCGGGTATTACCCAAGAGCGGGGCAATAGACTCCCCGGATAATGAACGAAATCCTCGATGCCATCCTCGGGTTTATCGAGGACGTTCCGCCGGTGCTGCGTATTGTGCTCACCGGCATTGCCATCATGCTCGAGACGAGTGTGTTGATCGGGCTAATCGTCCCGGGAGATACCGTGGTCTTGTTTTCCAGCACCGGGGTTACCACCATTGTGGAATTCATTTTCACGGTGTTCGCCGTGGTGGCTGGGGCTCTGCTCGGAAGCTCGTTTGGTTTTTGGATTGGGAGAATCTTCGGGCCGAAGCTTCGCGGAAGCTGGCTAGGGATTCGCATTGGTGAGGACCGCTGGCGCAAGGCAGACCGTTTTGTGAAGAAACGGGGTGGTATTGCCGTCTTTATTTCACGATTCCTTCCTGTCTTTCACTCCGTTGTTCCGCTGACCGCGGGAATGTCGATTATGCGATACCGAACATTCATGAGCTGGCTAGCGCCCGCATCCATCATTTGGGCGTTCCTCTATGTCTCGATTGGCTCCGGAGCAGCCGAAACATACCGGGGCCTGAAGGATTCGCTCGACCAAGCCGGCTGGATTTTCATTGGAATCGTCGCCGTGTCTCTGGTGATGCTCTTTGTCATCAAGCAGATTCTCCATCGTTTTGCCCACTCCGACGAAGAGGACGAAGGCTCCGAGGCCTAACGCAGTGTGGGGTGACCAAAGGCCACCCCACATGCTGTTGGCGTCGTCCTAGAACCCGTTATCCGCAAGCCATTGCGACGCAATGTCTGCTGCAGACATTTGGTCCTTCGTGCTCTTGAGGTTCAAAGCAACGAGACCCTCTGGGGTGAGCGCCTGAGAGATCGGGTCAATCACCTCTGCGAGGTCGCTGGCGATATCACTCGATGCGATCGGAACAACATTGGATGCGAGGAACAAGCCCTCGGGGTCCGCCAGTGTTACCAAGCCGAAGTCGGCGATCCGCGGGTCACCGCTGTACACGTTGGCTACGTTGATGACGCCCTCGAGGAGCGCATCCACGGTGATATCTCCTGTGGCATCAAACGCCACGGTCACGCCATAGGTCTCCAGCAGACCAGTCGGCCCGTAGGGTCGCTCCTCCAGCTCAGGGTTTCCCCCGAGAATCAGACCGTCAACATTCGCCAGGTCGGCAATGCTCGTGAGACCGTTAGCCTGCGCAAACTCGGCCGTGACGTTGTAGGAGTCTTGGTCTGTGGCGGGCGACATGGCAAGCGCTGTCAAACCCTCCGGTAATGCTGTCGCTAACTCGCCGTACACCTCATCGGCTTGGGTTGCCGTGGTCTCTGGCGAGTAATACTGCAGCAGGTTTCCGGTGTACTCGGGGAATAGATCGACTGCTCCTGATTCAAGCTCAGGAAGGTAGGCATCGCGCTGCCCAATTTGGAACTGTCGGTCGACCTCAAAACCGGCTCCCTCGAGGGCCTGGGCATAGATTTCGGCGATGATTTCGTTCGAGTAATACGCCTGGGACCCGACCACGATGGGTTCATCGCTCGCTCCACCTCCGGCGCACCCGCCGAGCACAAGACCGGCAGTAAGCGTTAGTCCCGCCAGTCCAGTCAGTTTTCTCTTCGTCATAGTGTCGCTTTCCTTTGCTGTGTTGTCTTTTTCTCTGGGCTAGCGGCCGTGGTGGCCACTGGGGCCGCGCGGGAGATGGAGTCTCTCGCGCGGACATCTGTGAGTCGACCCTGTTGCACTCCCCTGGGGGTTACCCACGTAGTGAGGGCAGACAGGAGTCCATCGAGGACCAGCGCCACGACAACAATGACGAGCGCCGTTCCCACCGTCTGATCAAATCTCCGGAGGGGTATGCCTTGGATGATGTCATAACCCAAGCCTCCCAAACCAACGTAGGCAACGAGTGTTGCCGTGGCCACAATTTGTAACACTGCTCCGCGTAGTCCCCCGAGGAGCAGCGGCAGAGAAAGTGGAATCTCTACGGTCCGAATAATCTGCCACTCGGTCATACCCTGTGCTCGTGCAGCGTCAATCGTCGCGCGGGGTATTTGTTGCATCCCTGAATAGGCGCCTGCCATAAGCGGGGGGATACCCAGGAGAACCAAGGCAACAAGTGACGC
Organism: Pontimonas sp.; assembly: GCA_049460875.1. Classification (GTDB taxonomy): domain Bacteria; phylum Actinomycetota; class Actinomycetes; order Actinomycetales; family Microbacteriaceae; genus Pontimonas. The sequence continues at coordinate 7,229 of JBMUEW010000006.1, forward strand.
GGTCACGCGCTCGGAAACACCCAGCATCAATACGAGCAGGAGGATTAACCCAAAAGAAGGCAGGGCTCTAGCTGCGCCGGTGATGCCGACTACCCAGGTACCACCCCGACCGGTGTGCCCGATGAAATACCCAATCGGTACCGCTACCACGGCAGCAATAGCCGTGGCGCCAGCCGTGTAGAGGAGGTGTTCGGCAACCCGTTGCGGAATCGACCCTTCACCTTGATACTGCTCGGGTGAGAACAACCAGGTCAGAGCTTCCCAAAGAAGATCCATTAGGCACCCGCTTCCACGGGCTTTTTCGCCAGGTGTGACCAGGGAAGAACGAGTCGGCCGATGAGCACCAGGAGAGCATCGACAATGAGTGCAATCAGAAAGGTCATCACAACGCCGGTGAATACTTCGGGAACTATTTTGCGCTGGAACCCGTCAGTGAAGAGGTAGCCCAGCGATTGAATCCCGACCAGGACTCCGACTGTGACAAGGCTGACAGTGCTCACGGCGACTACTCGCAGCCCGGCGAGTAAGACCGGCCCCGCGAGGGGCAGTTCGACGGAGAAAAAGCGGCCCCACTCTGCGTAGCCCATCGCGGTTGCCGAGCGTAGGGTGTGGGGCTCGATACTCGCGAAGGCATCCGCCACGGTGCGCACCATGATGGCGACGGCATAAATGGTGAGCGCAATGATGACGTTTGCTTCCGACAGCACCGAAATACCAAGCACAGGCGGTAACAACATAAACAGTGCGAGCGAGGGGATTGTGTAGAGGACCCCCACACCTCCGAGCACCAGACCTCGAGTTGCGGGAAACCGCTGAGCGAACCATCCAATGGGGACCGAGAGCAGAAAACCCACGACAATCGGGATGAGCGAAATCCGCAGGTGATCGAGTGACAGTCTCGCTACCAGCTCCCAGTTCGCCAGAAACCACTCCATCAGCTAGCCCTCGCGAATACGCCCGGCTACCCGACCCGTGCCATCGATCGCGATTTTCTGACCCGCCTGCTCCACAATACGGAGGGCCCTGGCGCCTCGATCTGCACCAATAAAGGCTTCCACGAAGGCGTTTGCCGGTGTGGCGAGGATCTCTTCGGGGGTGCCGTGTTGAACCACAGAGGCACCTGCCTCCAAGATTGCGACGTAGTCACCTAAGAGGAACGCTTCCTCGATATCGTGGGTGACAAACAGGACCGTTTTCGCCAGTGTCCGCTGGAGTTCGAGCATTTCTCGCTGGAGGTCCGAACGTACGAGCGGGTCCACCGCCCCGAAGGGCTCGTCCATCAGCAAGATGTTGGGGTCCACAGCAAGCGCCCTGGCTACTCCGACTCTCTGCTGCTGTCCTCCGGAAAGCTGCGCTGGATAACGCGTGGCCAAATCGGGATCCAGCCCGACAACAGACATCAACTCGTCAACTCGTGCGGCGCGCTCTGCTTGTGGCACACCGCGAAGCTTCGCCACCGTCTGGATGTTGTCCGCCACGGTCTTGTGGGGCAACAATCCCCCGCTTTGCATGACGTAACCGATGGAGCGCCGCAGCTCGACTGGGTCACGTTCCGCAACGCTTATTCCATCAATGGAGACCACCCCAGCCGTGGGGTCAACCATGCGGTTGACCATCCGCAAGAGGGTGGTCTTCCCGCATCCACTCGACCCCACAAGAACGGTGACAGAACCAGTCGGAACGGTGAGGCTGAAATCCTCGACCGCGAGAGCCCCTCCGGGATATTCCTTGCGCACGGAGCTGAACTGAATCATGACGAAATCTCCGGAAGGTCGTGGGGCAACGAGTACTCCAGTCAACCAGCCCTTTTTCGACAGCGCGAGCCGTGCTCTAGGAACTCTGACGAGACGCTCAGGGAATCGTCATGCGATGGTTATGTGGGTGACTATGCCGTGGCGTCGTTCACAATGCACTGTGTCACTCGCTTCGCTTCAGCGATCACAGCACTTTCGCCTCTGTCGGAGTGCATAAAGGCTCGACCGAGGAGGGCATCCATCACATCAACTGCAGTCTCGATGGACACCCGATCGGAGGAATCGAGGCGCTGCTGCTGGGCGTCGTGAAGATAGTCCTTGATGACCCCCGCAATCTCAGCATTCCCTGCTCGACCGCCCGAGGACGGGCGAATATCCAAAACGTCTCCCACGCGGAGTGAGCGGAACCCGCGCTCTTCGCGGAAGAAATGAAGGAGTGTCTCCAGGGCGGTGGCTAGTGCACCGCTGACGTCCCCCGGCTGTTCTCGCTCAAGATCGGTGCGGAGAGCGGATGTCACTCTCTCCAAGTTCCTCGCGGCAACCGCCTGGAGAACAGCCACGCGGTCGGGAAAGTAGCGATACACGGTTCCAATCGATGCCCCGGCTCGCTCGGCAACGAGAGCGGTCGTCAGTGGCTCGAATCCGACCTCGTGCATCACCTGACATGCTGCATCGAGAAGAGCTCCAACCCTCGCGGCACTGCGAGCCTGGACGGGTTCGATGCGAATGGGTGCGGAAGAGGAATAGCTAAAAGGTTTTTCAACGGTAGTGATGGTGCACACAGCCTTTCGTGGGATTGCGGCTCACGCACCGCGGGAGTCTCGTGAGCCAAAGAGAATCGTACTCACTTTCGCCTCGATGCTTGAACTTTCGGAGAGCCTATCTGCGTTGTTCTCGCAGAGCCTATGAACCGATGTGGTGCTGTGGAAAACTTCTGTCGCTCCGTGTGACGGCCTCGGGACACGACCTCGCACCTCACCACACTCCGGTGTTTTATACCCCGGGGGGTATTTGATATAGTGAGGGTCATCATCGATCAGTCAGAAAGGTCTCTCGTGAAGAAAATCTTGACCGCGATTCTTCTTGTCTTTGGCGTTACCCTGGGGGTTGCCGCATGCTCCACACCATCCGAACCCGTGGGCTTGGCAGAGGGAACCGTGATTATTGACGTCCGTACACCTGGCGAATTTGCCAGTGGGCACCTCGAAGGTGCGCTCAATATCGATATTCAATCGCCCGATTTTGCAGCTCAGGTAAGTCAGCTTGACCCCACGCAGGAATACTTCATTTATTGCCGGTCAGGCAACCGCTCCGGTCAAGCAATCTCCCAGATGACCAATATGGGCTTTACCAACATGACTAATGGTGGAAGCGTCGAACAGGCGAGCAACTACAGCGGAATCCCCGTTATCAATTAGCGCGCGGCAGCCTCGCTGGCGGCAACGCCGCTGGCGAGCATGTCGCGAACCATAGGAATGACCTGAGTTCCGTAGAGCTCAATGCTGTCCAAAAGTGTCTCGTGAGCCATGGGTCCGGTCGCGTACTTGAGATCGAAACGAGCTATTCCCAAAGCCGACACCGCTCGGGCAATCTTTCTCGCCACGGTCTCGGGAGATCCCACAAAAAGAGCACCGTGATGAACTTCATTGAGGTAGTGCTCGTGAGTCATCGGCGCCCAGCCGCGCTCCCGCCCGATGCGACCAAAAGACGCCTCATAGTGCGGCCACAACTCTTCGATAGCTTGCTCATCAGTCTTGGCGATGTGACCGGGAGAGTGGACACCAATGGGCTGCCGGGGCTTGCCGAGTTGGTCGAGCGCTCGGTGATAAAGGTCGACATAGGGGGCAAACCTCTCCGGTGCTCCCCCGATGATGGCGAGCATGAGGGGTAGACCGTATCCGGCTGCCCGCACCACAGACTCCGGGCTTCCCCCAACACCCACCCAGGTTCGGATGTTCCCCGAATGCGATTTCGGATACACCTCCTGGTCGGACAAGGGAGGCCTCGTCGTTCCCGACCAGGTCACTGGAGTTTCTTTGAGTAATTCGGAGAACAAGTTGAGCTTCTCCTCGAAAAGAACCTGGTAGTCCTCCAGTTTGTAGCCAAAAAGAGGGAAAGATTCCGTAAAGGAACCACGGCCCACGATGACCTCAGCGCGCCCCTCCGAGAGCGCGTCGAGTGTCGCGAATCGTTGAAAAACACGAATCGGATCATCGGAGGACAACACCGTCACCCCCGAGCTCAGGAGAATCCGAGATGTCTTGGTGGCGATGCCAGCAAGGATGGTTTCCGGCGTAGAAATGACAAAATCATCCCGATGATGCTCGCCCAAAATGATGGCATCAACTCCGACCTCTTCAGCCCGCACGGCCTCAGCAACCACGTTGCGAATGACATCGGCGTAGGGAAGCGGGACGCCGTTGGGACCGTGGGTTACATCCCCAAAGGTTCCCAAACCAAAATGGACGTCACTCATAGCAATCTCTCCTCACAGCGTGTGCGCTGAACGTACCAGGTGAACCTGGTCGACATCAGAAGCAACGAGAGCGCTAGTCGAAATATTCCCTACGGTTGGAGTCTGGTTGTTGACCAGCCTTCGGCTTCTCTTTCGAACGAAATCCGGTCGTGCAGTCGCGACGTTCGACCCGCCCAAAACTCGATTCGCTGAGGCTCGATGAGGAAACCTCCCCATGAGTCGGGACGAGGTATCGACTCGTCACCCTCGAACCGAGCTTCCATCTCCACAACCTTGGCCTCGAGGGCAGCGCGGGACTCGATGGGTCTGGACTGCTCACTCGACCAGGCCCCAATCTGGGAGCCCCGAGGGCGGGTCTGAAAATACGCGTCAGATACCTCGGGGTCTGTAGGGGCCGCGTGCCCGAACAGGAGGACTTGGCGGTGTTGCCGGTACCACGGGAACACCACTGAAACTGACGGGTTAGCCAGAAGCGCGAGGCCTTTTCGTGAACCGTAGTCCGTATAGAAGTAGAGTCCGTGCTCATCAATCCCTCGCAGGAGGACTGTCCGTGACGAGGGCTCTCCGTCGGGGTCGATCGTGGAGAGAACCATGGCGTTGGGCTCGTAAATATCAGCCTCATCCGCCTCTGTGACCCATGCGGAGAGCTGCTCGAGAGGATCAGGGAGGAGGGAGCCTTCCTCCAAAGAAAGGGAACCATAGTCCTGACGCTTAGCGAGAGGGTCGAGTGTCACGCGATTACCTCCCCCATCGAGTGGACCTGAGGGGACTCGAACCCCTGACCCCCTGCATGCCATGCAGGTGCGCTACCAGCTGCGCCACAGGCCCGTGCGTTGAAAGCACCCGCAAGCCTACTACAGGCCCTCCTGGGTATTTGCGCCACCGCTATCCAGAAGCTCGGCTGGAAGAGAGATGAGAGGACAGTCGCGCCAGAGGCGCTCCAATTGGTAAAACAACCGTTCTTCTTCGTGAAAAACATGCACAACAACGTCGCCAAAATCCAACAAAATCCAACGGCCCTCCGCCCGACCCTCCTGGCGTAAACGCTTGGCCCCATCCGCCAGAAGGCTTTCTTCCACTTCATCAGCGATGGCTTGAACCATGCGCTCATTGCGGCCACTGCAGATGAGAAAAACATCGGTCAGGGCAATCTGATCGGACACATCGAGAGCCACAAGGTCGGTGGCTAACTTATCGCTGGCGGCGGTGGCAGCCAGAACCGCGCGATGCGAAGCGGTTTCGCTCGCTGCCATCAGACTCCTGTCTCGGCCAATTAGACCAGCGTGTCGGTGAGGAGAGCGATCACGAGAAGAACCACAGCCCCGAGCCCCAAGACTGCCGCTCCCGTCGCCGTGAGAATGGCCGCTGTGCCCCAGCGGACCCGCCGCACGAGCAGGATGTCGGTGTCATCGCCTTGGCCGGACACGGCTTTAGACGCACGAATGGGCTGCGACATAGCAGCAATTTCGCCGGTGACATAGGCATCAAAATGCTCATCGTCATCTTTATCCTCGACCATCGCGGGGATGGTGCCAGTCTCAGCCAGCCGGTGGGGCAGCGTTATTTGGCCTGTCACAATCACCTCTCCGGTGTCCCCTATCGGTCCGGACATATCGATGGTGGGAGTGGTGGGGAGAATGAGCGAACTCGTCGCCATCGAAACATCTCCGACTATCCGACTTGGAGAGGTCGTGTCAGCGGGAGGCGTGTCCCCTTCAGTACTCGTTTCAGAGCGCTCGACGACTGGGTTTGTCTTGGCAGGCGCACTCGTCACCGGAGGCCCAAAAACAGGGGGAAGCGGTTCAGCAGGTGCGGGTGCGGGCTCTGGCGGGGCGGATTCCGTCACCTCCACCAAAGAGGTCTCCTCGAGCACCGAACTCTCCGCGGGCTGTTGATACTCCGGAGGGATAGGAATGACCCCGGTCTCCTCCAACATCCTCCGCTCGCGCCTGGTCATGGGGACCGGCTGTGGTGCAACAGGAGCAACAGGCTCTGGCTCATGAGAATCAGGCGAGCTAGGGAGTACTTCCTGTGGCTCGGGCACAGCCTGCTCGAGGGCGACACTCTCAGCGACATCGGGGAGGAGGCCGCGCTTTTCGAGCTCGCGCCTCTCCCGTCTCGTCATCGGCTGGGCCGGTGGAAAATCTGTCACGTGGAGTCCCGATACAGGCGGTGTTTAGCGATGTACTGCACTACTCCATCAGGAACGAGGTACCAAACGGAGTTTCCCTGAGCTACTCGAGCTCGGCAGTCCGAGGACGAAATTGCCAGGGCAGGCACCTCCAAGACTGTCACATGCTCGCTCGGGAGGGAATCGACCCTCAAATCGTGGCCTGGTCTCGACACACCCACGAAGTGAGCCAACGACGTGAGCTCAGAGCCGTCCTTCCACGACAACACCGCCGCAATAGCGTCTGCTCCCGTGATGAAGAACAAATCAGCGTCGGCGAACAGGTCGCGCATGTCCCGGAGAGTGTCGACCGTGTAGGTGAACCCGGGGCGATCAATATCCACGCGACTGACACGAAAGCGAGGATTTGATGCGGTCGCAATCACCGTCATCAAATATCGGTGTTCAGCCTCAGAAACATCGGGTTTGTCCGCTGGTTTACCGGTGGGAACGAACACCACTTCGTCGAGATCGAGGGCTACCTGCGCTTCACTGGCGGCCACGAGGTGGCCGTGGTGAATGGGGTCGAACGTGCCACCCATGATTCCGATACGGGGGCGACGCTGGGAAGACATTAAGTCCTAGTGATGAGCAGCGGAGCTAGAGGAGCCCTGAGTCTTGTGACGGTGGCGATTGGCCACATTGCGGTAGCTGAAAGTCAGCCAGCCCAGCGCAAAGAACGCCACTAAGAAAGCAATCCCAAAGACTTCCGCGGGGAAGGGTAGCTCATTGACAATTTCGCCTGAAGCAAGGACGGTGTCGGTCATGTGTGCTCTGCGCTCCTTTGTAACCTCAACGAACGAGTCCTAATCTACCGGTTAGACGCCAGGAGAACCTGACATCTACGGGCGTACCTGGCCCTGTCCTCTCACAATCCACTTGGTGCTGGTGAGCTCCGGAAGACCCATGGGTCCTCGAGCGTGCAATTTTTGGGTCGAGATTCCCACTTCGGCGCCAAACCCAAACTCGCCACCATCGGTAAAGCGGGTCGATGCATTCACCATGACCGCTGCAGAATCCACTTCCTTCACGAATCGTTCCGCGTTTGCCATGTCAGAGGTCAGAATCGACTCCGTGTGATGCGTGGAATAGGCACGAATGTGCTCCAAAGCCTCATCCAGATCATCGACTGTCTTGAGCGCTATTTCGAGCGACAAATACTCGGTGGCCCAATCCTTATCGGTGGCCGGTAGCGCTTCGGGAACGAGCTCGCGAATGGCGTCATCGGCGTGCAGGGTGACGCCAGAATCGAGCAAGCGCTTCGCGATGTCGGGAACGAGACCCAGCGCATCGCGATGCACGAGGACCGTCTCGACCGAATTACATACGCTCGGGCGCTGGACTTTCGCATTATGAATAATCTCGGTCGCCTGCTCTCCAGAAGCGCTCGCATCCACAAAAATGTGGACGATGCCCGAACCAGTCTCGATCACGGGAACCGTGGATTGCGTCACCACAGTCTCGATCAGAGAAGCCGACCCACGCGGGATGAGGACGTCAATATAGCCTCGGCCTTTCATGAGCGCATCCGCGCCCTCTCGCCCGAAATCATCAACGGTGGCCAGCGCTTCAGCCGGTAAACCTGCGGCAACGAGGGCGTCTTGCATCAGAGAAACCAAGAGCTTGTTGCTCTCCAGAGCCGCCGACCCGCCACGCAATACCGCCACATTTCCGCTCTTGAGAGCGAGGGCCGCGATGTCCACGGTGACGTTGGGCCGGGCCTCATAGATGGCGCCCACGACTCCGAAAGGGACACGAACCTGGGTGACCTGGAGGCCATTGGCGAGCGTCATCCCTCGAATCACATCTCCGACAGGATCCGGGAGCGACCTAATGACACCGACAGAATCGATGAGCCCCTGAACCCTCTCGGGGGTAAGTCGGAGTCGGTCCTGGAGGCTTGTTTCCATGCCTTCTGCGACCCCCCGCTCAAGGTCTTGACCATTAGCAGCAACAATGTCGTCAACATGAGCCTCGAGTGTCTTCTGGATCTCATGGAGAGCAGCATCGCGCATGAGCGAGGTTGCTCGGGTGAGCTCGGTCGCAGCCGCTTTCGAGCGCTCGAGCCGCTCGATGAGTCCTGGAGCGATGTCGGGAGAAGTTCGAGTCATGACAGTTAGTGTAAATCGGCCGGTTCGAACCAGGTACCCCGGGGTTCCCCTGCGACAATCGCCCCGAGAGATTCGGTGGAGCTCAACAGGGTAGGAATTCCCGCGGTCGTCGCCATTTTGGCGGCGCTCACTTTTGTCACAGCACCGCCGGTTCCCACACTGTTGACAAGCGCTTCGCCAAGTTCGACACCCTCCAGTGCGTCACCATAGGTGACCGTGTCGATTCGCTGCGCTCGCGAATCAGTGGGCGGGTGCGAATAGAGTGCGTCGACATCGCTCAGAAGCACCAGCAGATCGGCTCCGACTAGTTCACTCACCAGAGCTGCGAGGCGATCGTTGTCACCGAAGCGAATTTCTTGAGTGGCGACGGTATCGTTCTCATTCACAATCGGGATGATTCCCAGACCTAACAAGCGCTCAATGGTGCGCAGCGCGTTGGTGCGATGAGTCCCGTTGTCCATGTCGCCGACTGTGAGCAACACCTGCCCGGTGATGATGGAGTACTTCTCAAAGAGCGCCTGATATCTCCCCATGAGAAGGTTCTGGCCGACAGCGGCTGCAGCCTGTTGGGTGGCGAGGTCCTGGGGGCGGTCAGAAAGCTTCAAGAAGGGTGCCCCAATGGCGATGGCACCAGAAGACACCAAGATGACCTCTGATCCGGCTGTATGCCAGGCGGCAAGCGCGTCGACGAGCCCTGGCACCTGGTGTTCTCTTTCGCCGCTAATCGAGGAGGAGCCCACTTTGATCACCACACGGGACGCGGTGTGTGCGGTTTCTCTAGTCATCATCAGAGAAAAAACCTGCTTTCTTTTCTTCCTCTAACTCTTCACGGGCCCTGGCCTTCGCGTCCATTCGCTCGTGATAGGTCTTCTTGCGTTGCGCTCGAGTGGCCCTCGTGTGTTCTTCCAGCCGGGGGTCAGTTCCGCGGGGTGCTGCCATCAATTCCGCTGCGCTCGAGAGGGTGGGCTCCCAATCAAACACCTGACCTTTTCCAGGCCCAATCATGACGGTAGCGCCGGGCGTTGCGCCAGCGTTGAAAAGTTCTTCGTCAATTCCTATTTTCATCAAACGATCCGCGAGGAATCCCACTGCCTCATCGTTCGCGAAATCTGTTTGTTCCACCCAGCGCTGGGGTTTTTCTCCCAGGATTCGATACAGCGGACCGTCGCTCCCTCCCTCCACCACCACAGTGAAGGGCGCCTCATTCACTGCCTGGGGCCGCACCACAATCCGAGGTGCCTGGGCCTGAGCCTCTAAGACGTTGTGACGGTACTCACTGACCATCTCCCCCAATGCATACAAAAAACCATCAAGACCCTCACGTGTGACGGTACTGAGGGGGAACACTCGATAGCCCCGCTCTTCGAGATCAGCCTTGACGAAGTCAGCGAGATCCTTGCCTTCAGGGACGTCCACTTTATTGAGGACGACAATCTGTGGTCGCTCGGCAAGAGGAACCTGGTCCTCTTCGAGGGGGTAGTTCTGGAGTTCGGCAAGAAGCGCGTCGAGATCGGACACCGGATCACGTCCCGGTTCCAAGGTGGCGCAGTCCAGTACATGCACCAAAACACTGCAGCGCTCCACGTGGCGCAAAAACTCGAGCCCCAGCCCCTTGCCCTCGCTCGCACCGGGGATGAGACCGGGAACATCCGCAACCGTGAATCGGATTCCCTCCACGTCGACCACCCCGAGGTTCGGGTGAAGGGTGGTGAAGGGATAATCCGCAATTTTTGGCGTGGCTTTCGACACTGCCGCAATAAGGCTTGATTTCCCGGCGCTGGGGAAACCCACGAGCGCCACATCGGCCACCACTTTGAGCTCCAGGTGGATATCGCCCTCGAAACCGTGGGTCCCCAAGAGGGCAAAACCGGGGGCCTTCCTGGCTTTACTTGCTAAGGCTTCATTCCCAAGACCCCCTCGGCCTCCAGAAGCCACCACAATGCTCATTCCGGGGCGATCGAGGTCCACCAGAACCTCTCCGGCGTCGTCTCTCACCACGGTTCCCACCGGTACGGGAAGAGAGACATCTGGAGCGCTCTTACCGTGTTTGGAGTCACCTTGACCAGGCGATCCGTTTCCGCTCGAACGATGGGGTCGGTGATGGTAATCCAACAAGGTGGTCACTTGGGGGTCCGCCACCAGGACGATATCTCCCCCGTTACCTCCATTGCCCCCATCAGGCCCACCCAGAGGCTTGAATTTTTCGCGATGCACTGACACACAGCCGTGCCCACCATGACCAGCAGACAGGTGCAACACAACGCGGTCAACGAACGTTGTCATCAGTCACCTTCCTGTCATCGGGCCACTAAGCGCAAAGGGCGAGCCGAAGCTCGCCCTCGCACTACGTGAAAAAATCTTAGGTGGCGGAGTCAACCACGGCGACGACTTTGCGGCCACCCTTGGTTCCAAACTTGACTTCACCTGCTGCGAGGGCGAACAGGGTGTCATCGTTGCCGCGGCCCACGTTGGCGCCGGGGTGGAAGTGTGTCCCACGCTGACGGACGATAATTTCGCCAGCCTTGACGACCTGGCCACCGAAACGCTTCACACCCAAGTACTGGGGGTTGGAATCGCGACCGTTGCGAGTCGAGGATGCTCCCTTTTTGTGTGCCATGAGCTAGCCCTTTACTTCTTGGTGATGCCGGTGACTTTGAGCTTCGTCAGGTCTGAACGGAAACCTTGACGAGCCTTGTAGCCGGTCTTGTTCTTGTATTTCTGGATAACGATTTTGGGGCCACGAAGGTCTCCAATGACCTCCGCGCTCACGGTGATTTTCGCGAGTTCCTTCTTGTCGTGAGTGACCTTGTCACCATCGACGTAGAGAACCGGAGCAAGAGTCACCGACTTCTTAGCGTCGGCAGACAGCCGGTCCACAGTGATGATGGAACCGACTTCAACTTTTTCTTGGCGCCCACCTGCGCGCACAACCGCGTAAACCACGATGACAACCTGCCTTGCTACTGAGAATGTGAGGGTGCTGGGTGACCAACATGAAATCAGCACCAAGGGTCAAGAATAGACCATCACACAGCACTGGGCAACCACAGAAAGAGCGACCTTCAGGCGAAGATGGGGAGCCCCACTGGGAACTGCTAGCCGCTTGTGGCCCGGCGCCGACGCTTTGATGTTCCGGGAGCTGGCGGCTCTGGAAGTGCAGCTAGTACAGAATCCAAAATCTCTGGCTTTTTCGCGCTGGTTTTCTTTCCACCGCGAGCAGGCTTGGATGCTGGTTTTTCTTCCTCGGGGGATGGCGCAGGTGTTTGGCCCACGGTGCTCTTCGCGATTTGGGCGATGGCGTTCCTGGCATCGTCCGTGATTTGGTGCGGTGCAACAGCGGGTTGAGACGATCCGGACGACTTGCGCTTCTTCGCGGGAGCATTGTCAGAGCGGGACTTAGACACGGGCTCGTGATGCACCAACAGACCTCGGCCCTGGCACACCTCGCAGGTCTCGCTGAAAGTCTCCAAGAGGCCCAAACCGAGTTTTTTCCTGGTCATCTGAACGAGACCCAAACTGGTGACCTCCGCGACTTGGTGCTTCGTCCGATCTCTGCCCAAGCACTCCATCAGTCTTTGCAGCACGAGGTCGCGGTTTGATTCAAGAACCATGTCGATGAAGTCCACAACGATGATTCCGCCGATGTCGCGCAAGCGCAGCTGACGCACGATCTCTTCGGCTGCTTCCAGGTTGTTCTTCGTGACAGTTTCTTCGAGGTTTCCCCCTGAGCCCACGAATTTTCCTGTGTTTACGTCGACAACGGTCATAGCTTCAGTTCGGTCGATAACCAAGGACCCACCACTGGGCAGCCAGACTTTGCGATCGAGTGCTTTCGCAATTCCCTCATTCACCCGGTATTCGACGAACGGATCGGCATCCCCTGTGTAGTGCTCCATACGGGAAATGAGGTCGGGAGCGACCTGGGACAGGTATTTCTCGATGGTTGTGGCGGCGTGAGAACCGGAGATGACAATTTTCTGGAAGTCCTCGTTAAAGACGTCCCGAATGATTTTCACCAGTAAATCGGGTTCGGAATGTAGCAAGGCTGGCGCCTGAGCCTTCTCGGCTTGAGCAGAGATTTCCTGCCATTGCTTCTGAAGGCGCTCGACGTCGTTGGTCAGCTGCTCCTCCGTCGCACCCTCGGCCGCAGTGCGGACAATGACTCCCGCACTTTCGGGAAGAACCTGCTTCAAAATGGCCTTGAGGCGCGCCCGTTCTTTATCCGGCAGCTTTCGTGAGATTCCATTCATGGCGCCACCGGGAACGAAAACGAGGTATCGACCGGGCAGGCTGATTTGGCTGGTGAGTCTTGCCCCCTTGTGCCCCACGGGGTCTTTGGTTACCTGAACCAACACGGTGTCACCCGTCTTCAGGGCTAATTCGATACGACGCGGACCTGTCGCGCCACCCTCTGCGGCCGCATCCCAGTCCACTTCCCCGGAATACAACACCGCATTTCGACCCCGACCGATATCAACGAAGGCCGCTTCCATACTGGGCAAAACGTTCTGGACTCGCCCAAGATAAACGTTTCCGATGAGGCTGGACTCCTCGGAGCGAGCAACGTAATGCTCAACAACGACATTGTCCTCAAGAACAGCAATCTGGGTGCGATCCGTGCTCTCCCGGACCACCATGACCCGGTCCACGCTCTCTCTGCGAGCGAGGAACTCGGTCTCGGTGACCGTTCCTCGCCGACGACTTCCCTCGCGTCCATCACGGCGACGCTGACGCTTAGCTTCCAAACGGGTGGAGCCCCGCACTTTTTGAGGCTGACCCGAGTCCGTTGACTCCGACGTCTTCTTCTCGTCCGAACCGGTCTTACGGTTGGCCCTCGAGCGTCGACGCACTACCTTGTCACCCTCAGCCGAGTCAGGACCCGGTGTCCACGCAGGGAACAAGCCCGGATCGGGCGCTTGAAAGACTAAGGACGTTGTCGTGGGCGCAACGGGCTTGTCGGCCTTGGCCGCAGAGCGCCCCGCTGTCTTCGCGGGCTTTTTTGTCGCAGCAGCCTTCTTCTCGGGCTTCGCGGCAGCCTTAGCAGCAGGGGCTTTTTTGGCTTGAGCCGACTTCTTTTTCGGCTCGGTTTCATCTTCTTTTTTGCGTGTCACCATTGCTGGTGTACTCCTCACAGATTCCCTGGCTCCAATGGCTGGGAATACATTGCGCTTTGGCAATGCGCGCAATGGCGCATTGAAAAAACTAGGGTTTCGGGGTTTCCCCCTTATTCGGATGGTTATCCGAGAAATCTTGCGGCCGCTCTTCGCCGTCTCTGGCGATGGCGCCCTCACCAGTATCGCACACCGTCACCCAATTCTCACGGGGTGCTGTCATAATCGGCTCGTGAACTACCCCACTCGACGACAAGCCGGTATGGGTCTTTTCCTTATGCTGAGTGGGCTAGGAGCCTGGCTCGCCTCACTAACGCTGGCCCGCGAGGGCTATCAGCTTGCCCTGACAGGCGAGAAACCCAGCTGCGATATCAATCCGTTCTTTTCCTGCGGAAATGTCATGCAGAGCTGGCAGGCCACCCTCTTTTTTGACACCCCCAACCAGCTCTTTGGCATCGGCGGATATGCAGTCGTCGCAGTTATTGGAGCAGCAATGCTCTCTGGGTCCACGTTCAAGCGAGGATTCTGGGTCCTGACCACTCTGGGACTGTTCTTCGCGTACAGCTGGCTGATGTGGATGTTCTACCAAGCCGTCTTTGTTATCGGCTTCTTGTGCCTCTACTGCATGGTGGTCTGGGCCATCCACATCATTGTGTGGTGGCTCTACCTCCCGTGGGCGCTCAAACAGGGAATGCTCGGTTCGTCCCCGCGACTGAAAAAGCTCGGAGCCCAGTGGCTGCCCTACAGCTGGATTCTCATGGTGATCAACTACGCCGTCATCGGGCTGTCGATCATGATCCAGTTCCCCTTACTGTTCTCCCTTTAGGACGGAAACCAGAGTGCGAGCTCGCGCTCTGCTGTTTCCGGTGAATCGCTGGCGTGAATCAGGTTTTGCTGGACCGCTAGACCCCAATCTCGACCAAGGTCTCCGCGAATTGTTCCCGGAGCCGCCTGAGTCGGATCCGTTGCGCCACACAGAGAGCGGATTCCCTCAATCACGCGATGACCGGCCACTCGAATGGCCACAACCGGTCCAGACTCCATGAACGTCACCAGGGGTTCGTAAAAGGGCTTGCCTTCGTGTTCGGCATAATGCGCCCGAAGGACATCACGATCGGGTTGCACCATGCGAATGTCCACCAGCTGATAACCCTTGGACTCAATACGGGAGAGAATCTCTCCGGTCAGGTTCCTCGCTACTCCATCTGGCTTGATCAGGACCAGGGTTTCCTGGGGTGCGGACATGTGTTCTCTCCTTCGCAAAAGTCTGAACTCGAGCCTACTGGCTGGACTCCGGCTTATTTCTATCGAGCATCGGGCCTCGAATGGCGCCAAACACCCAGAACGCAACTACCACGGCAAACGACAGCCCAATCGCAATGTCCCACCAGAAACTCGCCAACAAGACAACTTGAACCGCGTGTCCCAGCAGCTGACCCCACCGATACTGGACCGCTCGATAGAGAACCACGAGAACCACAACGGTGGCGATTGCCCCCAGCAGCACTACCGGACCGCTGTAGAGGCGGAGCCCATTGAGCACCAAAGCTCCAAAAAACACCACGATAATTTCTAGCCCCAGCGCGATCTGGAGCAGCGACTCTGTCGCGGTCTTCTCTCGTTTAGCCACCAGTAATCCCTCCTCGGACTTCACCGATGAGGGTGATGGATCCCGTGACAATGACTCCGCCCTCAACCCCGGCGATTTCCTTTGCTCGCTCGAGTGCGCTCTCTACATTCGCCCGAGAGTCGACCCGGTCGGGGCCCGCAATTGCAGATACAGCATCGGCCAAATCGGAGACGGAAATCGCCCTGTCTGACTGGGATTGGGTCACCACAAAATGGTCTACCACCGGATCGAGAGCCTCAATGATTCCGATCACGTCTTTTTCCTGAAGGATTCCGACCACGCAGACCAACCGCGGAAAAGCAAATGACCCCATGAGTGCTCGGCATAAAGCCTCTGCTCCATGAGGGTTATGCGCGGCATCGATGATCACGGTGGGCTGGTGATCGATGACCTGGAGGCGTCCTGGACTCGAGGAGAGCAAAATCCCATCCTCGACAACCTCGGAACCCAGAGGAGTTTCCCCATTACCGAGAAACGATTCGACCGCAGCAATCGCGACAGCTGCGTTGTCTGCTTGATGCTCGCCGAAAAGCGGAAGAGTGAGACTGCGATATTCGCCGGCAATCCCTGACACCGAGAGGACTTGACCCCCGACTGCCTGCTCGACACTCATCAGGTAGAAATCGCGCCCCAGGACACGCAAGGTTGCCTCGGAAAGCTCCGTGGCCCGGAGAATTTCCTCCATGGCGTCGTCACTTTGATGAGCGCTGACTACTCGTGAGGCAGGCTTCACAATTCCCGCTTTGGTGCGCGCAATCTCTCGGATCGTGTCTCCCAGAATCTCGGCATGATCCATCGCGATGGGGGTCAGCACCGCAACGTCGGCGACCACGACGTTCGTGGCATCCCACTCACCACCCATACCGACCTCGATGACCGCAACGTCTACCGGAGCGTCCGCAAAGCACGCAAAAGTCAGGACAGTGAGCGCTTCATAAAAGCTCAGCGCAGGTTCAGAGTTTGCCAGTAGCTCGGCATCGACCATCTGGAGAACCGGCTCAACATCGGCCCAGTTATCGGCGAGCATTCCATCGGCGATGGGTTCACCATCAATCATGATGCGCTCGTTGAGTCGGTGCAGGTGAGGCGAGGTCATGAGCCCCACCCTCAAACCGTGGGCCCGAAGCAGGCTCTCCGTAATGCGAGCGGTAGAAGTCTTTCCGTTGGTGCCGGCAATATGAATGACGCCATACATCCGCTGCGGATCGCCCAAGAGTTCAACCGCTCGCCTGGTAGCCTCCAGGCGTCTGTGAGGGGTGGCCTCGCCGATGCGAGCGTAGAGGGCTTCAGCGACAGCAGACGCTGCGCGACGGTCCTCTGCGGGAGTGTCAGCCACTCTTCGAGACTTTCACACGAATGTGAGAGTTCTCTCCCACCGGCAACGCATCGTCACTCGCGGACAGTTCTGTGAGCTCAAGGCTTATCGAAAGCGTCTCCGCACACACCATGTCCTGGTGCTCACGAAGTGCTTCGCTCGCCACCGGGTCTGCTTCGACCGTCGTCGAAATGCGATCTGACACATCCAGACCCGCGTTCTTGCGCTCTTGCTGAATTGCTCGGATCGCATCTCGGGCTAAGCCTTCGGCCGCTAGCTCAGGAGTCACCGTGGTATCGAGCAGCACAAAGCCTCCATTGTCGAGGAACTGCACGGCCGTGTCTTCACCTTCCGAGGTGAACTCCAGTGAGTACTCCCCCTCCTCGAGGGCAATTCCTGCGACCGTGACAACACCGTTGTCCATCGCCCAGTCCCCGGCCTTTGCTGCCTGAATAATGCTTTGGACTTGTGCCCCAACGCGGGGACCCAGCTCTCGAGCGTGGGGTAGAAGTTTCTTCCCGATTCCTAACTCCTGGGCGACCTGGTCATCGAGTTCTCGGGTGAGAACCTCCTTGACGTTGAGCTCTTCGGCCAAAATGTCGAGAAACTCGGTCACGCCAGCGGCATTGTTGGTCACGATGGTCAGTGAGGTCAGGGGCAGACGTACCCGAAGGCCATGAGCTTTTCGGACAGCCAATCCCGCTGAGGCGACGTCGCGGACTGTGTCCATGGTCGTGACCAGCTCATCGTTCTCGGGGAACGAGGACGCTTCTGGCCAATCGGTGAGGTGAACGCTTTCTTCACCCGTGAGACCGCGCCACACTTCTTCGGTCACCAGAGGTGCGAGGGGTGCGGCGAGTCGCGACAGCGTTTCCAACACGGTGTAGAGGGTGTCGAGCGCGTCCGTGTCAGAACCGTCCCAGAACCTCTCCCGGCTCCTTCGGACATACCAATTGGTCAGCACATCGGCGAAGTCACGCAACGCCGCCGCCGCCATCGGTGAATCGAGGGACTCAAACTCTTGGGTGACCTCGTCAATGAGCTTCCTGGTTTTGGCCAGGATGTAGCGATCGAGGACATGGGGTGAATCAGTGCGCCACACCGGCGTGTGGTCGCCGATGTACAAACTCAGGAAGTAGTAGGTACTCCAGTAGGGCAACAGGAACTGGCGCACGCCCTCGCGAATACCCTCCTCGGTCACCACGAGGTTTCCCCCGCGGATGACCGAGCTCGACATCAGGAACCAGCGCATGGCGTCAGCCCCATCGCGCTCAAAAACCTCGGACACATCGGGGTAGTTGCGCAAACTCTTCGACATTTTCTGGCCATCTGATCCCAAAACGATGCCGTGTGAGATCACCTGCTGGAACGCGGGCCGGTCGAAAAGGGCAGTCGCAAGAACATGCATCGTGTAGAACCAGCCACGGGTTTGTCCGATGTACTCGACGATGAAATCAGCGGGATTATGCGAATCAAACCAGTCATGGTTCTCGAAGGGGTAGTGCACTTGGGCAAAGGGCATTGAGCCCGAGTCAAACCACACATCGAGCACATCGGGAATTCGGCGCATCATCGACTGGCCACTCGGGTCATCGGGGTTAGGGCGGACGAGCTCATCAATGGCCGGGCGATGCAGGTCATCGGGCTTCACCCCGAAATCGCGCTCGAGCTCCTCGAGGGATCCGTACACATCGACCCTGGGGAATTCCGGGTTGTCGCTCTTCCACACCGGAATCGGAGAGCCCCAGTAGCGGTTTCTCGAAATCGACCAATCCCTGGCGTTCGACAGCCACTTCCCAAACTGGCCGTCTTTGACGTTCGCGGGAACCCAATTGATGTCCTGGTTGAGCTCCACCATCCGGTCTCGAATCTCTGTCACGCGGACAAACCAGCTGGATACTGCCTTGTAGATCAGCGGTGTGCGACACCGCCAGCAGTGCGGGTATGAGTGGTCGTAGGAGCGCTCGGCGAAGAGGCGACCGCTCTGGCGCAGAAGACCGGTGAGCGTCTTGTTGGCCTCGAAGACCTGCATCCCCGCCACGTCAGTGACGGTGTCGAGAAAGCGACCAGCGTCATCGACCGAAATGATGACAGGAATTCCTGCTTCAGCACAGGTCACCTGGTCGTCCTCACCATACGCGGGTGCTTGGTGAACGATTCCCGTTCCCTCACCTGTGGCGACATAGTCTGCAATCAAAATTTGCCAGGCGTTCTCGAGGCCCCACTTTTCCCGATCCGCGTAATAGTCGAAGACCCTTTCGTACTCGATGCCCCCCAGTTCGGAGCCTGTGATTTTTCTGCTGATGGCAGCCACCGCGTCGGCAACCTCGGGGTACCCCAATTCCTTGCGGTAGTTCTGGATGGTGTCCTCGGCGAGTAGATAGGTTGCACCGGGGTGGGCAGCGTCGGGCCCTGCAGGCACCAGGGCATACCTGATGTCAGGCCCCACGGCCAGGGCCTGGTTAGTGGGCAAGGTCCACGGGGTTGTCGTCCACGCCAGAGCCAGCACTCCCTCCAGCCCGGCAGCAGTGGCCTTATCCCCGTGCAGCGGGAACGTCACGGTGACGGATTGATCCTGACGTGGTTTGTAGACGTCGTCATCCATCCGAAGCTCATGGTTGCTCAGAGGAGTCTGGTCCCGCCAGCAGTAGGGCAAGACGCGATAACCCTCGTAAGCAAGTCCTTTGTCGTAGAGCTGCTTGAACGCCCAGATGACGCTCTCCATGAAGGTGATGTCCAACGTCTTGTAGTCGTTGTCAAAATCCACCCATCGGGCTTGACGCGTCACATAGTCTTGCCACTCCGCGGTGTAG
Organism: Pontimonas sp.; assembly: GCA_049460875.1. Classification (GTDB taxonomy): domain Bacteria; phylum Actinomycetota; class Actinomycetes; order Actinomycetales; family Microbacteriaceae; genus Pontimonas. The sequence continues at coordinate 26,609 of JBMUEW010000006.1, forward strand.
CGCAGAACGGACTCCCTGGCAGCCTGATTGAAGGCTCCAATACCCATGTCCTCGATTTGGCTCTTGTCGGTAATTCCCAGTTGACGCTCCGCTTCGAGCTCCGCGGGCAGACCATGGGTATCCCAGCCGAACCGGCGATGAACCTGCTTACCGCGCATCGTGTGAAAACGCGGAAACACGTCCTTGGCGTACCCGGTGAGGAGGTGGCCATAGTGGGGAAGACCGTTGGCAAAGGGAGGGCCGTCGTAGAAGACCCACTCATCGCAGCCCTCCCGCTGACTCACCGACTTCTGGAAGGTGTCCCCCGCCTTCCAATCGGCCAGAACTCGGTGCTCGATGGCCGGAAAACTCGGGCTGGGGTCCACAGAGGAACCGGGAAGGTGACGGGGGAAAGCCATGGGGTTTCATCTCTCTGACACGGGTGGAAACAGCTACGAGGACGCATGAGAACTCACGCGCGGTACCACCTCGTTTGCTCGAGCATCGCTCAAGCCACTTCATGTCAGGCGATAACGGACCAACCCGACCGGTTCTACTGGGAATCAGCGATTCTGTTCTTCCGGTAGCTCACCGGTGATAGCCGGTTCAACGCTCTGCCCCACAGTCTAGAACAGGGTTGCCCGTGTCTTCGAGCCAACAATCGATCGAAGTGGCGCGAGTCTCTCTTCCAGGAGCTCACTGAGAGGAGAGCGGGGTGAGCTTCCCGTGGCCCACTCGTGTGCCACACCGATGAGCACCCCCGTCACGAGCCACACGTCTGCAGGGTCTACTCCGGCGCTTACCACCGCGGCCTGGAGCCTGGCAACGCGCACACCAGCACTCTCGGCAAGCGCTGGACCAAGCCCCATCGCCTCAGCTTGGGTCGCAATCAAGGGAATCCGGTCATGGGGATGGGATGCAGCGACCGACTGGAGCGCCTCGGCCAGACTCACACCGTGTCGGAGTTTCTTCTCCACGGTGTCCAACGCGATATCTGCATCAACCCAGAGAACGTCGGATTTTGTGGCGCAGTGGTTGAAGAAACTTGCACGGGATATCCCTGCACGCTGGGCAATGTCGTCGATGCTGGTCTCACGGTAACCCTGTTCCAGAAACAGCTCACCAGCGGCATCCTCAAGGGCGACTAGCGACACTGTTTGCGGTCGACCTCGGTCTTTGCCAGTCATGGTGTCCCCTATAGTTGAAGTAGTATCTGTTTTTTGTACTTAGTCCAATAATTACACTGTAGCGACTTTCCAGGAGGAGACGCATGGTTCAGACCGATCCGGTAATGGCGAGAAAAGCCCGATGGGCGTCCCTTGTGGGGACATCCCTCGAGTCCTACGACTTCTACATTTACGCCTACTTCGCGGCGTTCTTTGTCGGCCCACTGTTCTTTGACCCGCTCGGTGGGTTTGGAGGAACCCTGGCCGCCTTCCTGTCAATCGCTCTGGCCTTCATCATCAGGCCGGTGGGTGCCATCGTCTTCGGTCACATCGGCGATCGGATCGGTCGACGGAAGACGCTTATCGTGACCGTCACCATGATGGGTGTGGCCACCGGCCTCATCGGTGTCCTCCCCACCTACGATCAAGCCGGCTGGTTCGGTGCTGCAATCCTCGTGATTCTTCGCCTCCTGCAGGGAATCTCGCTCGGAGGTGAGTGGGGTGGAGCTGTCCTCGTCGCCACCGAGCACGAATCTGGGGCCAAGCGAGCCTTCGCAGCAGCGATGCCTCAGCTGGGGTCCCCAATTGGCTCGATCCTTTCCGCCACGGCTTTCATCTGGTTGACGCTTGCTTTGACCACCGACGAAATCGTCGAGTGGGCGTGGAGAATCCCGTTCTGGACCGCGATTCCGCTGCTCTTGGTGTCGCTCTACTTGCGTCTCGCGATCACCGAGACCCCCGTGTTCGAAGACGTGGTGAAGCGCGAGCGTCGCCCCAAAGTTCCGTTCCTCACGCTTCTCGCCCAGCAGCCTTTCGCGATTTTCATCGCCGTGGGTGTTGCGCTGCTGGGAATTGGTTCCTACTCCCTGATGAACACCTACACCATCAATTACGGAGTGGTCCAGTTGGGCTTCGCGTATTACGAACTGCTCATCGCCACCACTATCGGTGGGCTTTTGCAGTTGATCACCATTCCCCTCTTCGGGGCGTGGGCGATGCGCATCGGATCCTCCAGCGTTGTCGCCTGGGGAGCACTCGGAACTCTCCTCGTGGCGTTCCCGATCTACTACTTCCTGCAGTTTGCGAACTTTGGTGTCCTGGTTGCCATGATGCTCATCGGTGGAATCCTCCCCACCATGAGCTGGGCCGCGCTCGGCGGGGTCTACAGCGACCTCTTCGATGAGCGCTACCGCTACTCAGCGCTGGGCTTCGCCTACTCGATTGCGGCAGTTGTCTCCGGCTTCGTGCCTGCGGTGACACTCACCATCGGCGAAGCCACCGGAAATGCCTGGTGGCACCCCGCGGTCGTCCTTGCAGGACTCTCGGTAATTACGCTTCTGGCCACCCTTCAGGCCGGACGCATGGCGCTTCGCCGCGCGGAACCCGCGTATGCGAGGTCGAGTCAGTAGGTACTCGAATGTGGGGTTCTGGGTTGTACGAAGAAACCCAGAACCCCATTTTTTTGTAGCATGGGGGCACATACCAAGGCACAGTGGACGCGGTGCCGCCTATAGCGAAGAAGGTGCCCATGAGCGGATCTATCCCTGACAAACCGGCTCTCGAAGGTCTCGAAGAAACCTGGGGCACCCGGTGGGACGCACACGGCACCTATCGCTTCAATCGAGAGTCGGCTCTGCAACGCGGTAAAGAGCACCTTTTTGCCGTGGATACTCCCCCTCCGACAGCATCGGGAAGCCTCCACATCGGGCACGTCTTTAGCTACACCCATATGGACTTGCAAGCGCGGTATCACCGCATGCGAGGCAAAGAAATCTTCTACCCCATGGGCTGGGACGATAACGGTCTTCCGACGGAGCGCCGAGTTCAAAACTATTACGGTGTGCGCTGCGACCCGTCACTCCCCTACGACACAGATTTTGTGCCACCTCTGGAGGCGGGCGCGACGAAAGATGGCTCCAAACCCGGCGATCAGGTTCCCGTGAGTCGACGAAACTTCATTGAACTGTGCGAAAAACTCACGGTGGAGGATGAAAAACAGTTCGAGGACCTGTGGCGAACCCTTGGTCTCAGCGTGGACTGGTCACTGACGTATCGAACAATCGATGACAATTCTCAACGAGTTGCTCAGTCTGCTTTTCTCAAGAACTTAGAGCGCGGTGAGGCTTACCGAGCAGACGCACCCACGCTGTGGGACATCACCTTCCGGACCGCAGTCGCACAAGCCGAACTAGAGGATCGCGAACAACCTTCCGCCTACCACAAGGTGACCTTTCACGGTGTCGGGATCGACGATGTGACTATCGTCACCACCCGTCCAGAACTCATACCCGCCTGTGTGGCACTCGTCGCTCATCCCGATGACGAGCGCTACCAACCTCTCTTTGGTAAGACCGTCACCTCGCCACTGTTTGGTGTCGAAGTTCCTATCGTCGCCCACCATCTAGCCCAGCAAGACAAGGGCACAGGAATAGCGATGGTCTGCACCTTTGGTGACGTCACCGACGTGATCTGGTGGCGTGAGCTCTCCCTCGAGACGCGTCCCATCCTCGGCAAAGACGGGCGCGTCCTGACCGAAACACCTGCCTGGATTCAGTCCCCGGCAGGAATCGATGCGTATTCACAACTGGCCGGAAAGACCGTCTTCAGCGCCAAAGCCGGCATCGTCGACCTTTTGCGTGAATCCGGTGACCTCCAAGGGGAGCCTGATCCCATGGTGCACCCCGTGAAGTTTTTCGAAAAAGGCGACAAACCTCTCGAGATTGTGACCACTCGCCAGTGGTATATCCAAAACGGCGCCCGAGACGATGACCTGAGGGATCGCCTCATCAGTCGTGGCCAGGAAGTTGCCTTTCACCCCGATTTCATGAGGGTTCGATACGAGAACTGGGTCAACGGTCTCTCCGGTGACTGGCTCATCTCCCGTCAGAGATTCTTCGGAGTTCCCATTCCCGTCTGGTATCCCCTCGATGATCACGGTAACCCCATCGACGGTGAGGTCATAACACCGGCGATCGACCAGCTTCCCGTTGATCCCTCGAGTGATACTCCCCCAGGCTTCAGTGAAGACCAGAGGGGAACCCCGGGAGGGTTCATCGGGGAGCTCGACATTATGGACACCTGGGCCACGTCCAGTCTGACGCCGCAGCTCGCTGGCGGGTGGGGAAGCGACGACGAACTCTTCTCCCTCGTGTTCCCTTATGACCTGCGCTCGCAAGGCCAAGACATTATTCGGACCTGGTTGTTCTCCACCATGTTGCGAGCAGAGCTTGAGCACGGCTCAATCCCGTGGAAGAACGCCGGTATTTCGGGCTTCATAGTCGACCCCGATCGCAAGAAGATGTCGAAATCGAAAGGCAACGTCGTCACGCCCCAATCGATGCTGGACGAGCACGGCTCCGATGCGGTGCGGTACTGGGCCGCTTCCTCCCGCCTTGGAACAGACGCGGCTTTCGATCCGCAAAACCCGAAACAGATCAAAATCGGTCGCCGCCTTGCCATCAAAGTGCTGAACGCCGCCAAGTTTGTGTACAGCTTCGAGGGCGCACCCGGCGAGATCACGCACCCGCTCGACCTCGACATGGTGCGTGAGCTTGGCCGAGTAATTACCGAGGCTACGGCGGCGTATGACTCCTACGACCACGCTCGGGCGCTGGAGCTCGCAGAAACGTTCTTCTGGACCTTCACCGATGACTACCTGGAACTGGTCAAGGATCGCGCCTACACCGGCGAAGGAGCCGATCGGACAAGTGCGGTCACGGCGCTGCGACTCGCCATCGACGCTCTCGTCCGGCTGTTCGCACCGGTCATTCCCTTCGCCACGGAAGAGGTGTGGTCCTGGACCCACGAAGGCAGCGTGCACACCTCGTCCTGGCCACGCGCAGACGACCTCCCCACGTCCTCCACCGAGGACCACCATGGTCTCCTTTCCTTAGCCAGTGAGGCGCTGGTTACCATCCGACGCTCCAAGACAGACCAGCAGGTTGCCCAAAAAATGCCCATTGTCTCGGCGACGCTGACCGCACCCGCGCGCTTGCGCCTCGCGGAATCAGATCTCATGGCGGTGGGAAAGATTCAAGCCTTGACCTGGACAGAATCAGAGACCATCGCCATTAGTGACATCAAATGGGGCTCCCTCGATGAGTGATTCCGTTTCTCCTCGGGTGAGGCCCGTCGGCCCTCAAGACCGGGAACGGTGGGAGGAATTATTCCTCGCCTACGGAGTTTTTTACCGCGAGAGCTTCACCCCAGACATAGTGGAGGGAGTCTGGGCGTGGCTGATGGAGGCCGAGCATCCGCTGCGATGTTTTGTTGCTGAGATGGACAACACTGTGGTCGGCTTTGCCCACCTTCGCTTCCAACACGACACGTTCACTGCAGGTTCGGGATGGTTCCTCGATGATCTCTTCACCGACCCCGACAGTCGTGGACACGGTGTTGCCACAGCGCTGATTTCGGCGATTGAGGACTTTGCGCGCGCTCGCGGTGGAGGAACACTGCGCTGGATCACCGCCTCCGATAACGATCGCGCACGGCGCCTCTATGACACCGTGGCAACCGCAACGACCTGGGTCACCTATGAGAAGGAACTGGACTAGCCGTGCAACTCGGTAGTCGCTTCTCCGTGGGGCAAGCTCCCACCTCACTTCCGGGGTCTCTCATCGCTGAGATGGAAACGATCGAGGCCACGTTGAATGACGAGGAGCGAGTAACGCTTCGCTGGACTTTGACCTGGCTTGAAAATCGGCCCGTCGTCACACTCGACAACGGCGTCACTCTTCGAGGCTAAGCGGACTTCTCTCGCCGAGGGGCGGGCTTTTGCACCACGACAGGGGCGGAGGTGCCCACGACGGCATCCTTCGTAATGACCACGCGCTCGATGTTCTCGTTGGAGGGGATGTCAAACATGATGGGCCCCAACACTTCTTCCAAGATGGCCCGCAAACCACGTGCACCAGTCTGGCGCTCAGAGGCCAAATCAGCGATCTCTTCCAGAGCTTCTTTCTCAAACTCGAGCTGAACACCATCGAGGACGAACATCCTCTGATACTGCTTCACCAAAGCATTCTTGGGACCCGTCAGGATGTCGATGAGCGCCGACTGATCCAGCGGAGCGACGGTGGTCACCACCGGAAGGCGCCCGATGAACTCAGGGATCAGGCCAAACTTGTGGAGGTCCTCGGGTAGCACCTGACTGAAGACGTTCTCCTGCGCATCCTTGCTGTGCAGGGGCGCACCAAAACCAATTCCGTGTCGACCCACCCGCTGAGAAATGATGTCCTCGAGCCCCGCGAAAGCTCCCGCGACAATAAACAACACATTCGTGGTGTCGATTTGGATGAATTCCTGTTGAGGGTGCTTCCGTCCACCCTGGGGCGGGACAGCGGCGACCGTTCCCTCAAGAATCTTCAGCAAAGCCTGCTGAACACCCTCACCGGAAACGTCCCGTGTGATTGAGGGGTTCTCTGCTTTGCGGGCAATCTTGTCCACCTCGTCGATGTAGATAATCCCCATTTCGGCGCGCTTGACGTCATAGTCCGCCGCTTGAATGAGCTTCAACAGAATGTTCTCCACATCCTCACCGACGTAGCCTGCCTCCGTGAGTGCTGTGGCATCCGCGACAGCGAAAGGGACATTCAGACGTTTCGCCAGGGTCTGTGCCAAATACGTCTTACCGCAGCCGGTTGGCCCGATGAGCAGGATGTTGCTCTTTTGAATATCGACATCCTCGGCGGAATCGACGGCATGCGGTGAGGCTGAAGCGCGGACTCTCTTGTAATGGTTATACACCGCTACGGAGAGAGATTTCTTTGCCTCCTCCTGACCAATGACGTATTCCTCGAGGAAGTCATAGATTTCCTTTGGCTTGGGAAGTTCAAAATCAGCGCTCGCGGTCTCACGACCCTCAGATTGGCGCTCATCGATGATTTCGTTGCACAGCTCCACGCACTCATCACAGATGTAGACACCAGGACCAGCGATGAGTTGCTGGACCTGTTTTTGGGTCTTTCCGCAAAACGAGCACTTCAAAAGCTCGCCCGAATCACCGGTGCGCGCCATAGAACCCTCCGCTAGAACAGTGGTCAGCAACTTCTTGGAGCTTACCTTTTGAGGGGAACTCCCTCGCGGACATTCCACAGGCCGCCAGGGTGTGGCGAGAATAGACTGGAGCTCTCATGACACCGTCTGTGCGCAACCTGTTCGTCACCCCAATCCTCGGGGCTTTCCTCATGTATGCCTTCATTTTTGGAGGGTCTTCTGCTCTCGCGCACAACGTGGTTGAGAACTACACCCCCGAGCCTGATTCGACGGTGACCGAGAGTCCGGTCGACATTTCGATCACCAGTAACGACCTCTACCTCGACTTGGCCGGTGATGGGCAAGGTTTTGGCATTGTGGTCCGCGATAGCCAAGGTCTCTACTACGGCGATGGTTGCCACACCGTGGAGGAACGGACGCTCTCGTCCAGCGTCGAACTGGGAGAAGCAGGAACCTACGACATCATCTACCAGTTTGTTTCCGCCGATGGTCACAGCCTGTCGGAGAGTTACACGTTTGAGTTTGCTCCCGCTGCGTCACACTCACCGGCGATGGGTTACGAGACTCCTGCCGAGTGCGGTGTAGCGAGGGAACAAGCCACCGAGGAGTCCAGCCCGGAAACAGTCGTCACAGCAAGTAGTTCAGAGAGCATTGTGGCCGAGGAGGAACCTCGTGACCCGATTTTGATCGTCGGGTTTCTCAGCATCGTCAGCATTGCTGTCGTTGTGTGGGTGGTCTGGCGGGTGCGCCAGAAAAGAAACGGGAACTAGCTAGCGGCTACGGCCTCAGGGCCTTTGGCCGGGGACGTCGTACCCGCTGACTTTCGTGTCGAGAGCACCTGGTCAATGAGCCCGTATTCCAGCGCTTCCTGAGCGGTGAGAATCTTGTCACGATCGATGTCACGGTTGACTTCCTCGATGCTCTTATTCGAGTGGCGAGAGAGCGTCTCTTCGAGCCATTCACGCAAGCGCGCAATCTCTTTCGCTTGGATTTCAATATCCGATGCCTGCCCACGACCGGCTTCTCCCATCATGGGCTGGTGAATCAACACTCGCGAGTTGGGTAGAGCCAGACGCTTACCCGGCTCTCCGCCAGCGAGGATGACAGCTGCAGCGGACGCAGCCTGGCCCAGGACGACCGTCTGAATCTGGGGGCGAACATACTGCATGGTGTCGTAAATCGCGGTCATCGCGGTGAACGAGCCACCCGGAGAGTTGATGTACATGACGATGTCACGGTCGGGGTCCTGGCTCTCGAGCACCAGCAACTGAGCCATCACATCATCTGCGGAGGCGTCATCGACCTGGACACCGAGGAACACGATGCGGTCCTCGAACAACTTGGCGTAAGGGTCCTGCCGCTTGAAACCGTAGCTCGTGCGCTCCTCAAAGCTCGGCAGAATGTAACGGCTCTCCGGAGTTGCGGCTCTCGAACCAGATTGGGGTGTCATCATCTCCATGAAATTCGCCTACTTCTTCTTGCCCTGGTCGGTCCCGCCGCCACCGACGACGTCGCTGGCGGAGGCGCGGATGTGGTCCACAAACCCGTACTCGAGTGCCTCATCAGCGGAGAACCAGCGGTCACGGTCGCCATCCTCCATGATCTGCTCCACGCTCTTGCCGGTGGCATCCGCGGTGATTTGAGCGAGGCGCTTCTTCATGTCATTGATGAGGTGCGCCTGGGTCTGAATATCGCTCGCTGTCCCGCCGAAACCGCCGTGGGGCTGGTGGAGCAAGACCCTGGCGTTCGGGGTGATGTAGCGCTTACCCTTGGTCCCCGCAGTGAGGAGAAGTTGTCCCATCGAGGCCGCCATTCCAATACCTACGGTGACGATGTCGTTGGGTACGAACTGCATGGTGTCATAAATGGCCATACCCGCGGTGATGGATCCACCCGGGGAATTGATGTAGAGGTAAATGTCGCTCTCCGGGTCCTCAGCGGCGAGCAACAGAAGCTTCGCAGCAATCTCGTTCGCGTTCTCATCACGAACCTCAGAGCCCAGCCAAATGATGCGATCCTTGAGCAACCGATCAAAGACATTCGGCTGCATCATGGTTTCTGCCATGGTCACGGTGGTGTTCTCCTCTACGGATTCAAAGCCTTGGTTATCCCGAGCGTACACAGCCGATGGGGCGTGACCAGGGGGTGTTCGCCCTCGGCAGAGTGCAGCGGCTTAGTGCTCGTGGTCGTGGTCGTGACCGTCGTGATTGTCCGCAACGGCCTGCGCAACCGCATCCTCGACAGGGTCAGTGGCGGAGTTCGTGACCTCGCTCAAATCGACCTTCTTGCCCTTCGTGTCCTTCACCGTGAGCTTCGTCAAGGCGACAGACAGCGACTTGGAGCGCGCCACTTCACCGACCATGGAGGGGATTTGACCGTTTTGGTCCAGTGACTGAATGAACTCACTGGGCTCCATGCCGTACTGACCGGCAGACTGAATCAGGTACTGGGTGAGCTCGTCCTGGGACACCTGAACTTCAAGGGCCTCCACGAGCGCATCCAGAAGCAACTGAGTACGCAAACTCTTCTCCGTCGACTCAATGACCTCGGCGCGGTGCTTGTCATCCTCGAGACGACCCTCTTGCTCCAAGTGGCGGTGCACCTCGGCATCCACCACACCCTGAGGCAGAGGCATGGAGACCTCGGAAATCATCTTCTCCACCAGCTTGTCGCGAGCCTCCTGAGCCTGCGTAAAGACACCCTTGCGCTGGGCTTGCTTCTTGAGGTCGTCCCGGAGTTCCTTGACGGTGTCGAACTGGCTGGCAATTTGTGCGAAGTCATCGTCAGCCTCGGGAAGCTCGCGCTCCTTCACGCTCAACACGGTCACTTCAATAAGAGCCATCTCACCCTCGTGGTCACCGCCAAGCAACTTGGACTCAAAGGTCGTTGTCTCCCCCGCGGTCAGGGTATCCAGTGCCTCATCAATTCCTTCAATGAGCTGACCCGAGCCAATCTCGTAGCTAATCGAGGACGCAGAATCGATGGTGGAATCACCAATCTTGGCCACCAGGTCAATCTGAACGAAGTCACCCTTCTTCGCCGGGCGATCCACCGTGACCAGGTTTCCAAAACGAGCACGCAATGCGTCCAACTCGTCATCAACGTCACCCTGGGTCACCATGATCGGCTCCACCTCGAGCGTGTATTTCTCGAACTTCGGCAACTCAAAGTCGGGGCGAACATCGACCTCCACCGTGACCACGAGATCACCAGAAAAGTCCTTGTCGCTGGGCCACTGAGAGACATCGGCCTCAGGGCGACCCAACGTGCGAACCTTTTCTTCAGCGACAGCGAGCTGGAAGAAGCGGTCGATACCCTCGCTCACCGCGTGGTTCAGGACCTCACCGCGACCCACACGCTGATCGATGATGGGAGGTGGAACTTTGCCTTTGCGGAAGCCAGGAATCTGAATCTGTTCGGCGATGTGCTGGTAGGCATGGTCAAGACTGGGCTTGAGCTCCTCTGGGGTGACCGTGATGCTCAAGCGAACACGGGTGGGGCTCAACGACTCTTTGGTGGTGGTGGGCACAGCTTTTCTCCAACTAACTTGTGTTTTTTCTTTCCGTCGGGGCGACAGGATTTGAACCTGCGACTTCCCGCTCCCAAAGCGGGTGCTCTACCAAGCTGAGCTACGCCCCGATGGTCCACAGCGATTCACCATCGTGGCACAGTGTTTCTGAGGTGACCCGGCGAACAACCCTAGGAAGTCTAGCCGGAATGTCCGCCAAAGGAAGTCTCAGGCCGACTCGATGCAGTAGCATCGTGGATTGGTAACACCACCCTCGGGGATGTAGCTCAATGGTAGAGCCTCAGTCTTCCAAACTGATGGTGCGGGTTC
>JBMUEW010000007.1:0-35005 GCA_049460875.1 Pontimonas sp.
CCGGGGAAGAACCTGGACGTCCACGACTCCACCGTCACGCTCTACGGTGATGGTCATGGGGTCAACGACTCCAGAATCGGCGATCATCTCACGCAAGCCACTGACCGTTTCGACTGACATCCCGTTCGCCGCCAGGATGACGTCCCCCGGGAGCAACACTCCCTCACTGGGTCCGCCGTCGAGAGCCTGCGACACGACCATCCTGCTGGTGTAGGCGATTCCCAAATAGTCCAAAGCCGCGGCGACAGCTTCCTGCTGAGAGTTCTCCATCTCGATGGCGGCCGCTTCGCGGTTTTGCTCCACCGTGACGCCTGGAGGGTAAGCGACATCCACAGGAATCACGGTGCGGTGGGGGTCAAACCACCCCTGTAAGACATCCAGCCAGCCCGGAAGGCTCTCCGGGTTTCCCGAGCGCGTGACCGTGGTCAGCAAAAGAGATCCGGTCGAGTCATACGTATCTTCACCGGAGATGAGGATGAGTTCCATGTCGTCTTCACCCACGCTCACTGATCCCAATGTGTCGTAGGTGGGCCCCGGGTTATCAATGACGTAGGGGGCGGGAAAGAACGAGAGACCCAAGATGATGGCCCCGGTCAGACCCAGCATCAACCACCCGGCAACACGCGAGCGACGCTGAACCTGGTCCGAGGGGTCCTCGGTCTCATAGATGGCCACATGTGCTCCCGGGTCGACTAACCGGGTCAGCATAGCCACGGAATCCTGGAACAAGCCGTTAGCGAAATCATCACCTGCGGCTCGGCACCGGCTTGTACCGTGGGGTCATGGCTGATGACTCTGAGTCTGACCCGCGCTTTGGCGACGAAGAGTGGATGAAGGAAGCTTTCCGTAAGTTCCTCAGCGGCGACGAGACATTCGACCCAGAAGAGCTCATGAAAGCGGCTGGAATCAATGTCTCGCCCGACGAGCTGCGCGCCATGATGACCCAGTTGGGAACCTCCTTTGCTCCCGGGGGCGCACTCAAACCGCACGCATCCAGAGATCACGCCGTGTCGGTTGCCTCCGAGGGTGCACTGCCGCTGGACCCGGCAACGAGGGAAGCTCTCCACCAGGCCGGCAGCGTTGCAAGCCTCTGGCTCACAGAAGTGTCCGACGTCGCCGAACTCCCGGAAACCCCCTTGATTGGCACCCGGGCGGAATGGGCACGAACAACCCTTCCCGTGTGGGAACAGATTGCCGACCCCGTAGCCATCGCGATTCCTCGGGCCATTTCTCAGATGATGTCATCCCAAGCCCCCGAAGATATGCAGGGCCTCATCAGTGGCATGAGTGGGCCCATGGAGCAGGTCTCGAAAAGCTTGTTCACCATGCAACTAGCCGGTGTCGTGGGGAAGCTCTCCAGAGAGGTGCTCTCGGGTGGTGACATCGGAATCCCGCTAGTCAGTGGAAGCAACGAATACGACGTCAAAGCATTCCTCTTAGCCCAAAACATGAGAGCGTTCTCCCACGATCTGGATGTGCCACAAGAAGAGGCAGACATCTATCTCGCCACGCGCGAGATCGCCCATGCGAGACTCTTCCGACACGCTAAGTGGCTCCGCCTCCACATCATGAGCGCGATTCACGACTTTGCCGGTGGCATCAGTATCGACCTCTCACGGGTGATGGAGCTCGCCGACGACTTCGACCCGATGAATGCTGAAGCCATGAAGGAACTGCTAACCACCGGTGCCCTCCTGCCCGAGCGCACGGAGGAACAAAACCGTGCTCTCGAGAGGCTCGAGGGCATGCTGGCGCTTATCGAAGGATGGGTCGACCACGTCACCGGTCTCGCAACAGCGCGTCTGCCCAAATCCGATGCGCTCGGTGAAGCCATCCGTCGCCGTCGAGCCAGTGGCGGTCCTGCTGAGCATGCTTTCGCCACACTCGTCGGGCTGGAGCTTCGACCCCGAAAACTCAGAGAAGCAAGCGCTCTGTGGGCGGCAATCCATCAGGAGTTGGGTTCCACCGCGAGAGATGAACTCTGGCGGCACCCGGACACCCTTCCCACTCTTGAAGACCTGGATAATCCGGGAGGCTTCCTGCAGCGAGTCGCCGAGCCTCCCCGGGATGACGACTTTGACCAAGCACTGCGTGACCTGCTGGACGAGGAGCCACCTGGCACCTAGGTGTGGATAAGTTTGCCGAGGCTGATAGGTCTTCCGCCACGATGACCGCATGTCCCGACTGCTCCACCTCGATCCCTCCCTGCCCGTGGTGTGGCGGTCTCCCACCAGCTTCCAAATTGGGGTGGATTCACCCGTTGCCCTCGTCGAGTCAGTGGATCAACGTCACCTCCCCGTCCTGGCAGCGCTCCATACCGGGATACATGTCGAGGGGGTGGAGGCCATCGCCTCCCATGAGGGCCTCGAGCCGGGGGAAATCGCCCACTTTCTTGACCGGCTCTCCGCAGCAATGGATGCTCGCGCTCCTGACCCACTGCCCCTGATTCGTATCACCGGCTCGACGTCTCACCTCCCCTCCTTCGACCGGGTCTTACTGGAACTTGGCTATCGGGAATCGCGGGCGGCCGAGGAAGCGGTGTTGGTGTCGTCGTTTGTCATGTCACCCACCGCGTATCACCCATGGCTTGCCGATGACATCCCCCACACACCGGTCATCATGGGTGACCAAGCCATCACCATCGGACCACGCGTCACGCCGGGACGAGGACCCTGCCTGCACTGTGTCTGGGACAACGCCGTGCAGCGCGACCCAGCGTGGGTAGCCATGGCCTCCCAACTGTCGACTCTGAGTGCCGCGACCGACACCCCCGCTTTCCATGCACTTGCGGCATGGAACGCCAGGAATCTGTTGCGAGCTGACACCCCTGGGTTGGTCTATCGCATTGATCGCTACACCCAGGAGGTCACGACACACGAGAAAGAGCCCTCGTCGTCGTGTTTGTGTCGCTCTCTGATTTAGGAAGCAGCCTGACCCAGCGCCTGAAGAAACCTACTCGGTGTGCGCACAGCCTGGTCGGATCGACCGCGCTCGGCCATCGAGAGATACAAAGAGTGTTTAGCCCTCGTGAGCGCGACATAAAACAAGCGACGCTCCTCCTCTATTGCCTCCTCTGTGGTCGCATACGAAATGGGGAACATTCCCTCCGCAAGACCCACCACAAATACGACCGGCCATTCACGCCCTTTCGCCGAGTGCACGGTCGTGATGGTGACCGCCCCCACATCGGGCGCATCTCCTGCGCTGGCCCGGTCCGCGAGCACATCAGAGAACTCCCCCAGTGTGCTCCCCTCGGGGAGGGCCCTGGCAAGTGAGCGAATTGCGGCCAAATCATCGTGGCGATTGCGCTCCGCCCCCTGATGATCGGGAGCTTCGCCCTGAAGTCCCAAGCCAAAGAGGATGTCATCGACAACGTCGGGGAGAGACCCGGTTACCCCAGCCACTGCCGCTCCTCGAATCTCCATCATGGCGCGCTTCACATGAGCTTCTTCAAAAAACGGGGTGGATCCTTGGACCCTGACACCCACCCCGAGAGCCCTGAGAGCGGACTCGATTTCCACAGACTGGGCCCCGAATCGAATCAACACCGCAATGCTCTCCGGTGTCGCACCCTCATCGAGTAGCGCCTTGATGCTGGTGGCAACATAGCGGGCCTCAGCCTCGTCACTGCGGGCAATGTGCCGATGGATGGGCTCTCGGGAGGAGGCCTGAGATTCGAGTGTGAGTGCGCCAGGGCGACCGATCATGACGCTGTTAGCCGCATTCACAATGTGCTCTCCAGAGCGGTAGTTCCTCTCGAGTTTCACGATTGTTCCGTGGGGAAAACGCTCGGCAAAGCCAAGGAGATACGAGCTGGAGGCTCCAGCGAAGCTATAAATGGTTTGGCTTGCATCCCCCACCACGACGATGTCGTCCCGATCCCCCAGCCACATGTCCAGCAGTTTCTGCTGAACCGGCGACACATCTTGGTACTCATCGACCAGGAAAACCCCGTATTGCGCCCGCACTCGGTCCGCAACACGGGGTTCGGACTCGAGCATCCCGAGGGTGGCCAACAGAACATCCTCGAAATCAATACGGCCCTGCTCGTCTTTCACCTGTTCGTAGCGCTCGTGAATACTGGCAACCACTTCGAGCGACAATCCACCTGGCAGCCCCTTGTTCATCCGGGTTCGCTGGCTGCGGTAATCCTCGAGGGTGTAGGCCTGTACTTTCCGCCACTCGATATCTCCCGCCAAATCACGCACCACCGCCGTGTCGACCGAAATCGAGAGCTGATCCAGAGTCTTGGCCACGATGGGGGCTTTGGACGGAAGGATGTCCGGTAGACGCCCACCGGTCACTGTGGGCCAGAAGTGCTGCAATTGCCGAAGGGCTGCCGAGTGGAACGTCCTCGTTGCAACACCCCGCACACCCAGACCCCGCAAGCGCTGCCCCATCTCTGAGGCTGCTTTGGTCGTGAACGTGAGGGCGAGAACCTGGTCGGGTTGATACTTTCCCTGCGCCACACCGTGCGCGATGCGATGGGTGAGAGCTCGTGTTTTCCCGGTTCCTGCTCCCGCGAGCACGCAGAGGGGTCCGCCCCACGTCGTGGCGACGACTCTCTGTGCGTCATCTAGACCCTCCAGAGGATCCACCGTCAGCGCCCCTCGGGTAGCTCGTCACCCAACCAATCCTCGATCATGGCTCGAGCGATGGAGGGCCGACCGGGAAGGAGAACGTCATCGAGGGATGCGAGGAGTTCTTCGCGGGAGAACCATCTCAGATCAATAATTTCGGTGCCATCCGGTCGGATGTTGGCCAGTGATGTTTCGTCGATGTCGGCTCGGAACCCGACCATGAGAGAAGCCGGAAACGGCCAGGGTTGCGAGCCCACATACACCGGGTTGGTGACTACCAGTCCGGATTCTTCAAACACTTCCCGGATGACGGCGGCCTCGAGGGACTCCCCCGGCTCCACGAAACCGGCGAGCAGCGAGTATCGCCTCGCCTCCCAGAGCGCATTACTACCCAAGACAATCCGATCGTGCTGGTCGGTCACGAGCGCGATAACCGCGGCATCGGTCCGGGGAAACAGGTCTTTGCCCGTGGACTGGTCGACTCTCGTCCACCCGGCCTGGTCCATCTCAGTGGGAGCGCCAGTGACTGGCGAAAACAGATGGGCCTGGTGCCAGTTGGCCATGGCGAGGGCTTCGACCACGATGCCAGAGTCCAGGTCATCGAGTGCGTGTGCCATGGTCCTGGCAGAAACCCACCGAGCCATGTCGGAACAGACGCGGGGGCCACTCTCGTCGGTGAGCACCGCCGCCACGATGGGGGTTCCCTGGGGAATTCCCCGGGTGGCCTCCGTGGTGGTGCCGAGGTAAATCAGGAGCGCATCGCCTGGAACATTCTGGGGTGCGACCAAATCAAGGCGAGTAGTGGCGTCGGCAGCGAGCAGTGCCTCCCCCCGCCAAATCATGACCACTCGAGTGGAATCTTTGGCCATCACACCCTCGAGGAAGCCCGGGATTTTGCGTGAGGCGGCGTCACGGTCGATGCGACTTCTCGATAGCGGCAAACGCGACGTCAAAGACATCGGCCACCTTCTTCCTGATTAGCTGCCGTGCTGGCAGACGCATCGGTGTGGCAGGAGGTCTGGGGGGACCTTCGCGCTTACCCTGGAGCCATGGGCCACACTGCTCTCATGCTATCGGCGCTGGCCACCAGCGCTGTCCCCGGTTTTCAAGCTGTGAGTGCACAAACACTCTCGAGTGCCGAAAAAGATGTCGCCCTGGTCCATGACGTGAACCAGAAAGCCTGGCTGGTCGAGTTACCCACCTCGGCCTCGGCGGAGCAAGCCCACGGGGAGAATCTCCGCGCCATCAAGTCCCTCAGTGAGGGGCTTCGCTCACGACTCACGTTTGCCGTGCCACGGCTGGCTGGCTGGACCGAGGTGGGGAACTTCACGTTGAGTGTCTGTGAGTACCTGCCCGGGGAAGCACCCTCGCCGAAAAAGATTTCTCCGATTCTGGCCGCGTCGATGGGCGCAAGCCTTGCTCAAATTCACGCGTTGCCGACCAGTAGCGTGCAAGATTTTGACCGGCCAGCCGAGAGCGCATTGGATTCGCTCCGAGAGTGCGCGGGGATTGTGGACCGTGTGGCCGCGACGGGCCTGATACCTCAGGCACTGCTGCGGCGGTGGGAAACGGCCTGCGAGGATGCGAGCCTGTGGCAATTCGAACCCACGGTGATTCACGGCCTCATGCAACTGGGGCGTTTCCTGGTCGAGAATGACAATGTCGTCGCTATTGATCAGTGGCGGGATTTCCGAATCGGTGACCCTGCCAGGGATCTCGCGTGGTTGACCACACCGGCCAGTACTGCCTTTCACCACGCCACCCTGACCGCGTATCGAAGCGCCCGGGGTGTGGCGGATAAGTGGATTTTCCAGCGCGCGCGTTTTTATGCAGAACTCGATGTCGCCAAATGGCTCCTCCACGGCATGGACTCGAAGAACGACACCATCACCGAGGACGCCACCGCCATGCTCCAGGCTCTCCACGATCGAGTATCAGGGGATATGGACCAAGCACTGACGCAGCCCATTTCTCAGGCGAAGCACCCGCTGGAGTCTTAGCCGCCCCAAATTGCGCTGAAGGTTTTCTCCAGCTCCGAAAGGAGGGGAGTTTTCTTCGGGGTAAGAAGGGTCGAGGTCTGGGCATACCAAAAGCTCGCCGTCACGGAGTCCTCTGGTTGGCCCGTCCACTGCGCCCAGGCCGCCCGGTAGGCAGCGAGCTGGAGGGCTTTCGCCTCAATATCTTTCTCGTCGACGGGCATTGTCCCGGTCTTCCAGTCGACGATGTGGGGGCCTTCGGCGCCGGGAAAGACGGCGTCAATTTTGCAGACCACCAGATGTCCCGCCAAAGGCAGGTGGAGTTCTTGCTCGATCGCTAGCGGAGTGAGATTTGAAAAGGGTGACGCTTCAAACGCCGCAATCCACTCGTCCATGGACAGATCATCAGGCTCTTTTTCCTCATCAAGTCCACCGAGGACATACTGCGGTGTCGCTTCGAAATGCTCCTCGACGTAGCGGTGAAACAGAGTTCCCCGCAGGGCCTGGGTGTAAGGCTTCTGAGGTAGTGGGCGGCGTAGGGCTTGGCGCTGCGCCTCAGGATCGAGATACCAGCGCTCGAGCGAAGACGCGGAAACGCGACAAGGAATCGTGATATCCGCTCCCGCGGGTGTCGCCTGAGCTCGCTCCAGCCGGCTCACCAGCTGACGGGCCTGAGGAGTCTGTGGCTCCTGCGGCCCAGCGAGGATTGCCTCACGCACAGCCTCTGCCGAGCGCTCCACAATCGTGCGCCTCGAACCCAGAGGGTCCCCCGGCCAGAGGCGCCCGGTGTCGGTTTCGCGCTCGGGTGGAGTCTCGCTCTCGGGATGTGCAGGAAGGGCATCGATGAGCCCCAGCCCTTCGCACTCGCGCAGGAATTCCGACGGTGCTCGGGGTGTGGTCTGATGCGCCCAGAAGGAACCGCTCAGCATGACGCGATGCTTGGCTCGAGTGATCGCCACATACATCAAGCGGCGCTCCTCTGCCGCCCGATACTCTTTCACCCGCTCGACGAAGTCCTTCTGCATGTCCACGAGCTGTTTCCTGGTTTCGGCCGCGCGCCACGGGAACAGCGGAAGTGATGCTCGGTCTCCTCGGAACTCATAGGGCAATTCACCCTGCACGAGCCAGGCCGCCGTATCGCGCGCTTTCGCGGGAAGCTCGTCTTCAACGAGACGAGGAATCGCCACGATGTCCCACTCAAGCCCTTTCGCCCCGTGGATGGTGAGAACCTGAACACATCCCTCCTCGGGCGGCTCGGCCCGGGGAGTGAGGTTGTCCCGCCGTTCAGCGTCCTCCAGCCACTGCACAAACCCGTGGGGGCTGGACTCCTCAGCGATGGCCACATAGGTGTGCAGGGCTTCGTGAAAAGCTTCCCTGGCCGCCCGAGAGCTCACCCGCACCGGGTTTGCCGCCACTTCCACATCGAGCCCGAGGTGGAGCTCGATAGCGCTCACCAGAGAATCCAGGTCTCCTGTTTGCAGCTTCGAGAGAGTCGAGAGGGTCTGCCACACATCCCGGAGTCGCTCGGGCGCGCTGGAGGAGTACTCCCTCCATTGAGAATGGTCGTCAGGGGCTCCCGCCATAAATCGCACCGCATCGAGCACACCGGGGGCATCGTGGGCGGACACCGAGGCTTTCAGTCGTTCTTGGACTTCATCGGGTAGCGCAACGCCGTGAAAGTCCCTGCCCTGCAGCCACCGCACAGTCCCCGCCAGCGCCTGCAAATCCGCGACACCGAGCCGCCACCTGGCGCCGGCGAGAAGTCTGATCAGCTCTGACTCGGCTGAACTCTCAGCCAGCACCCGAAGGGTGCAGACAATATCGGCGATGGCCGGGTCATCGAGCAGGCCCCCGATTCCCAATACGTGGACGGGGACACCCCGCTCACTCAAAGCATCAACAAACACCGCCTGATGGGCACGAGCTCTCACCACAATGGCGGCACTCGGTGGTGTTGCGGCCTCAGCGAGTAGCTCGGCAAACCACGATGCAACGCGCTGCGCTTCCTCTTCGAGGGTCTGCTCAAACACCACCTCGACCGGGTATTCGGTGGCTTTAGGAGCGGGACTCAACGTGGAGACCGTCACCGGCGAGGATTCCCGCAATGGAGCAGCAATCAGGTTCGCAGCGTCGAGAATGCGAGATCCATTGCGCCAGGAGGTCGACAAACTATAGGTCGCAGCCTCTCCAAAATCGGAGACGAAATCGGTGAGGTTGCTACTACTGGCTCCTCGCCAGCCATAAATAGCCTGGTGGGGATCACCCACCGCCATGACGGGGTGCTCGCGAAACAACGCGGTCAAGAGTGTTGTTTGCGCGACACTCGTGTCTTGGTATTCATCGAGCAAGACCACCCGATGCCGCTCTCGCACCTGCTCGATCGCGTGCGGGAACCGCTCGACAATGTCGAGGGCTAAGGAGATTTGGTCCGAAAACTCCAGCACGCCTCGCAGACGCTTTGCTTCCTGGAACTCCTCCACGAGGGCTCGAAGAGTCCCTAACGAACCCACCTTCTGGACCCACTCCTCAACCTGTTTGTAGGCTCCCCTCCCCCCGGGAGCCAAGTCGACGAGGGCTGCAAACTCGCGGACGAACGCGTCCATATCCTCTGGAGCCACCCGGTTTTCCTGAAGTCGAGCTCCGAGTGTCCGGACCATGCGCACAAGGGCAGGCACCGTCACATCCCATTCAGAAAGTTCTGGCAGTGTGCTCTGGGACACCACTCGTGTGGCGAGCGCCCACGCACTAGCCTCCGAGAGCACCCGTGCGTCAGGGTCTCGACCCAGAAGCACCGCGTAATCCCGATAGAGCGCTGAGGCAAAAGAGTTATAGGTCGACACGCTGGGGCTGTGGAACTCATCAGTGGTGGGAGCCAGACCGCGCTCGTGTAGCGCGCGAAGGCGCGACTGGATTCGACCCTGGAGCTCACCCGCTGCTTTGCGGGTGAAGGTCAGACCGAGAACGGCGTCGGGCTGGACATGCTCGTTCGCCACGAGCCAGAGCACGCGCAGCGCCATGGTCTCTGTTTTTCCTGAGCCAGCACCGGCAATCACTCGAGCTATTCCCTCGGGCGTGGCCTCGATGACTGCCGCTTGTTCCGTGGTGGGCTCGGGAAGCCCCAGTGCTGCGGAGAGTTCGCGGGCGCTAAGCATCGCCACACACCTGCCCGACAAAATGCCACCGATGACGGGAGGGAGTCCCTGCGGGCCCAAAGCTCAAAGGCTCTCCCGTGAACTCGTGAGCGGCCATGAGTTCAGCTGCCTGCTCGACTCTGGACAGAAAATCGGACAGTCCCTGCTCATCCACAGGCGGTTGGGTGGTCAGGCGATACGACTTCCCTCGAACCCCCTCGGTAACAAAGAGCAACGAAGCCCCCGCCGACGGAGATCCCTCCGGAGTAACCTCAGCGAGTTCTCCCGAGGCCACAGCCCACTGGTAGGCCAATAGTTGAGGGTCGTCGACAATCTGGCTCTCGGTGCGGGTCGACCCTGTCTTGAGGTCAACCACCATCACCTGCCCTTCGGGCGTGATCTCGATCCGGTCGATATATCCGGTGACCCGGGCTCGACCGTGAGTGAGCTGGAAGCGCTGCTCTGTGGCTGCAACACTCCATCCCTCCGCCTCGTGATCCCGGAGGTACTCGGCTAAGGCCTCCACCATGCGTCTCGCGCGCCGGCGTTGGAACTGTTCACTCCATCCCGCGTCATGGTCGAGCTCGGCAAATCGCGCATCCACGGTGCTCCACAGAGTGTCCGCTGTGCCAGCAGGGTGCTCTTCGAGTGCGGCGTGGATTAGTGACCCCAGACCCCGTTGTGGGGTGGGATCGTGGCGCGCGATGGATCCGAGGAACCATTCGAGCGGGGATTTTTCGAGAGTGTCGAGAGCAGACGGTGACACCGGGATCGGACCGTCTGGATAGAGCGCTTCCTCGGTGGAGGGTGCACGCAGACCCCACCAGCTCTCGGGATGAGCACCCCGAATACCGCGCCCATGCAGAAGTGCCAAATCCTTTGCGTAGGGTTGTCCATCCTCACCACGCTCGAGTGCCTGCTGGAGCTTGCGCCGAAGGCCGCCCACCACTCCGGGAATCGAGGCGGGCTGCTCATCGGAGGATTCCAGCCTGGTGGCCCGTCTATCGACGAGCGAAAAAAGTGGACTGGGTCCCGTTTCTTCGTCTTCGGTGACGGTCACGACAACGCGCGATGTGGCCCGTGAGAGGGCTAGCGCGAAGACTCGCAACTCATCGTCGAGTACCGCTCGTCGCTCGTCGAGAATCTCACCGGGTAGTCCACGATGGGCGTGCACCATCTGGTGGGCGCCTAGGAGTGACTCTCGGGGGCGCAGATCAGGCCACACACCCTCTTCGAGCCCCGCCACAATGACCAGGTCAAACTCCCTGCCCGCCACGCCAGGAGGTGTGGAGACCACGACGCTTGGCCAGGCGGGCTCGGGGATCAGAACGTCGTCGGGGATTTCCGCGCCGAGCAGTGCGTCAAGAAACAGCTCAGGGTTTGCGCCGGGTTGGCTTTCGACAAAATCTGCAGCCTGCCGAAATAACGCAACGACAGCATCGAGTGCGCGCTCCGCGGGCGGATGTGCGCCCGCACTCTGAGCAGCCTCACTCCACTGCGCAGCAGCAGGGGATCCCTCCCACACCATCCACAGCAAGTCCACCACGGGAGCGTCCTCGGGCGCGCTCCGTATCTGGTCTAGAACTGTCGCGACCCGGTGAGCTTTGCGTGCCACCGCATCGGGCACCAGAGAAAAGCCACCACGGTGGCGCAGAGCATCGGCAATCATTTGGTCCGCCGGTTGATAGGGCTCCTCCGGATCTGCGGCAACTCGAAGAGCGAACCGCAGCGCGCGAAGTTCCTGCTGGGTCATTCCCCCATACACTCCGGCCAGAGCATTCACCGCCGTCGCAGAGGTCAGCGGAAGAACCCCTCGGCCCAGAGCGACCATATCCACCAGTGCCCTGGCAGCTGGCTCGTCGATCAGTGTCATTCCCGCCATCGCGGTGCGAGCGGGAACACCATGGGCAGCCAGCGATGAGGTGAGTGAGCTCACTCGGGCGCCACGTCGAGCGATGACCGCTATCCGATCCCAGGGCACGCCATCGTCGTGGTGGGCCTCCAGGATTATTCGCGCGATGTCAGCTGCTTCCCTCGAGGAACTAGGCGCCACCAGGCTTTCCACCTGGCCAGGATCCTTGGTTCCCGAAGCTTGCCGCTGCATTCCAGCGCCCGCGGTGCCGATTCGCTCCGTCATGCTCTGCACGAGGGCACGAATATCAGCACCGTGCCGGTGGACAGTCTCCAGAACTGTCGGCTGAATACCCCATCGGCTCTGCAGATGCGACAGGGCTGAGGGTTCACTCCCTCGGAACGTACCGCCCGACACATCGGGCTCGCCCGTCACGGTCACACCCAGACCAGCCTCGGCGAGTGCGTCGAGGAATGCGAGTCCCGCTACCGTCAGATCGTGAGCGTCATCCACTCCGATATGCACCAGGTCTCGCCAGACTTTCGGCAGACCCTCACGGACAATCCCTTCTGCCCGGCGGATAATCTCCGCACTCGTGTAGGCGCCTGGTCTCGCACTGGCCAGCACCGTGCGAAGCTCCTCCCGAAACTCTGCCGCCGCCACCCATTCGGGACGCGCGTGCTCGGAAGCTAGCTCCCGGATGCGCTCGAGGCTGAGGTCATGTTCGCTGGCGCGCCCGAGCCATTCGCGAAGCTCCGTGCGAAACCGGGGTGAGGAGCGCGCTTCATCTCCCAAAGGTTCTGGCCACACGGGACCAGATCCATCCTCGAGGTGTCCCTCGAGTAGTTGCTGAATATCGGCATCGAGAAGACGCGCCTTGATCAGCTCGGGCTCCGCAAGTCCCCTCTCACGATGATGCTCTGCAACGATCGCGAACGCGAAGGCCTGCAGAGAGCGAGCCCTGGGTCCCGCGGTCGTCACCCCGAGCGCACTACCCACCTGATCCCTCACCCGGCTTGCCATCACGCGCGTGGGCGTCAGAATCAACAGGCCATCCGGGGATACTCCCGCACGATGGAGGGCGACCAGCCGCTCAATAAGGAGGGTGGTCTTGCCGCTCCCTGGAGCTCCCAGCACCAACGCGCGCTCTCGCGGGGGTGCGCCCAGGAGGGAGGAGCTGTGTGAGACCATCCCCTGGAGGCTAAACCACACAGGTGACGTGTCGTACGCTAGACACCGTGGATATACGCATTGGAATTGTCAACACTGCCCGGGAACTGATGTTCCAGACCACGCAGTCCGCTGCGGACATCGAGAAAGCGATTGCGGAATCGGTGGGGTCGGAGAATGGAACGTTGCGCCTCGAGGACGACAAAGGTCACGTCTATGTGGTGCCCTCGAGGAACCTCGCGTTTGTCGAAATCGGGCAAGAAAAATCCCGCAAAGTCGGCTTCGCCCCCTAAACCATGGAACTCGTTCTCGTCGTCACCTTCGCCGGCATCCTCGGGTTAGCGCTGCGCTACGTCATCCCCGGCCGCGAACACCACGGACTTGCCGTGCTTCCTGCCACAGCAATTGGACTGGGCTCACTTGGCTGGCTCATCGCGATCTGGGTGGGTCTCGATGCGGGTGGACCGTGGGGCTGGGTCGTCGCACTCGGTCTCGCCGTGGTAGGGACTGTTGCGCTTGGCCTTGTGCTACCGAAGCGTCGCAAGGCGGCCGATGACGCCCTGTGGAGCGAACTCACCCACTCCTAAGCGGTTAGGCCCAACCGGTCCAAACGGCGCGTGTGAAGAGCCACCACATCGGTCAATACGGGCTCTAAGCGCACCTCGGCATCCACTTCAGCCATCGCGGTTTCCGCGAGAGCATCCCGACAGATCAACATGGTGTCGCCCACCAGTCGACGGCACCACAGGCTGAGTCTCGAGGAATACTTTTCATCCACCGCGAGAAACCGCTCCAAAACCCCCGCCAGTAGATCCTCATCACCACAGTCGGCGAGAATGTCCTGCAACTCCGCGGTGACTCGGGGGTCAAAACCTTCCGCGAGTCGGTGCCAGAAATCGCGCGTGAACCCGGTGACCACATACGCAGTCCCCACACCCTCATACCAGCGGCTACTCTCCACCCGATCGAGGTGTGCCGCCAGGCGCTCGCGGGGACCCGCCACCGTCAAGGCCACATCCTCGACATAGTCCTGCAACAGAGTGCGAAAACGTCGGTATCGATCCATCGCGTGACCGGACGCCAAACCCAAATCTTCCGCGTCCTGCGAGCCCCATGCGCCACCGGCGAGGGTAGAAAGTTTCGAAGCGAGGGCCTGCTGCAGCACGCACGCGCTCGCGAGATAATCAGCGAGCGGCGGCGCCAGTGTGCCGAGATCAACTTTCGACGAGACACTCTCCTCACCCCGAGGGGTAAGTGACAGTGCCGGGCGATCCGTTTTTTTCTTCTTTTTCCACCACCAGGGCATAGCCCCAGCTTAGCCAGCACGGGGCGAGCCAGCCCCTGGTGCACCGTCTAGACTGGGGCAGAAGAAAAGACAAAAGGATCCCACCAGACGTGAAATTTTCCGACCTCGGTATTGATGCCGATCTGGTCGAGGCGCTTGCAAGTAAAAGCATCATCGAGCCATTTCCTATTCAGGAACAAACCATTCCCATCGCCCTCACCGGCCAAGACATCATTGGCCAGGCCAAAACAGGCACCGGTAAGACCTTCGGGTTTGGCCTTCCCCTCATTCAGCGGCTAGGCCCCAACCCCGAGAAGGGCGTCAAGGCGCTCGTTGTCGTTCCCACCCGCGAACTCGCGGTCCAGGTGACCGAGGATATGGAGTTGGCGACGAAGAATCGCTCCACCACGGTGGTGTCGATTTATGGCGGCAAAGCCTATGAGGGTCAAATCGAACAAATTCAGGCCGGCGCCCAAATTGTCGTGGGAACTCCCGGCCGATTGCTGGATTTGGCCTCCCAACGCTTGATTTCCTTCAGCGGTATCGAGGTCATGGTCTTGGATGAGGCGGACAAGATGTTGGACCTGGGTTTCTTACCCGATGTGGAGAAACTGTTCTCCCAAACGCCACCGACCCGTCACACCATGCTGTTCTCCGCGACGATGCCGGGTCCTGTAGTGACCTTGGCGAGGCGTTTCATGAACAAACCGATCCATATTCGTGCTGCGGACCCGGACGAGAGTGTGACTCAGGCCAATATTGAGCACTTCGTCTATCGGGCCCATCAGATGGATAAGGACGAAGTCATCGGTCGTATCCTCCAGGCGGAGGGACGCGGCAAGACCGTCATCTTCACCCGCACGAAGCGGGCTGCTGCGCGCCTCATGGAAGAACTCAACGACAGAGGCTTCCAGGCCGGGTCCGTCCATGGCGACATGAGCCAGGACGCCAGGGAGCGCTCCATGGCCGCCTTCAAGGCCGGCAAGAAAGACGTCCTCATTGCTACCGATGTGGCGGCTCGAGGAATCGATGTGGATGATGTCACCCACGTCATCAACCACACCATTCCCGAGGACGACAAAGCGTATCTACACCGCGTGGGCCGCACCGGCCGGGCCGGCAAAACGGGTATCGCCGTGACGTTCGTGGACTGGGATGACCTCCACAAGTGGGCTCTGATCAACAAGGCCCTCGAAATGGGGATCCCAGAGCCAGTGGAAACCTACTCCTCCTCACCGCACCTGTTCGAAGATCTCAAAATCGAACCGGGCACGAAGGGTCGGGTGAAGCTCACTCCGATTCCGCAGAAAGAAAAGCGCGCCGGGCAACCGCCGAAGTCGAAGCGGGAGCCCGAGAAGAAACCACGCGCTCACGACCCCTCCGACCAGGGTGACTCGAGGGGTCGCGCTCGCACGAGACAGCGACGTCGCACCCGATCTAGCTAAGGACGCTCAGGCCTGTCGCCTGCTCGAGAATCTTCTCGAGTTCGGCTGAAGCTGTCGTGTTCTCGCCCAACTGGTTGGGTTTCCGGGTGCCGTGATAGTCACTGGAGCCGGTGCGAATCAGGGAAAACTCGGAGGCGACAGCGCGCAACACGTCTTTGCCCTCCTCGGTGTTCTCTCGGTGGTCGATTTCGAGGCCCGCGAGACCAGCCTCGACAAACACCTGGTAGTGCTCGATAACGCGGGCCAGTGGCTGGTCGTGCAGTACTGCGCCCGAGCGTGCTCCGGTGTAGGGGTGGGCGAGAACTGGCACTCCGCCGGCATCCCGTATGACCTGGATGGCCCGGTGGAGCCTGGGGGCGTAGTGCGGGACGTGGTAGGGGCCATCAGCACGCAGGGGGCCCTCGAACGCTGCCGTAGTGTCGGGGAAATACCCCTTCTGAATCAGAATCTCAGCAATGTGGGGGCGACCCGGTGTCGCACCGGGCGGGATGGCCTGGCGAACCTCATCCCAGCTGATGTGGAAATCTGTCGCGAGTTTGTCGACCATGAGGCGGAGGCGATCGTCACGGTGCGCTCGAATCTTCTCCATCTCGTGGGCAAGAACCGGGTTGTGAGGGTCGACGCCATAACCCAAGAGGTGGACGCTCCGAGGAACGGCCCGAGGTTCTTGGTCAATTACCTGGGCACTCAGTTCAATTCCCGGCAGCAGAGTGAGCCCAGACCCCGAGAGGGCGTCTCGAGCTTCCTCCAGGCCACTCATGGTGTCGTGATCCGTCAGCGCCAAGACGTCGATCCCTGCGGCCCTGGCGTGCCCGATGAGCTCAGAGGGCCGGTCATCGCCGTCAGAGGCGGTGGTGTGGGCGTGAAGATCGATGACTGCTGGCACGCCTCCATGCTAGGTGCCAGACTAGAGAGATGGCCGAGTCTTCCTCCCCTCCACCTCGGGAGAATCGCTCGACGACGCCCATTTCGGAGGCTTTTCGTGACTACATTCAGACCGGCTGGGCTGAACACTCAGCCGAACCGGCTTCGTCACTGCCCCATGTGCCCTTCGTGCAGGCCAGACGAGAGGCCGTGAGCAACGCCTTTCCTGGCACGACACTGATAATCCCTGCGGGGTCGACGAAAGTGCGCTCCAACGACACCGACTACCCCTACCGGCCCGATACCGCTTTTACCTACCTCACCGGGTGGGGCTCTGGCACGACTCCCGGCAGCATCCTGCTGGGAACACCTCAGGGTAAGAAGCATCAGTGGACGCTGTTTGTCCTGCCTCCAGCCCCCCGCACGAGCGATGAATTCTACGCAAACCCCGCCATCGGCGAGTTTTGGACGGGTCGGAGACCTGGGCTGGACGACGTCGGGGTGTGGCTAGGACTAGAGACGAAGGATCTGGCGAGCTGGTCCCTCGATGACCTTGATCTGACCTCAAGTGCCGTGGTCGCGACAGCAGAAGAGACCCTTACGCGCGAGATTCGTGAGCGCCGACACACGAACGACACCTCCCCCGATGATCATCTCGCCGAGGTCATCAGTGAAATGCGCTTAGTCAAAGATGACTACGAGGTCGCAGAGCTCACAGAAGCCATCGCCTCGACGCACCGGGGCTTCCAGGACATCATTCGCGCCCTCCCCGAAGCGGTGGGCGACTCCCGCGGCGAGCGCATAGTGGAGGGCGCCTTTCACGCAAGAGCCAGGCGCGAGGGCAACGATGTGGGGTATGGCACCATCGCGGCCAGTGGATCTCACGCCTGCATCCTGCACTGGGTCACCAACGATGGACCCGTGTCCCCCGGCGACCTACTCCTCGTCGATGCCGGGGTGGAAAGAGATTCCCTCTACACCGCGGACATCACCCGCACCCTGCCCGTGTCGGGATCGTTTACTGACGTTCAACGACGCGTCTATGACGCGGTCGTCGAGGCCGCCGATGCAGCCTTCGCGGTCGTGAAACCGGGGGCTATTTTTCGGGACATTCACCAGGCTGCCATGGCGGTTATCGCGTCTAAAACCTCGGAGTGGGGCTTTCTTCCCGTCCCACTCGAGGAAGCACTCGCGCCAGAGGGACAACACCACCGCCGCTACATGATCCATGGCACAAGCCACCACTTGGGTCTCGATGTGCACGACTGCGCCGAAGCGCGACGTGAGATGTATCTCGAGGGTGAGCTACGACCCGGAATGGTGTTCACGATCGAACCTGGCCTGTATTTTCAGCCCGACGATGAGACGGTTCCTCCCGAATGGCGAGGAATCGGCATTCGCCTGGAGGACAACATTCTTGTCACGGAAACTGGTGGGGTGAATCTTTCGGCGGCAATCCCGCGCACGGCCGACGACATTGAAGCCTGGCTTCGAAGCTAGCCCTGGTTACACTGGTAGTCGCCAGCGGGAGTGGTGAAATTGGCAGACACGCAGGATTTAGGTTCCTGTGCCTTCGGGCGTAAGGGTTCAAGTCCCTTCTTCCGCACCAGAGTGCTTAGGCCATAAATAACACCAGGGATGCGGCCATCACCGCCATTCCGGCGATCATGCCGTACAGGGCGAGCTGGGCGTTGCCGTATTGCCTCGCGGCAGGGAGAAGGCTATCGATCGAGATGTAGACCATGATTCCCGCCACGGCGGCAAAAACCACACCCAAGACGTAATCGGTGATGAAGGGTTGCAAGAGGGCGTAGCCGATGATGGCTCCTAGGGGTTCGGCCAGTCCAGAAAGTGCCCCAAACCCAAACGCGAGCGATCGGTTACGCGTCGCGTAGTAAATGGGCACGACCACCGCAATTCCCTCGGGGATGTTGTGGATTGCAATCGCGAGAGCAACAGACAGTCCCACTTGCGGATCATCGAGAGTCAAAAAGAAGGTCGCCATTCCTTCGGGGAAGTTGTGCAGTGTCACGGCGAGGGCAACACCTAGGCCGGCCGTAAACAGCATGCGATCGGCAACCAAGACGGGTTGCTCCTCCCCGGGGAGTTTGGTGGAGGGGTTCGTGAGTTCGGGGTGCTCAAGATCGGGTATCACCCGATACATAACCGCCATGCCGGCAAGCCCCGCGAGGAACGCACCGGCGGTGGTGACCGCTCCTGCCATGTCACTGAGGCCTTGAGTGATGTAATCACCAGCTTTAGGGAGGATCTCGACAAACGAGACATAAATCATGACGCCTGCGGAAAAGCCCAAGGCAAGCGCCAAGAATTGGCGATTGGTATGCCTCGCAAATAAACCGACGGCAGCACCCACGGCGGTGGCCAACCCGGCGCCCAGCGTGACAAGAAAGGCAAAAAGCACCGCAGAATCCATAGTGCTCTGACAGTATCAGCGGAGTTGTCCAGGTACCCCCGACCACCCCGATAGGTGACGACTCGTGCGGGGAGACATCCCGGCGGGAGCAACTCGGTGAGACTTCCCACGTGCTATTCGGATTGATGACTGTGGTTTTGCTCCTCCTGCTACCGCCAGTCCCCGAGGCAACGTGGGAGTGGCCCACCGAGGGTGCTCACCGCGTTGTGCGTGACTTTCGCGCCCCCACGAGTCCTTGGGGTCCAGGCCATCGCGGACTCGATCTGGCAGCCGAAGGGCCCCATCTTCTCGCCCCCACCCATGCCACCGTGAGCTTCAGTGGCGAGGTGGCAGGCAAAGGAGTGCTGACTCTTCGAACGCCAGAGGGGCTCCTCATTTCCTTCGAACCTGTCGAGGCGCTGGTGGAGCAGGGTGAGCAGGTCGCCAGGGGTCAGATCATCGGACGGGTGTTGCCGGGGCATTGCCCGCAGGCGTGCATCCATATCGGCCTTCGCGAGAAGGGGCTCTATCGCTCCCCCCGACGAGAGCTAGGGGTTTTGCAACGGAGCGTGCTGCTCCCGCTCGAGGACTACGCCCGCGGGTGAGCTTGCTGGTACGCCTGGGTGAGTCGCTCGTTCGACACGTGCGTATAAATCTGGGTCGTACCCAACGAAGCGTGGCCGAGCAGCTCTTGAACGCTGCGCAAATCAGCCCCACCATCGAGAAGATGGGTCGCTGCGGTGTGACGGAGTGTGTGGGGGCCTAGGGGTCCCACCCCGGGAATATCAGCCAGCAATCGCGCGACCACCTCATAGACGCTGCGCTGCCCCATCGGCTTTCCTCGGGTGGAAAGGAACACTACAGAGCTCTCGCCACCCTCGAGCAGCGCATCACGCGCGTGATCGAGATAGGCGCCGAGGGCGGTAGCAGCGGGTGTGCCCAGCGGCACCATCCGCTCCTTATTGCCCTTGCCGACCACCCGGAGGGTACGGCCATCCAGGTCCACTCCCTGAAGGTCCAAACCGACGAGTTCACTGACTCGAAGCGCACTCGCATACAGGACCTCGATGATGGCCAAATCCCGTGAGGCGACCGGGTCGCCAGTATCTGCGTGGGTCTGAAGCGATCGAAAAATCTCCTCCATGTGATGGCGAGTGAGAACCCGTGGGAGCGACCTCGACGCGCCTGGAGCTCTCACTCGAATTCCGATATCGCCCTCGGTGTGACCCTCTCGGGCGAGCCACGCGGTGAAGCCTTTGAGTGCGGAGACTTTCCGGCGCAGAGATGAGCCCGCCATTCCCGATTCCGCGAGCGACCACACCCACGATCGAGCGAGCTCAGCATCCACCTCGCCTAAGTTGTCGACCCGCTGTTCATCGACGAAGGCTACGAACTGAAGGATGTCTTTGCGATAGGCGTTGAGGGAGTTCTCCGAGAGCCCTCGGGAGCGCTCGAGATGCTCGAGATAGGAGTGAGCGATCCGGAGCAAGCTCATGGCCTAAAACCCCGATTGTTCCTGGTCTGAGCGGCGATTGAACTCAGAGTTCTTGTTACTGAACATTTCCCGACGCTCCTCAGGCGACATCGACTCGATGACCTGACGATAGCTCGCGTCATAGGAGGTGAGCTCGGTGTCCTCATCCATGGGCACCTGAGAGAAGACGACCTGGTCGGGGTACACGTGAATGAGCGACGACGAGAGATTGTTGGATTTTGCCGAGAGCAGCTTTGAGGCATCAGCAACCAGGTCAATGTTGTAGCAGGAGGCAGCGCAGACCGACACGGGGACTCCAGCAAACGTCGAAAACGTCGAATAGTGCAGGTGCCCACCGAGTACACCCCTCACATCAGTTCCCCGGATGACATCGGCAAGTGCCGGTTGGTTATCCAGCTCAATCAGTCCCATCAGGTCGATGGGCGTGGGAATCGGCGGATGGTGAAGAGCGATCAAGGTTCCGTGAGGTGCGGGGGTAGCGAGCTCGCGTGCCAGCCACTCCAACTGCCCTGGGGTGAGCTCCCCGTGGTGGTAGCCCGGCACAGTGGAATCTAGGGCAATGAGGCGCAAGCCTCCCAGTTGATACACCCGGTCGCGGGTTTCCGCGGTGGGCTCTTCCCGCCAGAGCACTGTGGTGAAGGGTTCACGCTCATCGTGATTCCCCATCACCCAGACCAGTTCGGCGTCAAGTTTCTGCGCCCACGGCTCGATCATGTCGCGCAAACGCTCGTAGGCGTCTACTTCGGCCCGATCGGCGAGGTCACCGGTGAACACGAGCGCCTCGATGTCGAGTCCGCTCGCCTCCAGACGCTCCATAAGCGTGGTGAGGGGCCGATCAGAGTCGATCTGGTCATACAGTTTGCGACCTGAGCCCAGCAGATGGGTGTCACTCAGGTGCACCAGTATGTGTTCGGCTGGGGGGTGTTGACTGAAAGCGGTCATGGTCGGGGTTTTTCTCGAGAGGTGTGCGGTTATTCGTCGAGGGCTAGCTCCTGGGGAAGCTTGAGGTCTTTGTTCCCTAACTCTTCGACGTTGATGTCTTTGAACGTCAGGACGGTCACGGAGCTCACGAAACGGTCGGAACGGTAGATATCCCACACCCACACGTCGTTGAGGGTGAGCTCAAAATAGAAATCGTTGCCGCGTTCTTTGACTTCTCGGGTGACCTCGTTGGCGAGGTAGAAGCGGCGTTCCGTTTCAACGACGTACCGAAACTGGGAGACGATATCGCGGTACTCGCGATACAGGGCAAGTTCGGCTTCCCGGTCGTAATCGTCAAAGTCTTCTGGTTCCATCGTCCCCGAGTCTAGGGCTCGCGGAGCGAGGCCCTAGTTCTTGATCCAGGATGCCCGATGAACAGGCGTTATCCCGTGCTCCGCGATGGCGTCTCGATGGGCTTTCGAACCATAACCTTTGTTGCTCGCAAACCCGTATTCGGGATAGGTCTCGTGAAGTTCGACCATGCCGTTGTCGCGGTGGACTTTCGCCAACACCGAGGCAGCGGCAACCGAGACACAGTCCCGGTCCGCTTTGGCTCTGGTCACCACCTTGAGGGGGTGAGGCAGGTGACGGGTCACAAAGTCGTGGGTGCCATCGAGAAGCAACACCGCAGAGCCCACCGCAACACCCTGCTCGGCTAAACGCAGTAAGCCCTGGACGACTGCGTGCGCCAGAGCTGTCTGAATACCGCGCTCATCGATAACTGTGGCGCTGGACTCCCCCAGCGCATGCTGGGGGAAAGCCTCCCGGAGCGCTTCCGCGAGGGGTCCACGCCGTTTCTCGGTGACTGTTTTGGAGTCATAGAGACCCTCCGGCCAGGTGTCAAGGTCTGGGGTCCACACCACGAGCCCTGCGACCACGGGGCCAGCGAGCGGGCCTCGGCCCACCTCATCACACCCGATGACACTGGTGAAGCCTTGAGCCACCAGGGTTCGCTCCATCTCGAGGGTGGGCTCTACTCGAGGAATGGCACGACCTCTTTCACGGTCACCCCGATAAACGTCTCGGAGTAGTTAGAGAGCCAACTCCAGCGCTCCTGCGGCCACGAAATCACAATTGCACGACCCACCACATTGTCGAGGGGAACAAACCCGCCGCCTGGTTTGTCGATGTTGCGCCGGGAATCCGCAGAGTTGTAGCGGTTATCCCCCATCACCCACAGCGCACCCTCGGGAACAACGACCTCAAAATCATTCGAGCTCACCTTGGTTACCCCATCGGGCAGCGAGACATACGGTTCGGCGAGGGGAACCCCATTAATGCTCATGGCGCCCAACTCATCGCAGCAGGTCACCGTGTCACCGGGCAACCCGATCAGTCGCTTCACCAGGTGCTCGTTATCGTCTGGGCTGGAGAGCCCCAGAAAAAGCGACACTCCATCGAGCAGGCGAGACAGCGGATCGTCTTCACTCACCCCGCTTTGAACTGATAGCCACCCGCCAGGGTCGACAAACACGATGACATCCCCTCGGCGAAGGTCGAGCGGGCCACCGTGGAGCTGGGAGACGATGATTCGGTCATCGCGAATGAGCGTGCTCTCCATTGAATCGGTGGGAATGAAAAACGATCGAATCAAAAACGTCTTGATCAGGAAAGACACCACCAGCGCGGCGACCACAATGATGACGGCGTCGCGCGCGAACACCGCCAGAGTGCGCCCGAGTGAGCGCTGACGATCAGCCACGAGCTTCGACCTGGTGCACGCTCAGAACCGCTCCCTTGCCACCGACAACGATTGCCAGTGTAGGCGGAGGGACACTAAGAAGCGCTTAGGATTCCCGCTTCTCGCGAATCTTGGCCTTCTTACCGCGCAGCGAACGCAGGTAGTAGAGCTTCGCGCGACGAACATCTCCACGAGAGACGACCTCGATGTGGTCAATAACCGGAGAGTGCAGCGGGAACGTACGCTCCACGCCGACCTGGAAGCTGATCTTGCGCACGGTGAAGGTTTCCTTCACACCGTGACCGGACCGACCGATCACCACACCTTGGAAGACCTGAATACGCGAACGGTTACCCTCCACGATGTTGACGTGAACTTTGAGGGTATCCCCGGGGCGGAAATCGGGAATATCGGACTTGAGGGAGGCTTGGTCCAGAAAATCAAGCGTCTGCATGATGGTGTCACTCTCTGCGCTGACCACAGGTTCACGCGCATGTTGGCTGGAGGTGTGCCGCCACCGGGTGGTGGAGCGCTACTCCCCTGTGGCAGAGGCGCTTCGTGGCACAAGCGCTAAGTCTGCCACAAAAACCCCGACCACACCACTGGAGAGCCGTAGGCTTGGAGGACCCATCAGCACGAGGAAAGCACCATGTCCGACACGACCGACTTGCGCATCTACATTCCGATGACGCCCTCGTGATTCCCCGCCACACAGCAGGAACAATCGAGGCCATGCGCCCGGTGGGGGCGTTTGTGGCCGACGTTCTAACCCAGGTGTCCGAAGCTGCCACACCCGGAGCGAACCTCCTCGACCTTGACGAGTTCGCCCACGAGCTCATCCGTACAAGCGGTGCCACCTCCTGCTACATCGACTACCACCCTTCGTTTGGTGGCTCGCCTTTTGGCAAAGTCATCTGCACGTCGGTCAATGACGCTGCACTGCACGGACTCCCCCATAACTACACGCTCCAGGCCGGGGATTTGTTATCCCTGGATTTTGCGGTGAGCTTGGGCGGCTGGGTGGCCGACTCTGCGCTGAGCTTGGTAGTAGGCAATCAGGGTTCCGTTGAGGACCAGCGCCTCATTGATACCTGTGAACAAGCCCTCATCGCCGGCATCAACGCAGCGACTCCAGGAAATCGGCTAGGTGATATTTCTGCAGCCATTGGTGCCGTGTCCAAGGCCGCGGGATATCTCGTGAACACGGACTTTGGAGGTCATGGTGTGGGGCGCACCATGCACGAGGATCCCTCGATCCCGAACGACGGGACACCGGGAACGGGACCTGTGCTGAAACCAGGCATGGTGTTTGCCATCGAGCCCTGGTTGATGCAGAGCACCGACGAGATTTACACCGCTGAGGATGGCTGGACCCTGATGAGCGCCGATGGTTCGCGCTCGGCCCACGTCGAACACACCGTAGCGATTACCAAGAATGGTCCGCTGGTGTTGACCGAGCGCACCTAGTCATCCAACAGATCGGGGCGAATCCGACGCGTTCGCTCGAGAGATTGTTCGTCCCGCCATGCCCGGATTGCTTCGTGATTACCCGAGAGCAGAACCTCTGGCACATCGAGTCCCCGCCAGGACCGAGGCTTGGTATAGGAGGGGTATTCGAGCAGTCCGCTTTCGTGGCTCTCTTCAGCCAAAGACTCGGGGTTGCCCATAAACCCGGGGAGGAGACGGACCGTCGCCTCGATCATCGCCAGTGCCGCGACCTCGCCGCCGTTGAGCACATAATCTCCGAGGCTCACCTCGAGAACGCGGTGGCTCCCTTGGTAGTGCTCGATAACGCGCTGATCGATTCCCTCGTAGCGACCACACGCAAAGACAAGGTGGGAAGCGTGGGAGAACTCTGCAGCCAGCGGTTGGCTAAAGAGCGTGCCGGCGGGACTCGGGACGATGAGCCAGGAATCCTCCTGGAGCACACGATCGAGCATCGCTCCCCACGGCTCTGGACTCATCACCATGCCGGCGCCGCCCCCGTAGGGGGTGTCGTCCACACTTTTGTGAACGTCATCGGTCACATCACGCAAGTCGTGCACGGTGATGTCGACCAACTTGTTCTTGGCAGCCTTGCCCACCAGTGAAATGTCCAACACATCGAAGTAGCTGGGGAAGATACTGACAATGTCGATTTTCATGACTCGTCCGGTGCGTTCTCGAAAAGACCTCCCGGTGGAGTGATGGCCACCGCACCGCCTTCAATGTTGACCTCGGGAACGAAATCTTTCACGAAAGGCAACAACACCTCGGAGCTACCGGTGTTCACCACCAGGAGGTCTTGAGCGGGAAAATGCTCAACACGGGAAACCTCACCGACGTCAACACCCTCGCGCATGACTCGGAGCCCCACCAGCTCGTGATCAAACCACGCGTCATTCTCACTGGGCCTCGTAGTGGGGTCATGTTCCACCCACAAAATGGCTTTGACCAAGGTCTCGGCCATGGTGCGATCCTCCACTCCCTGGAAGAACGCCACCGGCGACGAATTTACTTCCCGAACACTCGAGAGCGTGATTTTCTTGCCAAACCACGGCGAATCCTTTGGAACCTGAAGAATGAACTCGTTTCCCGGCACAAACCTCAGCTCAGGGTTATCGGTGTAGACCTCGAGCTTGAGGCCACCCTTTAGCCCATGGGCTTTCACCAGGCGAGCAACTCTGAGCTCCACCCGCTCCGGCTTAGGCGCCGTGGGTTTGGAGGTCTCCGACATTAGGAGTCGGTATCGACGACGTCGACCCTGACCTTGCGGCCACCGGCCAACGCGTTAATCACGGTTCGCAGGGCTTTCGCGGTTCGGCCTTGACGACCAATCACACGCCCCAGGTCGTCGGGGTGAACGCGAACCTCGATGAGATCGCCCCGAGGGGTATCGACGACGCTCACGGTCACCTCGTCCGGGTTATCCACGATTTCCCGAACGAGGTGATGCAGCGCGCGATCCAGCATTACTACTTGGTCTCCTCCGCAGGGGCGTCCTCAGCGGGAGCCTCTTCCGCAGCCTCAGCTACCGGTTCTGCGGGTGCTTCCTCAGCTGCAGCCTCCTCAGCCGGTGCCTCTTCGGCAGCGGGCTCTGCGGGTGCTTCTTCGGCGGGAGCCTCGTCAGCTGCCGGGGTTTCCTCCGCGGCGGGTGCTTCCTCAGCCGCAGGAGCCTCGGTGGACTCCCCAGCGGGCGCGGCCGCAACCTCCTCGGCGGGTGCCTCAGCGGGAGCCTCGGCTACCGGGGTCTCTTCAGCAGGAGCTTCCTCTGCCGGTTTCGCGGACTTCGGGCGAAGAACCGGCTTCTTTTTCGCGTCGGCTTTGAATTCAGCCTTGGGCTCGGCGACCTGAACGGTGTTCTTCGCGCCCTTCTCGCCCTTGAACTGACCCCAGTCGCCGGTCAGTTTCAGAATTGCTGCGACCTGCTCGGTCGGCTGAGCCCCCACGCCAAGCCAGTACTGAGCCCGCTCAGAGTTGACCTCGATGAGCGAAGGGTTCTCGGTCGGGTGATACTTCCCAATTTCCTCAATGACTCGACCGTCACGCTTGGTGCGTGAATCGGCGACGACAATGCGGTAATACGGTGCATGGATTTTGCCCATGCGCTTCAAACGGATTTTTACAGCCACGTTTCTCCCAGTAGATGAGTAGTCATAACAGCCGACGATTACGTGGGGACACAATCGCCAGGACGTCTAAGGGGAACTCCAGCACCTGATAGAGGGTCGGGCGAAGAGCTCGAATGATTATTCTGTCAGATTTTTTGCCCCGTCGGGAACCATTCGCTGCTCTGGGCTACTGACCGGGAGAACTGGGTAAGCCAAAACTCGACCCTCCACCACCCGAGGTGGCCTTTCCCAGAGCTTCTTGAGCCCGTTTTGCGGGGTTTCCTGAGCGAGAACCTGACTTCTTTTTCGTGTTCTTTTTCTTGCCTCGACCGGCGCCACCAGGGATGGGGCCCATCCCCGGAATCTGGGGAACCCCGCCCTTGGCCACCGTTTTCATCATTTTGGCTGCCTGATCAAAGCGAGTCACTAACTGGTTCACATCCGTGACCGTCGTGCCGGAGCCCTTGGCGATCCGCATACGCCTAGAACCATTCAAAATCTTGGGGGTGAGACGCTCGCGCGGCGTCATCGACTGAATGATGGCTTCGGTGCGCACCAACTCACCCTCATCGAGGTTGTCAATCTGATCCTGCATTCCCCTCGCTCCCGGCAACATGCTGAGCATCCCACCCAGTGACCCCATCTTTTTGAGTTGCTGAAGCTGGGAGAGGAAATCCTCCAGAGTGAAGGTCTCGGAGCGAATCTTCTCCTCGAGTTCCTTCGCCTCTTCCTCGTCAAACGCTTTCTGGGCTTGCTCGATGAGAGTGAGGATGTCCCCGAGATCCAGAATGCGAGACGCCATACGGTCGGGGTGGAAGATCTCAAACTCGTCGATTTTCTCCCCGGTGGAGGCAAAAAGAATGGGGCGACCGGTCACGCCCGTCACACTGAGCGCTGCACCACCCTTGGCATCACCATCGAGCTTGGTGAGCACCACTCCCGTGAAGTCAACGCCTTCCTGGAAGGCCTTGGCGGTGTGAACGGCGTCTTGTCCGCTCATCGAGTCAATGACGAAGAGCACCTCGTCGGGGTTGGTGACCTTCCGGATGTTCGATGCTTGAGCCATCAGCTCTTGATCAACACCCAGTCGACCCGCGGTGTCAATAATGACCACATCGTGGGCCTTATCACTCGCGTATTTCACGCCCGCCTGGGCGACCTTCACAGGGTCCCCCACACCATCGCCGGGTTCTGGGGCGAAGAACGCCGCTCCCGCGTTCTCCGCGACAATTCCCAGCTGTGCGACAGCTCCCGGGCGTTGTAGGTCACAGGCCACCAGGACCGGGGTGTGACCCTGGTCGACCAACCATTTGGAGAGTTTTCCGGCGAGTGTCGTCTTACCCGAACCTTGGAGACCCGCGAGCATGATGACGGTTGGCCCGGTCTTGGCAAAGGTCAGTCCTCGGGTGTCACCACCGAGAATGTTGACCAACTCCTCGTTGACAATGGTCACCACCTGCTGAGCAGGGTTCAAAGCTTTATTGACGTCATCCGAGAGCGCGCGCTCGCGCACAGTGGCGGTGAAATCCTTCACCACATCGAGTGCCACATCGGATTCAAGCAGTGCTCGCCGGATGTCGCGAACCGTTCCGTCGACGTCCGCGGGAGAAAGTTTTCCCTTCTGCCGAAGTGACGAGAACGTGGCTGTGAGACGCTCGGAGAGGGAACCAAAGGCAGCCATGGTTGTCAAGGTTAGCTGACAAAACTGTGTCACCTTCTATCCTGGGGGCATGCCGTTGGTGCCTTACGACTCCCATGAACCCCAGGTCCCCGCAAGCGCTTTTGTGGCTCCCAATGCCACGCTGGTCGGCCAGGTAACCCTCCACGAGAACAGCGTGGTGATGTTCGGCGCTGTGCTTCGCGCCGACCGTGATGCCATCGAGCTCGGTGCGGGAAGTAACCTCCAGGACAACGTTGTCGTCCACGGTGATCCGGGTTTCCCCGCGCGTATTGGGTCAGGGGTCAGTGTCGGGCATTCCGCTGTGGTTCACGGATCCACCATCGAGGATGACTGCCTGATCGGTATGAATGCCACACTGCTCAATGGCAGTGTGATCGGACGAGGTTCTCTTATTGCCGCGGGGACGGTCGTGCTGGAGGGCGAGGTCATTCCTCCAGGATCCTTGGTGGCAGGGGTTCCGGGGAAAGTGCGTCGAGCGCTCACGGAAGAGGAGGGGGACGCTATCCGGCGAAACGCCCAGACCTACCAGGAGCTCCGGCGAACCTATCTCGCCAGCTAATCCTCGACGAGGGACTTCGCAAACGAGGCGGGAGCGAAACCCGTCATATCCCCGATTCCCTCACCTTGGCCGAGCAGCTTGATGGGCAAACCGGTCTTGTCTTGAACACTGAGGACAAAGCCACCCTTTGCGCTGCCATCCACTTTGGTAAGCACCAACCCGGTTACGCCTGCGTGCTCGAGGAAGGCTTGGGCCTGAATTACTCCGTTTTGACCAGTGGTCGCATCGAGAACGAGTAAGACCTCAGATACCGGGGCGACCTTCTCCACCACTCTTCTAATTTTGGTGAGCTCATCCATCAAACCCGACTTGGTGTGGAGGCGCCCCGCGGTGTCGATAATGACAATGTCGATTCCCTCCTCCGTAGCCTTCGTGACCGCCTGGAACGCGACGGAGGCCGGGTCTTGACCCTCCTTCTCAGGCTTCACAATGGGCACTCCCGCCCGCTCAGCCCAGGTCCCCAACTGCTCCACGGCAGCAGCGCGGAAAGTGTCGGCAGCAGCGATCACGACACTGCGTCCAGCGTTAGTCAAAAACTTGGCAAATTTCCCGATTGTGGTGGTTTTGCCCACCCCGTTGACTCCCACCACCATGACGACCGCTGGGCGCTCGGTGAGACGCAGGGTCGGGTCATACTCGGCCAGTTGCGCCTCGAGAGAGTCCTTCAGAATCGCTTGCACATCATCGGGCTTGGTGGTGCCGATGCGCTCAACTTCGGCACGGACCGAGTCCATCAGGGTGTCGGTGACATCGGGCCCAAAATCGGCTGAGAGAAGAGTGTCCTCGAGGTCTTCCCAGGTCTGCTCGGTGATCTCCGGTTGGGCCACCAGGTTGCGCAACGCTTTACCCAGCGACCATTTGCCGCTACCCCAGGCCACGTCCTAATCCTCGCCCGCTGGCTCAAACTCCAGTGCCGGCAGCGTCTCCGACGACTCTGGGCTTTGCTGGGTCGCGAGGGAATAAATCTCGAGCGACACAATCCCCACACTGAGTGAACCAGCCAGTGCGATGAGTGCCCATCCCACGCGCTGGTTCGTGCCCATAGCTCCAGAGTACTCGCGCCCTAAGCGGCGGGAGCCTCAGCCTCCTTGACCCGCTGTCCGACGACGGCGCTCACGCCGTCCTTGCGCATCGAGACACCATAGAGCGCGTCAGCAATCTCCATGGTGCGCTTTTGGTGGGTGATGATGATCAACTGGGAATCATTGCGCAGCGACTCGATGACACCCAGTAGGCGACCCAGGTTGGAATCATCGAGAGCAGCCTCCACCTCATCGAGGATGTAGAAGGGGCTCGGGCGAGCCTTGAATATTGCGATGAGGAGGGCCACTGCGGCGAGCGAGCGCTCCCCACCTGAGAGCAGCGACAGACGCTCGATTTTCTTCCCCGCCGGCTTGACGGCCACATCGATACCGGTGGTCAGAAGATCACCCGGGTCAGTGAGTTTGAGCGACCCTGACCCGCCGGGGAACAACACTGGGAACACCTCATCAAACGCCTTCTGCGTATCGGCGAAGGCTTCGGCGAAAATGGTGTGCATCGTTTCGTCGAGCTCGGCCATGATGGCTTCCAAGTCGGCTCGCGTTTTCTTCAAATCAGCGAGCTGCTCGGTCAAGAACGTGTGGCGGGACTCCAGTGCCTCAAACTCTTCCAGCGCAAGAGGGTTAACGCGTCCCAACTGGTCGAGGCTTCGCTCGGCTTTCTTGAGCCTCGCTTCCTGTTCCGCTCGGACAAAGGGCTTAGCCTCTGCACCCTCTTCGGACCCATCGGGCGGAACAGGCTGGTCGGGTGAGTACTCGGAGAGCAATGCCTCCTCATCGAGGCCTAGCTCTTCCATGGCGCGCTCGAGCAACGTGGTGCGCTGAAGTTTCTTTTCATACACCTGCATCTCGAGAGAGTGCACCGAATCGGTAATGGTGGCTAAGCGCTCCCGCACCGAAGACTCACTCTCCCGCAGAGCCAACAGTTCCTGATGGGAAGCCTGTCGGGCTGCTTCGGCCTGGACCAAGGCGTTTCCTGATTCCTCCACGCTTCGCGCAGTGATCTCCATGACTGGAGGCATCAGACTCAACACTTCGGCAGCTCTCTTCGCTTTGCGCATCCGCTCCAGGTGACGAGCCTGTTCGCGCTCCCGAGCCATCTCTTCTTGCTTGACTCGGGCCACAAGCGCCTCCACCTGCTCACCCAACGAGCTGGCACGTTGCCTCGCTGCCTCCAAAGCGATGCGGGCTTCGACTTCTTCGGCAGCAATCGAGTCAACGAGAGCTCGCGCTTCGAGGCGCTTAGTCTCATCCACACCGGGTCGCTCTGTCTTCTGGAAATCCTCCAACGCCTGAATGCTCGCCTGAAGGTCACCGGTGGCGGTGGCGAGGGCTGCTTCGGATTCGGCAAGCGCCTGCTCGAGTCGAGTGATCTCTTGCTGGGCGGCATCGAGCGACGCTCTAGCCCTGGACACCTGTTCACCAAACTCCGCGCGGGAGGCATCGGCGCCTCGTAGCTCACCCAGTGCCACCGTGACTGCCTCGGCCGCTGCCACCCGCTTCGCTTTAGCCTGCTCGGCCTCAAAGGCGAGGCGCTCGAGTTCGGTGGAGAGTGCGTCGAGGGCGGTCTTCGTGGAATCGCGTTGCGCTGCGAGCTCGAGCCGACTCTGAGCTTCACCAGTTCCGGTCCGAACGACCTGATCGCTAAAGACGTCGCCGTCCTTGGTGACCACGGTCATTCCCTCGGGTACTGTGCTCCAGGCAGATTCCACGGCGGCGATGTCGTCGGCAATGAACGTGTGCGCCAGCAGCGCCAACACGCCTGCTGGCCCGTCGACGACATCCAGAGCCGATGTGAGACCCGCGATGTCACTCGCGGTAACTGTCGCGCCCTCGGCTATGACGAGTTCCATGCGGCCCTGCGAGTTCGCGCGCGCGGAGATGACCCCGAGGGCATCTTTCTTGGAGGCCACCAGGTGGGCATCCGCGAGGGATCCCAGCGCTCGAGCAATGGCCGTCTCGAAGCCTGTGGTGACACGCAAGGAATCCGACACACTGCCGGTCACGCCGGGGAGAGTACTCACCTCAGAGCCATCCGATTCGCTGCGCAGTGCGAGCTCGAGGGCAGAGACGGTCGCAGCGAGGGCTTCGCGTTCACGCTCGGTCGCGTGAAGGGCGTTGCGGGTCTCTGTCTCTGTCGTTTCGGCCCGAGTCAACTCGTCTTGCGCCTCTGCCAGAGCCTTCTCCAGAGCTTCCGCGACCGTATCGGGCGCCTGGTCGTTGGAGCCTTCGAGGTCTCGGAGCGCGTCCTCGGCGTCCCTGGCGCGATCTGTCGCGCTTCGCAGGGCCGTCTTCTGGCGCTCCACATCGGCTGAGGCGGTGTCCACCCGGGAGGTCTGGACCTCCACCTGGGATTGGGCGCGCCGTAAGTCCTGATCCCACTGCTCCACCGCAGCGCTCGCTGCCACCACGTCCTCATCAAGAGCACTCAGGGAGGCCCGCGCCGTGGCCAGGCGAGCAGAGATTTCTCCCACCGTGCTCTCCTGGGTCGCCATCTGGGCAATAGCGCTGTCTCTGTCGCTCTCGGCCTGGGACATCATCTCGGGTGTCACCCCAGAGGAGATGACCTCGTCTGGACCCTCGTCACCGCTGTCTGCTCGCTCGCTGGCCAGAGAGTGGAGTGCTTGGAGGCGCTCCTGGACTCGACGGAGAGAGAAATCGATGCTCCGTGCGGTATCGAGCTCGACGTCGTTGACACCCGATTCGAGTTGCGAGATGCGACGTCGATACCCCTCGAGTTGTTCCTGCAAGGTGGCGCGCTCGGTGCTGCGCTCCTTTTCGCTCTGGTGGAACGAGTCCAGAGCGCTGGAAAGCCCCACCAGGTCATCGGCGAGAACGCGGGCTTTTGCGTCTCGAACAATGGCCTGAATCCCTTGGGCTTGTTGGGCGATTTCTGCTTGCCGGCCCAGTGGTCTGAGTTGGCGACGAATCTCCCCCGCGAGATCGTTCAA
Source organism: Pontimonas sp. (assembly GCA_049460875.1). GTDB lineage: Bacteria > Actinomycetota > Actinomycetes > Actinomycetales > Microbacteriaceae > Pontimonas. The sequence continues at coordinate 32,695 of JBMUEW010000007.1, forward strand.
GCGGGTGAGGTTGGCCTCCATCGACTCGAGTTTGCGCGTGGTCTTCTCTTTGCGACGGCGGTGTTTGAGGATTCCCGCTGCTTCCTCGATGAAGCGTCTGCGGTCTTCGGGGCTCGCGTGCAAAATCTGGTCGAGTTGGCCTTGACCGACAATGACGTGCATTTCTCGACCCAGGCCACTATCACTCAGGAGTTCCTGGACATCGAGGAGCCGACAGGGCTCCTTGTTGATGGCGTATTCACTGCCACCGTTGCGAAACAGAGTTCTCGAGATGGTGACTTCGCTGTAGTCGATGGGCAGCGCGCCATCAGAGTTGTCAATGGTGAGGGTGACCTCTGCTCGACCGAGCGGCGCTTTATTCGCAGTCCCCGCGAAAATGACATCCTCCATGGATCCACCGCGCAAGGTTTTTGCACCCTGCTCCCCCATGACCCAGGCCAGAGCGTCGACGACGTTGGATTTCCCCGAACCATTGGGCCCCACGACGCAGGTGACGCCGGGTTCGAACTCGAACGTGGTGGGTTGGGCAAAAGATTTGAATCCCTTAAGGGTGAGGGACTTCAGATGCACCTGCCCACCGCCCTTTCACGACCACTATCTCGAGTGTGCTGTTATCACCCTCAAACCTACCGCTTCCGGGGTGTCCTTTGGCAGGAGGGACACCGGTGGGAGGACCGGTTCATGAAGGGCTCGCGACGCATAATGGCCCCGCATCGATCACACGGGGTTCCCTGCCTGCCATAGGCGTGGAGGGAGTGCGCAAAGTAGCCCGCTTGACCGTTAACGTTCACATACTGGCTATCGAAACTCGTTCCACCTTCGACGAGAGCTTTGGTCAACACCGCTCGAATCTCCGCCAAGAGCTCCCGGACCGTTGCGGGGCGCAGCCGCTTCGTGGGAGTCAGGTAATGCAGCTTCGCACCCCAGAGTGCTTCATCGGCGTAAATGTTGCCGATTCCACTGATCAGGTTCTGATCGAGAAGAGCCCTCTTTACCTCGGTGTTTTTTGCCCGAAGCGCCCTCGAAAAAGCACCATCGTCAAAAGCTGGATCGAGGGGATCTCTCGCGATATGCGCAACAGAGCGGGGAATTCTCCTGTCACTCGAGCCCCTCCCCGCGGGGTCACCATCGGGGCAGGCAATGAGCTCATCGATGGCCATCGAACCAAAAATGCGTTGGTCCACAAATCCCATCACGAGTGCTTCGCCCGCAGCAGAGGTGATCTCGAATCGGATCCGAAGCAGGGGCCCAAAGTCGGAGTCGCCATCTCCTAGAAGCACCTGACCGCTCATGCCCAGGTGTGTGACCAGCGCTTCCTCCCTACCCCGAAGCGGAAACCACAGAAACTTCCCTCGACGGATCGCAGCCTCCACGACGCTGCCCTCGAGCCTGTGCACAAAATCTTCGGGTGGCCCCGGATGTCGCTTCAGGCTCCGCGGCTCGAGAACCTCCACCCGTTCAATACGCGCCCCGACAAGCGCTGGCTCGAGGCCAGCCCGGACGACCTCGACTTCGGGAAGCTCAGGCATCGCTGGGGCTTGACCCCCGCAACGAGTCGAGAGCCGCTTGAGCAGCCGCGAGTTCGGCCGCTTTCTTCGAACTACCCGTTCCGTGTCCCACCGCGGTGCTGGAGCGATCGTGCCCATCGAGGAACACATCCGCGGTGAACACCTTCTGATGATCGGGTCCGGCATCGGTGATGTTGTATTTCGGAACACCCTGCCCGTTCGCTGCCGCCCATTCCTGGAGAGCGGTTTTGGGGTCACTGGACTCTCGCAGCTCATCGGCGCGCTGCACCAAATCACCCATCAAGCGGTGGACCGCATCGTGGGCGGCCTGGGGTCCTTTATCGAGAAAAATGGCGCCCACCAGAGCCTCCAGAGCATCAGCGAGCAAGGACGGTTTCTCCCGGCCCCCGGTCAACTCCTCGCCCCGACCCAAGCGCAGGTAGTCGCCGAGCTTGATGCCGCGCGCAACCTCGGCGAGGGCGCCGGTGGAGACGATGCTGGCCCGACGCTTCGCGAGCTCGCCCTCGGGCAGGTCAGGAAACTGGTGGTAGAGCGCTGCGGTAATCGCTTGGCCGACCACGGAGTCACCGAGGAACTCGAGACGCTCGTTATCGAGACCGCCCTGCTCATAGGCATAGGACGAATGGGTGAGCGCTTGCTGGAGGATCTCCGGCGAGAGTTCAACGCCCACCGCGGTGAGCAAAGTGCTGGGGTCCAAAGCCTCGGAGGCCTTGTCCATTCCCTCTGGCACCTTAGACGTCGGCGACCTTGCGGCCCTTGTATTCCATGAACAGCGGGGTGCC
>JBMUEW010000008.1:0-32498 GCA_049460875.1 Pontimonas sp.
AGGGCAGTGGACTTCAAGCCTCTTAGGCCTTTTGGCTCTCAGCCTGGTGTCTCTACCCGCGATGTTGATATTGGGTAAGGAGCAGAACGTGGACAAGGAGCTTGCCCCTCACCGTTGATGCTCATCTGAGCAAAAAGAGCAACATATGTTGTTTTGTCGCCAGGGTGCCCCTAGTCTGGCACCATGCCCACCCGCTCCACTGTGGATGATGACCTGCTCGCCGTGCGCGCAGCGGAGCTCTATTACCAAGAAGACAAGACCCAAGATCAGATCGGGTCGCTTTTGGGGATTACCCGCTGGAAGGTGGGTCGATTGCTTGCTGAGGCAAAAGCTCAGGGTGTGATTCGCATCGAAATAGTGCACCCGCAGGCCAGGCGATTGGGAATGGAGCACGAACTGATCGAGGCCTTCGGCTTCGATGCCTGCGTGGTTGTCCCCCACGATGATCCGGACGCTCTCGCTGAACGGGTCGCCAGAGCCGCCGCGGATTACCTCGTCGCGATGAGGCCTCGAACGCACCGCTTAGGTGTGAGCTGGGGAAAGACCCTTCACCGTGTGGCACAGATGCTGCCCGATCGTTGGGCGACCTCACTCTCTGTTGTCCAGGTCAACGGTGGTGTCAGCCATAGTGCGCAGCCAGGCTTAGCCTCTGCGACGGCGACCATGATTGCCCATAAGGCTGGCGGCACCGTCACACTGCTTCCCACTCCGGCCATTGTGGAGCGCGAGGAAACCAAGCTCGTGCTTGAGCGTGACAAAGGTGTCGCTGGGGTCTTACGGCAAGCAGAGGAGTGTGACACCTTTCTCTTTAGCGCCGGACCCACCTCGGAGGTCAGTATTCATATTCAATCCGGATATATCGACCGAGAAGACATCGCGCGGCTCCAGAAACTCGGTGCGGTGGGGGACCTCTGGGGTCGCTACATCACGGCTGACGGGAAAATTGCCGACGAAGCATTGGACCGTCGAACCCTGGGGCTACCCTTGGAGGTTCTCTCTCGTGCTGCTCGGAGCATTGCGGTGGTTCACGGTTCTGACAAACACGATGTTGCCCTCGCTATTGCCAAGAATCACCTGGCAACGGTCATGATCACCGACGAAGGCACCGCCCAGTTCCTGTTGACTAGTGCCCAGAACCGGAGGGAGTCGTCATGACCCGAGTTCCCGCAGTCCACCACACCCCGCGGTCGCAGACCGTCTTGGGAGGTAGCCCGACAGAGAAAGCGTTGAAGCGTTTTCTCGAGGGAATTCCCGGCGTCGACACGGTCGGCGCTGAGGCGAGAGCGGCCGGATTCAATACCCGCTCGATCAAAACCTCGTCGAAAATTTGGGGGCTCAACACCATCATCTCGATGGTCGACCTCACCACATTGGAAGGTGCTGACACTCCCGGCAAGGTACGAACCCTTGCGAAGAAAGCCACCATGCCAGACCCGCTCGATCTGAGCGCCCCCAGTGTTGCTGCGGTGTGTGTGTATGGGGACATGGTCGCCGAAACCAAGGCTGCGCTGGGCGACTGGCACATCTCTCAGCGTCCCGACGGGGTGTCGGTGGCGGCTGTTGCGACCGCTTTCCCGAGTGGGCGAGCCAGTCTTCCCGTAAAAATCTTGGATACCGAATTCGCAGTCGCTGAGGGTGCCGATGAAATCGACATGGTTATCGATCGAGGCGCTTTCTTGGCAGGCAAGGTGAGCTTGGTGTTCGACCAGATAGTTCAGGTCAAAGAAGCGTGTAAGAGACCCGATGGCAGTTACGCCCATTTGAAAGTGATTCTGGAAACAGGCGAGTTGGCCACTCTGGATAACGTGCGCAGGGCCAGTTGGCTGGCCATCCTGGCAGGCGCCGACTTCATTAAGACCTCCACAGGTAAGGTCCAACCCGCCGCGACCCTTCCCGTCACCACCACCATGCTGGAGGTCATTCGCGACTGGCATGCGATGACAGGAGAACAGATCGGGATGAAGCCCGCGGGGGGGATTCGTGCCAGCAAGGACGCACTGCGCTATTTGGTGGCGGTAGCGGAAACCGTAGGAGAAGAGTGGCTCACTCCTGACCTCTTCCGCTTCGGTGCTTCCAGTTTGCTCAACGACGTGGTGATGCAACGCCAGAAGATGATAACCGGTCACTACAGTGGCCCCGACTATGTGAGCGTGGACTAACGATGAGTTTCCTTGACTATGCGCCTGCCCCTGAGTCAACGGCCATTCTGAACCTCCAGAAGAGCTACGGGCTCTTCATCGGGGGCGAATTTGTCGACGGACACGGCTCGAGTTTCGCGACCATTTCCCCCTCCACCGAAAAAGCGATTACGACAGTGGCGGAGGCGACCGAGGCAGATATCGACCGGGCCGTGGCGGCCGCGCGGAAAGCGTATGACAAGACCTGGTCTCGAATGTCGGGAAGCGAGAGAGGGAAGTATCTTTTCCGCATCGCCCGCATTTTGCAGGAGCGCTCGCGGGAACTCGCCGTTGCGGAGTCCCTTGACAATGGGAAACCCATTCGTGAGACAAGGGACGTCGACATCCCCTTGGTGGCAGCCTGGTTTTTCTACTACGCGGGATGGGCCGACAAGCTTGAGTATGCGGGTCTGGGCCCCAACCCCCAGGCACTCGGCGTCGCAGCGCAGATTATTCCCTGGAACTTCCCGCTCCTTATGTTGGCGTGGAAGATTGCACCAGCATTAGCAGCCGGCAACACCGTGGTGTTGAAGCCGGCTGAAACGACACCTCTGACCGCGCTCCTGTTCGCCGAAATCTGTCAGCAGGCTGAGCTACCCGCTGGTGTGGTGAACATCGTGACCGGCGCTGGAAAAACCGGTGCCGCACTCGTGGCTCACCCGGATATCAACAAAGTCGCTTTCACCGGTTCCACCCCGGTGGGTCGCCGTATCGCCCAAACGCTCGCAGGATCATCGACAAGGGTCACCCTGGAGCTAGGCGGTAAGGGAGCGAACATTATTTTCGAGGATGCCGCTATCGACCAAGCCATTGAAGGTGTTGTCAGCGGCATTTTCTTCAACCAGGGGCATGTGTGCTGCGCCGGGTCGAGGCTGTTGGTGCAAGAGAACATCCATGATGATGTGGTCTCACGGTTGCAACGACGTCTCTCAACCTTGCGCTTAGGAGATCCGCTGGACAAAAACACGGATATCGGTGCGGTCAATTCGAAAGCCCAGTTAGCCCGCATTACCGAGCTCGCGAACAGCGGGGACGATGAGGGAGCACATCGCTGGAGTGCGGCATGCGAGATTCCCTCCAAAGGTTTCTGGTTCCCGCCGACTGTCTTCACCGATGTTCACACCAGCCATCGCATTGCTCGTGAGGAGATATTTGGTCCGGTGCTCTCGGTGATGACCTTTAGGACTCCCGACGAAGCAGTGGCAAAAGCCAACAACACGCCGTATGGCCTGAGCGCAGGGATCTGGACGGAGAAGGCTTCACGCATGCTCGCCATTGCGGACAAGCTTCGCGCGGGCGTCATTTGGGCCAATACCTTCAACAAATTCGACCCCGCGAGCCCCTTCGGCGGTTACAAAGAGTCGGGATACGGCAGAGAGGGAGGCCGACAGGGCCTCTTCCCCTACCTCGAATCCTCAGGCTGGACGAAAGGTGGTCGATGATGGCCAGGCTCTCCATTCCCAAGACCTACAAGCTCTACATCGGGGGGAAGTTTCCCCGCTCGGAGAGCGGTCATACCTTTGAGGTGGTCACTCCCCAGGGTAAATTCCTGGCCAATGCGGCCAAAGCGAGCAGAAAAGACGCTCGAGACGCGGTCGCGTCAGCGCGCTCGGCGCAGGCGGGCTTTGCGGGCCTCACTGCATACAACCGTGGGCAGATTCTCTATCGCATTGCGGAGGTGCTCGAAGGTCGACGCGATCAGTTCGTCGATGAAATCCGAGCTAGCGAAGGTGTTAATGCTCAAGCTGCCGCTCGCCAGGTTGAGCACGCCATCGACACCTGGGTGTGGTACGCCGGTTTTGCCGACAAGTACGCCCAAGTGGCCGGAAACGGTAACCCGGTGGCTGGCCCCTATTTCAATCTCTCGACACCGGAAGCAACCGGGGTTGTGGTGGCTCTTGCGCCCGCAGGAGCGAAGGGTGAGAGCCTCTTGGGTTTGAGTGCTGTCCTCGCCCCCATTATGACCAGCGGTAATGCGACGGTGCTCCTCGCGCATCCGACTCAGCCTCTGTCGGCAATTAGTTTTGCTGAGGTACTTGCTACCAGCGATGTTCCTGCGGGCGTTGTGAACATTCTGACCGGCGATCCCGAGCCCCTCATGCCGTGGTTGGCTGCTCACGCCGATGTGAACGCACTTGATCTTTCGGGAGGTTCCGCATCGGACTGGGTTGCGTGGCAGAGCGATGCCGCGGAAACTCTGAAACGGGTCGTGCCGCCCACCGTGGGAATTCCGGCCCGCAGCCTCGAGCGCATTGTCGCGTTCACCGAGACGAAAACGGTGTGGCACACCAAGGCGCTGGGATAACTCATGGCATCGGGGATTGTCCTCGTCGATAAGCCCTGGGGTCTGAGCTCGCACGGCGCGGTTGCCCGGGTGAGAAAAGCCCTCGGGACCAAGAAAGTGGGTCACGCAGGGACGCTTGATCCTGCTGCGACCGGGCTTCTGGTCTTAGGAGTCAATGCCGGCACCAGGCTCTTGACCTATCTCGTGGGACTCGACAAGTCCTATACCGCGGTGATGCGCCTGGGTTATGAGACCACCACCGATGACGCCGAGGGTGAGAGAGTCGGCGAGGGATCGCCGTCGCTCGAAACGCTCACAGACCAGAGCGTTCTGGGGATTCTCGATCAGTTCCGAGGCGAGATTGACCAGGTTCCCAGCACGTATAGCGCAATCAAGGTGGAGGGAAAGCGCGCGTACGACCTGGCTCGATCCGGACAAGAAGTCGAGCTCCAGAGTCGCCCAGTATCGATTACCCGCCTCGAGGCGGGGCCCATCACCAGGGGCGAGGGGTACTGCGACGTTGAACTGGTCGTGGATTGCTCGTCGGGGACGTACATTCGGGCTTTGGCACGGGATATCGGACGAGCTCTCGGCGTGGGCGGACACCTGGTTGCTCTGCGACGAACGCGAGTGGGGCCATTCGACGTTCACCATGCAATAGCACCCGAGGATGTCGCGGAATCTCAGATCATGGGACTTGCCGAAGTAGCTGGCAGAGTGATGCCCGTCGTGACTCTGTCTCCCCAGGAGGCTCTCGACATCAGTCACGGGCGGCCCATCCGAACAGAGGGTTGGTCACAGAGTGGTCCCGTAGCCGCAATCGAGGGAGACAGTGGCAAGCTGATAGCAATTCTGGAGTCTTCGCAGGGTCGCAGCCGTATTCTGATGGGAGTTCCCGACTCTGAGCGATAACGAGGTGTGACCGGTGATCGAGTGGCTGTACTGGCTCCAACTCGGTGTCGCGATACTGGCAGGTTTTCTGGCGGTGGGGTTTGCTATCGCCAAACGAACCCCGAATGACTACACGCTGGGATCAATCGTGCTGCTGGGAGTACTGCTTCTAGTGCAGATGATTGTTGCTGTTTTTCAACCGGCACTGGGGAACTCACCAACGGGAAGCCTTCTGGAGTTCTGGATGTATTTGGTGACTGCCTTCTTGATGGTGATTGCTGGTGCGGTGTGGGCGCTTGTCGAGCGCTCGATGATGTCCAATGTGATGCTCGGTCTGCTCGCTGGTTCCATCGCGGTGATGTTGGTTCGCATGGATGTGATCTGGACGGTCAATGGCACCTAGTGCGCTTCCTGAGGGGGAGAGCGCTCCACCCGAGGGCACACTCCCCGCTTCGGCGGCATACCAGGCAGAGTCTCGAGATTTCGGGCTCTATCTCCACGTGCCCTTCTGTGCGGTGCGTTGCGGGTATTGCGATTTCAACACCTACACCGCAACCGAGCTGGAGGGTGCCTCTCAGCGGGACTATCCATCTCACGCCAAAGCCGAGGTGGACTTCGCGGCGCGTGTTCTGAGCGAATCGGGAGTACCTGCACGCCCGCTCTCAACCATCTTCTTTGGTGGTGGAACCCCCACTCTTGTAGGACCAGAACCGCTTATCGACATGCTCCATCACGCGAGAGACGTCGTCGGGGTAACCGATGATGCTGAGGTCACCGTGGAGGCTAACCCCGACAGCGTGAGCTCTGACGATCTGGAGGCATTGGCTTCAGCGGGGGTCACCCGTGTGTCTTTCGGAGTCCAATCGTTTGATACTCAAGTTCTCGCCACACTCGATCGAACCCATGATCCCGACCGAGTTCCCTCTGTGGTTCATTCCGCCAAACAGGCTGGCTTGCAGGTATCGGTGGACCTCATCTACGGAACCCCGGGGGAGAGTCTGGAGAGTTGGCGCTCGACGGTGGAGTCAGCTCTCGAGTTGGAGCCCGATCATGTGTCTGCCTATGCCCTCATCGTGGAGAAGGGCACAGCGCTTGCTGCGCGCATTTCTCGCGGTGAGCTGGCTGCGCCAGAGGATGACGCTCAGGCTGAGATGTATGCGCTGACAGATGACCTCTTAGTCGACGCGGGGTACTCCTGGTACGAGGTAAGTAATTGGGCAAAAACTCCAGATCACGTGTCTCGCCATAACCTCGCCTACTGGACCTCACAGGACTGGTGGGGTGTGGGACCAGGAGCGCACTCTCATGTTGGCGGAGTCCGCTGGTGGAACGTCAAACACCCCCGCGCGTACGCCTCACGTATGAGCCAGGGAATCTCACCGGCTCATGCTCGGGAAGTGCTGAGTGATAGTGCGGTCGAGATGGAGCGTGTGTTGTTGGGTATTCGGGTGCGCGAGGGTCTTGATGCCAGCCTGGTGACTCAAGAGCACCGGCCACTCCTTGCGCAATGGGTTTCACGCGGTCTGATTGACGGAGAAGAGCTCCTTGCTGGACGAGTGGTCGCAACCCAAAAAGGCAGGCTCGTCGCAGATTTTCTCGCGCGCGAGCTCACTGAGAGCCCTCGCTAAGCCATCCTCGCTACTATTAGCAATCAACCAGCCCGACTGCCAGTTTTCCCGAGGAGGTGTTGCGCCTATGGTCTCCGATCGCGCCCTTGAAGTGCTGCGAGTCATCGTCCAGGACTACATCGACTCGAAAGAGCCCGTTGCGTCGAAGGCCATCGCCGATCGCCATGGTTTTGGGGTGTCCGCGGCAACCATTCGCAACGATATGGCGCTCCTGGAAGAAGAAGAGCTGATCACAGCTCCCCACACGTCGGCGGGCCGTATTCCCACCGATAAGGGTTATCGGGTATTCGTGGATCAGTTGGCGGGCATTAAGCCTCTCACTCCCGCCCAACGCCGGGCCATCGAACAGTTTTTGAGCGAATCGGCCGACCTCGATGACACACTCACCAGGACAGTCCGGCTTCTGTCGCAATTGACCAACCAGGTCGCGATTTTGCAGTACCCCAGCTTGAGTGTGGCTACCGTGCGTCACGTCGAATTGTTGCCGATGGGTACCCACCGGGTGATGACCGTGCTAATCACCGATGGTGGATCGGTCGACCAAAACATCGTGGAATGTCCGCGGGAGCTCGATGACGAAGTTGTCGCCGAACTCCGAGCTCATTTGAACGCTCAGCTCGTGGGTATGTCCCTCGCCCAGTTGCCGGACAAGCTCTCGGCACTGTCCTCCACCGTGTCACCGCAGCGCCGTGACCTCATGGAGGCACTTGCGGAGGCGTTACGTCACGCGGTGGAGGGGCACCGGTCGGATCGCTTGATGATGGCGGGTGCTGCGAATCTGGTGCGCGGTGAACACGATTTCTCTTCCTCGGTCTACCCGGTTTTAGAAGCTATCGAGCAGCAAGTGACCCTGCTCAAACTCTTCACCGAAATGAAATGGGAATCAGAGGAGGTCCAGGCTCGCATCGGTCGGGAAAACGAAGGACCTTTTGCGGAAACCGCGGTCCTTGCCTCCGCTTACCAGTCGGGGTCGGACCACCGAGCCACCCTAGGTGTGGTGGGACCCACTCGAATGGATTACTCGAGCAACATGACCGCTGTTCGCGCTGTGGCGAGCTATCTCTCGCGGTTGCTCGGTGACCAAGAATCGGAAAGAGCTTAAAGCGTGAGTGCGGATCACTACGAGGTCCTTGGCGTGAGCCGAGACGCCAGTGCGGAAGACATCAAGAAGGCCTATCGGAAGTTAGCCAGGCAGCTCCACCCCGATGTCAATGACTCGGAGGACGCCGAGGAGCGCTTCAAACTCGTCTCCCACGCATATGACGTGCTCTCCGACCCCGAGCAGCGCGCCAACTACGACATGGGTGGTCAAGCCGGTTTCGGTGGATTTGGGCCATTCGGGGACATCTTTGAGACGTTCTTTGGGCAAGGCGGAGGCCAGAGGGGTCCGCGTTCACGCAAGGAACGCGGCCAGGATGCGCTTATTCGAGTGGATGTGGATCTCAAAGACGTCATCTTCGGTGTTACCCAGACACTTGAGGTGGACACCGCCGTCGTCTGTGAATCGTGCGAGGGCTCGTGTGCCTCGCCTGGCACACAGCCTCGCCGTTGTGATATCTGCGGCGGTAGCGGGTCTCTGCAGCGGACGGTGCGCTCGGTACTCGGCAACATGGTGACGCAAAGCCCCTGTGGTAGCTGTCGAGGCTTTGGTGAGGTCATTGATTCACCCTGTCCCACGTGTGCCGGTCAGGGTCGTGTCCGAGCAACCCGGTCGCTGTCCGTTGATATTCCCGGTGGTATCGAAACAGGACAACGCATTCACCTCCCCGGTCAAGGGGAAGTCGGGCACGGTGGCGGACCCTCGGGTGATCTCTATCTGGAGTTCACCGTTCGCGGCGACAAGATTTTCTCCCGCTCCGGCGATGACATCATTGCCACCATTGAGGTCGATGTCCTCGATGCCATCGAAGGCACCGAAGTCACACTGCCCGCACTCGATGGCGATGTTCAGGTCCAGGTGAAGCCTGGAACACAGAGCGCTGACATCATCACCGTGAAGGGTCGCGGTGTGACGAAACTGCGCGGTAATGGACGAGGAGACCTACGACTCGGTGTTCAAGTGCTGACCCCAGCAAAACTGAGCGCCAAAGAGTCTGATTTGGTCCAGAAGTTGCGCGCCCTGCGCAAACCGGCTCCGCCCACGTTGGCTGGGGCGCAGCAGGGTGTGTTCCAGAAATTCCGCGACCGTCTCTTCGGAGGCTAGGTCGGTGGCCCACCTCTACTACCTGCCAACCGGAGAGACCCCGGTGGAGGGCTCGAGCGCCCGTCTTGTGGGAGAAGAAGCTCGTCACGCGGCTGTAGTGAGTCGTCTGGGGGTAGGTGAAGACATCCTTATCGGTGACGGGGAGGGGACCCTCGCGAGGGCCTCCGCCACGACGGTGAGTCCTCAGGAAATAGTCGTGGACGTGCGCAGCACTACCTTTCATCCCCGCCCCACGACGGAAATATGGTTGGTTCAGGCGCTCGCGAAAGGTGACCGAGACGAGTTAGCCCTGCAGACCTGCACTGAGCTCGGCGTGGATCGAATCATCCCCTGGCAGGCTCAGCGAAGTGTCTCGCAGTGGCGGGGGGATAAAGTCACGAAAGGCGTCGCGCGCTGGAGCAAAATTGCTGCGGAAGCCTCCAAACAGGCTCTTCGCGCATGGGTACCCCGAGTGGACACTGTGGTTTCCACGAAGTACCTTGCACAACTGGGCGGGTCGCACGAGCTCCTCGTGCTCGACCCGGACGCCCCTGAAGCTCTCTCGTCCTACACCCCGCCGACGGGGAAGCCAGTAGTGGTCATTGTGGGGCCAGAGGGGGGAGTAGACCCTGCCGAGCGTGAACTTCTGATCGAAGCGGGCGCCACCGCCTGGAAGTTGGGCTCGACTGTGCTGAGAACTTCGAGTGCTGGACCCGCGGCGCTCGCGTTGCTTAACAGCTCCCTGGGGCGTTGGTGAGAGCGGAGTGCGCCCCCGCATCCCAAGTTCTAGACTGGGTGCCATGAGTGAGCCATCGATTTTCTCGCGCATTATTGCGGGAGAAATTCCCGCGGATATCGTGTTTCAGAACGATCGCATCATCGCTCTGCGCGATATTGCGCCGAAAGCACCGGTCCACCTTCTCGTTGTTCCCAAGACTGATGCGTATCGGGATGTGAGAGAGCTCGCCGCTGGCGATCCGGAGTTGCTTCAGGAGATGGTGCAAGTGGCAGGCGACTTGGCCGCCGAGCACGCCGATGGTGATTTCCGTCTTGTCTTCAACACCGGTGTAGGGGGTGGGCAGACCGTGTTCCATGTTCATGCCCATGTGCTCGCTGGGGGCCTCGAAGAGGATTCACTTGCCGGCTAAATCGCAGAATTCTGTGTCCGTCACGGTGGATGTTGACGACGTCGCGATGATTCGCGTTCTTGGTGTCCATGACCGGGTGTTGTCCCAAGTTGAGGCAGAGTGCCCCGGTGTGGTCGTTGTTGCGCGAGGAAATGCCATTACGTTGTCGGGGGCTGAGGCGGATGTCGAGCGCGCCCACCAACTCGTGAGCGACCTCGTTCAGATGGCCCGCGAGGGAGTCGATCTCGGGGCCAGAGATGTCGCCACAGTCGCGGATATCCAGCATTCGACCGGGAAGAAAGCTTCCGGTTTCCTCACCGAACCCATCCTGTCCACTCGGGGCCACACCATTCGGCCCAAAACACTCGGACAAAAGAGCTATGTCGATGCCATCACGCAGAACACCATCGTGTTTGGTGTGGGGCCAGCCGGCACGGGTAAGACCTATTTGGCGATGGCAAAAGCCGTTGCGGCGCTGGAGCGCAAGGAAGTGGATCGCATTATCTTGACCCGCCCGGCCGTGGAGGCGGGGGAGCGACTGGGCTTTTTGCCGGGGACGCTGACCGACAAGATCGACCCGTATTTGCGCCCCCTGTTTGATGCTCTTCACGAAATGATGGACCCCGACCTCATTCCAAAGCTCTTGGCTAGCGGCACAGTTGAGGTCGCCCCCTTGGCGTATATGCGTGGCCGCACGCTCAACTCGTCCTTCATCATCCTCGATGAAGCCCAGAACACCTCCCCGGAACAAATGAAGATGTTTCTTACCCGCTTGGGCTTTGGTTCCAAGATGGTCATCACCGGAGACGTCACCCAGATCGACCTGCCCGGAGGCACGAGCGGCCTGAAACTCGTCGGAGGCATTCTCGAAGACCTCGACGACATCCATTTCGAGTACCTCACGGCGAAAGATGTCGTTCGACACTCTCTGGTCTCCGAGATAGTTGATGCATACGCCAGGCACGAATCAGCGCAAAGGCCCAAGCGTGTCCGTTGAACTCACGAACGAGTCCGGCTTCGCTGTGGACGAGGAGTCCCTCCAAGCAGTAACGATGCATGCAATGGCCTCGATGAAAGTTCACCCCGATGCCGATGTGGCCATTGTTCTCGTTGATGAAAATGCCATGGCTGATCTCCACCTCCAATGGATGGACGAGCCTGGCCCCACTGACGTCTTGAGCTTCCCGATGGATGAACTCAGGCCGGGACTCGAGGGAGACGACGCTGCTGAGGGCATTCTGGGCGATATTGTGCTCTGTCCCACGGTGGCCCAGAAGCAGGCGGAAGCTGCAGGGCATTCTGTGATGGATGAGCTACATCTGCTCACCGTGCATGGAATGCTGCACCTCCTCGGATTTGATCACGCTGAGCCCGAGGAAGAAAAAGAGATGTTCTCTTTACAGGGTGAGATTTTGCGGTCCTTCGGGGACGGTCGCTAATGGCTCTCGCTTTCGTTCTCATCGCTCTCGTGCTGATCGTGCTGGGTGGTCTCCTCACCGCGATTGACTCCGCTTTTTCATCCGTGGGCAAAAACGATCTGATTGAGGAGGCGTCCACCAAGCGCAAACCGCAAGCGCTCCATCGAATCGCTGCCGACTTGCCCGCGCACCTCACTGCTTTGCGCTTCGTGCGTGTCGTGGTCGACACTGTTGCGGCTGTCCTGATTACGCTCGCGGCCTCGATGTGGCTGGCGCAGTGGTGGCAGGTCCTCCTTGTCGCGGGCGCCATTGTGACCGGGGTGTCTTTTGTGGTGGTGGGATCCAGCCCTCGCGCGGTGGGTGCGAGAAACGCATCTTTTATGGTGCGCACCTTCGGAGGCTTGGTCCGCGCTGTTCGCTTGAGTGTCGGCCCGCTCGCTGAGGGCCTCGTTGTGCTGGGAAATATCGTCACTCCGGGTGTTGGCGGGACCGCGACGGTGACCAGTGAGAATCAGTTTAGAAACTGGGTCGATGAGGCCACCGAGCGCGACATGCTCGAGGAAGAGGACCGTGAACTCCTGCACTCGGTGTTTGACTTCGGCGACACCATTGTTCGAGAAGTCATGGTGGCTCGCACAGACATGATCACCGTCGATGCCGAAGACAGCATCAATGATGTGATGACGGTCTTTTTGGAGCGTGGTGTGTCGCGCATGCCCGTTATCGGTAAGGACAGCGACGAGGTTATTGGTATCTGCTACTTGCGGGATGTGGCGAGAGTCAAGCATGAGAAGCCGGCGTCGGCCTTGAAGAAACCCATCGCGACACTGGCTAAGCCCGCGCTGTTTATCCCCGAGAGTAAAGACGCCGATGACACGCTGCGGTTCTTGCAACGGGAGCAAAACCACCTGGCCATGGTCGTCGATGAGTACGGCGGAATCGCTGGTTTGGTGACGATGGAGGACCTCATTGAGGAGCTCCTCGGTGATATCTCGGATGAGTACGACACCGAAGTTGCCGACATCTATCCGCAAGGGCCCGACGTCTACCGGGTCGCTGCCAAGTACTCCGTGGATGACCTCGCTGATCTCTACGACATTGATATCGAAGAAGAGGATGTCGACACGGTGGGGGGTCTGTTGACCAAGCTCATTGGACGACTGCCCGAAGGAGGCTCGAGCGCATCCACCGAGGACCTCGTGTTGGTGGCGGAGCAGCCCGAGGGTCGGAATCAGCGCGTGGCGTGGATTCGCGTTTCTCCGACGGAGAGCTGGCTGGAGCGTCAAGCGGTCCGAGCTGAGATTGACCAAGCGAGAACGGGTGAAGTGCCGCTGCCATGAGCTCCCAGGAGTACCGGGCGGGATTTGTCAGCTTTGTGGGTCGTCCGAACGTCGGTAAATCGACCCTGATGAACTCTCTTGTAGGGGAAAAGGTGGCCATCACGTCGTCCAAACCTCAAACAACGAGGCACGCTATTCGAGGCATTGTTCATCGAGATAACGGGCAGCTGATCATTGTTGATACTCCCGGTGTTCATCGGCCTCGAACCCTCCTGGGCCAGCGCTTGAACGACCTCGTGCAGTCGATCCTTTCTGACGTGGATGTCATTGCGCTCTGTGTGCCAGCGACCGACCCCGTGGGCCCCGGCGACACCTTTATCGCTCAGGAGATTTCTGCTTACCCTCGCGCGAGAAAGGTCGCGCTGATTACCAAAACCGATGACGCCACACAAGAACAGATCGCCACCCGACTGATGGAAGTCGACCAGTTGGCCGACTGGGAGGCACTCATTCCGGTGTCCGCTCTCACCGGCGAGCAGGTGGATGTGGTGGTGCGAGAGATTCTTGCCCTGATGCCAGAATCTGAACCCCTCTATCCGCCGGAGAACACCAGTGAACAGAGCACAGAGGTTCGTATTGCCGAGCTAATCCGTGAAGCGACCTTGGAGGGCGTCAACGAGGAGCTTCCCCACTCGATTGCAGTCACCATCGACGAGATGGGTCAGCGGGAGGATGGATTGCACCAAATTTATGCGAGTTTGTGGGTGGAGCGCGATAGTCAAAAAGGCATCATGATCGGAAAAGGTGGCGGAAAGCTCAAAGACATCGGGTCTCGGGCGCGTGCCGAAATCGAGGCTCTACTCGGGCACAAGGTGTACCTCTCCATTCAAGTGAAGGTCTCCAAAGAGTGGCAGCGTGATGCCAAGAAGATCACGAAACTGGGTCTCTAGCGAGACCTGAGGCACCGTGTTACCCTGAATCCGTGAGAAACGAGCTTCTCCTCCTTACCCGCCGCGCCGGGGCCTCCATCTAGGCCATTCCCCGTCGCGGCTCACCGGCGTTGGCCGCTCACCATAGACGTAAGGGACACAGCTCATGAAGAACACTCAATCCGCATCACCCATGCCGATTCATAAGTATCGGTCGTATTCACAGAACTTCTCCGTGGCACTGCCGGATCGAACCTGGCCAGACGCCGTCATCGATACAGCGCCGCGGTGGTGCGCTGTGGACCTCCGTGATGGCAATCAGGCACTCATCGACCCGATGAGCCCAGAGCGCAAGAAGATCATGTTCGAACTCCTCGTGCGCATGGGATACAAAGAGATCGAGGTCGGCTTCCCGTCTGCTTCGCAAACTGATTTTGACTTCGTCCGTACGCTCATCGAGGACAACCTGATTCCCGATGACGTGACCATCCAGGTGTTGACTCAGGCCAGGGAGCACCTCATCAAGAGAACCTACGAATCTCTCGTGGGGGCTAAGAAAGCCATTGTTCACCTGTATAACTCGACCAGCACCCTTCAGCGCGACGTGGTGTTCCGTACTGACAAACAGGGGATTATCGATATCGCTCTAGAGGGCGCGAGGATTTGTCGCTCGATGGAGCAGCTCGTGCCCGGCACAGAGATTTACTACGAGTACTCGCCCGAGAGTTACACCGGCACTGAACTGGAGTTTGCACTCGACGTGTGTAATCAGGTGCTCGAGGTTTTGGAGCCTACTCCCGATCGAAAAGTCATCATCAACTTGCCCGCCACCGTCGAGATGGCGACTCCGAATCTGTATGCGGATTCGATCGAATGGATGTCACGCAACCTGCATCACCGTGAGAATGTCATTCTGAGCCTGCATCCACACAACGATCGAGGCACCGCTATTGCGGCCGCAGAGCTCGGGTACATGGCCGGGGCAGACCGCATTGAGGGCTGCCTCTTTGGTAATGGTGAGCGGACCGGAAACGTTGACCTGGTGGCACTGGGTTTGAACCTGTTCACCCAGGGAATTGACCCGCAAATTGATTTCAGTGATCTCGACGAAATCAAGCGAACCGCGGAGTACTGCAACCAATTGAGCGTTCACGAGAGGAGCCCGTGGGCCGGGGATTTGGTCTACACAGCCTTCAGTGGGTCGCACCAAGATGCCATCAAGAAAGGCTTCGAAGCGATGGACGCCGAGGCAGCCGAGCGTGGCGTCGAGGTTAATGACCTCGAATGGGCTGTCCCTTACCTGCCCATCGACCCGAAAGACGTGGGTCGCACCTATGAGGCAGTTATTCGGGTCAACTCGCAGTCCGGGAAAGGTGGGGTCGCCTACCTCTTGAAGACCGATCACGCACTCGATTTGCCCAGGAAACTTCAAATCGAGTTCTCTCAGGTCGTTCAGGCTAAGACCGACGCAGAAGGCGGCGAGGTCACTAGTGACCAGATTTGGACCATCTTCCAAGACGAGTACCTCCCCGCGAGCGATGCCGAGGCAAAGTGGGGTCACTACGAGTTGCTCTCCACCCGCTCCGCCAGTGATATGGATGGATCGGTGTCCCTGCAGGTGAAGCTGCGCTCTGGAGAAGACCAAATGGAGGCCACAGCAGAGGGAAACGGACCCATTGCTGCTTTCTTGAAGGTGCTCGCAGATCAGGGCGTGGAGATTCGGTTGTTCGACTACGTCGAGCACACGTTGAGCGCTAGTGGCGATGCACTCGCCGCGGCGTATGTGGAGCTCGAGGTTAATGGAAAGACACTGTGGGGTGTGGGAATCGACGGAGATATCTCCACCGCATCCCTGAAAGCAATCGTGTCTGCGGTGAACCGAGCGCTCCGTTTCGAAACACCCGCCAGGGAACTCGTCGGAGCTCTCTAAACAGCTTCACGTGTGCCCCGAGGCGTAAAGCCTCGGCGTCAGGGAATACTAGGTGCATGCCTACCTACCGAGATGATGCGATTGTGCTCCGCACACACCTTCTCGGTGAGTCCGACAAGATTGTGACCCTTTTGGGCCGCTCGCGCGGAAAAATCCGCGCGGTGGCCAAAGGAATCCGGAAGACATCTTCTCGGTTTGGGGCCAGGCTGGAGCCCTTCAACCAGGTTGATGCCCTGTTTTATGAGGGCAAAAGCCTCGACATTATTCAACAAGCGGAGTCCCTGAGCTCCCATAGCCAAGCAATTGGTAAGGACTATGGGAAATACACCTGCGCCATGGTGATGGTGGAGACAGCTGACAAACTCACAGAGCACGATTACCAGCCAGCCCACTACTCGCTATTGCTGGGTGGATTGCGAGCGCTTGCTGCGGGAGACCACGATTCGGGACTCATCGTTGACTCCTACCTTCTGCGGGCTTTGGCTTTGTCGGGGTGGTCGCCGAGCCTGGACTTGTGCGCAGTGACCGGTGATTCTGGCGACCATCGAGCGTTTGCGGTGTCGCTCGGGGGTGTCGTCTCCGATGAAGCAGCTCCTCCTGGTTCACCCCGCTTACGCGATGGCTCCAAAGAGCTACTCTTGGCGCTATTGGAGGGGACGTGGGATGTTGCGGAGGCCTCTGACTCGACTACACGATCGCAGGTCTCGGGCCTGATTGCGGCCTACACGCAGTATCACCTGGAGCGGCATGTGAAATCTCTGGCGCATGTTGATCGAACAGCGGGACAGGTTGTTCGATGAGCGCCGTTGACTTTCTCCCGGTGGATTGGACAGGCGAGCAGCCTCCGCCACTGGACCCGGACAAGATTCCTGCTCACGTGGCCTTGGTGATGGATGGCAATGGACGATGGGCTAATTCCCGGGGCCTTCCCCGCGTGGAGGGGCACAAGGCAGGGGAGGCCGCGCTACTCGATGTCGTTGCTGGAGCACTCCAGGCGGGGGTGTCGCACCTTTCTGTGTATGCGTTTTCAACAGAAAACTGGAATCGCTCGCCCGATGAGGTGCGATTCCTCATGGGTTTCAACCGAGATGTCCTCCGCCGTCGCAGGGATCAGCTTCACCAGTGGGGTGTGCGGATTCGCTGGTCGGGGCGCCGACCGAAATTATGGTCGAGCGTCATCAAGGACTTAGAGGCCGCGGAGAAGCTCACGGCAAAGAACACGGCACTTACGTTGACGATGTGCGTCAACTACGGCGGTCGCGCCGAAATCATTGACGCCATGAGAAACATAGCCAGTGAAGTGGCCGAGGGCACGCTGTCTCCGGGCAGGATCACCGAGAAAACGCTCGGCAAACACCTCTACATCCCTGGTCAACCCGACGTGGACTTGTTCGTGCGGACTTCGGGGGAGCAACGGACCAGCAACTTCTTGCTGTGGCAGAGTGCCTACGCAGAACTGGTTTTTTTGGATACTCTCTGGCCCGATATGAACCGTGGAGCGCTCTGGGATGCCATTGCTCAGTACCAAACCAGAGCTCGACGCTTCGGTGGGGCTGTGGACCAACCGAAGCCCAGAAAGAAAGCCTCTAGCTAAGATAGAGACTCTGTGTCGGGTGAGTAGCCCCAGAAATCAAGGGAGCACCAACTAGTGGCAGCTACAAGCAAGCTAGACAACGTGATTGCGCTTGCCAAGCGTCGTGGTTTCGTGTTCCAGTCGGGCGATATTTACGGGGGTTCTCGTTCTGCGTGGGACTACGGCCCCCTGGGGGTAGAGCTCAAAGAGAACATCAAGCGCCAATGGTGGCGACGGATGGTTCAGTCTCGAGCCGACGTGGTGGGCTTGGATTCCGCGGTGATCCTCCCCAAAGCCGTCTGGGAGGCCTCCGGACACGTCGAGGTGTTCTCTGACCCCTTGGTGGAGTGCTTGAGTTGCCATAAGCGCTACCGTGCTGACCATCTCCTCGAAGAGTTTGAAGAGAAGAAGGGTCGCGCCCCAGAGAACGGTCTCGGCGACATTGCGTGTCCGCACTGTGGCACGAAGGGCCAATTCACCGAGCCCAAAGAGTTTTCTGGGCTCCTGAAGACCTTTTTGGGTCCTGTCGATGACGAAGCTGGATTGCACTATTTGCGACCCGAGACCGCTCAAGGAATCTTCGTCAATTTCAACAACATTGTCTCTACTGCCCGCATGAAACCTCCTTTTGGCGTGGCTCAGATTGGGAAAAGTTTCCGCAACGAAATCACTCCGGGAAATTTCATTTTCCGGACCCGCGAGTTTGAGCAAATGGAAATGGAGTTCTTCGTCAAACCGGGTGAAGACGAGGAATGGCATCAGTACTGGATTGACGAGCGCTTCGCCTGGTACACCGATTTGGGCATCAATCCGGACAACCTGCGACTCTATGAGCACCCGAAAGAGAAACTCTCGCACTACTCCAAGCGGACTGTGGATATTGAGTACCGGTTTGGGTTTGCCTCGGGAGAATTCGGAGAGCTCGAGGGTGTGGCCAACAGGACGGACTTCGACCTGTCCACCCACAGTAAGCATTCTGGAGCTGACTTATCGTTCTTTGACCAGGCGCTCGACGAGCGTTGGACTCCGTACGTCATCGAACCCGCTGCCGGCCTGACGCGCTCTCTGATGGCATTCCTGGTGGACGCTTTCCACGAAGATGAAGCGCCCAACGCCAAAGGTGGAGTGGATAAGCGAACGGTGCTGCGACTTGATCGACGACTTGCTCCGATTAAGGCCGCGGTTCTCCCGCTGTCTCGGCATGAGGAGCTGTCGCCGCTTGCTCAAAAGGTCGCCGGTGACCTTCGCCAGTTCTGGAATGTGGAATTTGATGATGCGGGGGCAATTGGGCGTCGTTATCGTCGCTACGACGAGGTGGGCACCCCGTTTGCCATCACGGTAGATTTCGAGTCCCTAGAAGACAGCGCTGTCACGATTCGAGAGCGTGACAGCATGAGCCAGGAGCGGGTATCCCTGGACAAGCTCCAGGATTACCTTGCCGCAGCGCTCGTAGGAGCGTAGTCATGGCAGGGCCACTTCTCGCCCAGAAGCCGCTGAATATCGGCACCCTCACGCTCGATGTACCGGTGGTTCTTGCGCCTATGGCGGGCATCACCAACACAGCGTTCCGTCGCTTGTGCCGAGAATATGGTGCAGGCCTCTACGTCAGTGAAATGATTACGAGTCGAGCTCTGGTGGAGAGAACTCCCACCAGCATGCGCCTGATCAAACATCACGAATCCGAAACCCCTCGAAGTATTCAGCTCTACGGGGTCGAACCCACCACCATTTCCGAAGCGATTCGTTTCCTGGTCGGGGAGGACAAAGCAGACCACATCGATCTCAATTTCGGCTGCCCTGTTCCTAAAGTGACCCGTAAGGGTGGGGGAGCGGCGTTGCCGTGGAAGCGAAGCCTGTTCCGCGACATCGTGGAGAGTGCTGTGAGGGCTGCCGGCGACGTTCCCGTCACCATCAAAATGCGTAAAGGGATAGATGACACGCATCTGACGTTCCTTGAGGCTGGAAAAGCGGCAGAGGGTGCCGGGGTAGCGTCTATCGCACTTCACGCGAGGACCGCGTCACAGTTTTATTCGGGCCATGCCGATTGGGATGCCATTGGCGAATTGAAGTCACAGATTTCCGGTGTTCCCGTTCTGGGTAACGGAGATATTTGGAGCGCCGAAGACGCGCTGTCAATGGTGAACCAAAGCGAGTGTGACGGCGTCGTCGTCGGTCGAGGGTGTTTGGGTAGGCCGTGGCTCTTTGGCGACCTTCAAGCCGCTTTTCGTGGCGAGGGCCTCCGAATTCAGCCTGGTCTTGGCGCAGTGGCAGAGGCTTTTCGGCGCCATGCGGAGTTACTCGTCGAGTTTTTTGACGGGGACGAAGACCGAGCCTGTCGCGACATTCGTAAGCACGTCGCCTGGTATTTCAAGGGATATCCGGTGGGCGGCCATATCCGGGCAATGCTCGCCACGGTGGAATCGCTCCAACAGATCGACGACGTCCTGGGTGAGCTCGATTGGTCGGCTCCCTACCCTGGTGAGGGTGTTGAGGGCCCGAGGGGCCGCCAGGGTTCCCCGAAGAGGGTTGCTCTGCCCGATAAATGGTTGGACAGTAGCGAGCTCAGTCAGGGTGAGCGGGAAAACCTGCGCCTGGCGGAAGTGGATTCGAGCGGTGGCTAAGTCCTACAGCGGGTTTGATCGCGAGCGCTTTGTCCCCGAAACTCATTCGTCTTCCCGCAGTGATTTCGCGAGGGATCGCGGTCGCCTTCTGCATTCCTCTGCATTGAGGCGATTGGCTGCCAAAACCCAGGTCCTCTCACCCACCGCGGGCCTCGATTTCGCGAGAAACCGGTTGACCCACTCACTGGAGGTTGCACAGATCGGTCGTGAACTGGCAAGCAGGCTCGGGTTGGACGCCGATGTGGTCGAGACAGCGTGTCTCGCCCACGATCTGGGCCACCCGCCTTTTGGTCACAACGGTGAGCGGGCACTGTCCGAGTGGGCAACAGCGTGCGGTGGATTTGAAGGAAATGCACAATCTTTCCGATTGTTGACCAGACTCGAGCCCAAATCTGTTGACTCCACTGGTGTTCCCCGCGGACTCAATCTCACCAGGGGAAGCCTTTTGGCGAGTATCAAGTATCCCTGGAGTGCTGAAGCGCCCGATCTTGACCCCAGTGGTCGTGAGAAGTTTGGTGTGTATTCCGATGACCGGGAGGTTTTCGAGTGGGCGAGAGAGGGTTTACCAGAGCGCAGGCTCACTCTTGAGGCTGAAGTCATGGATTTTTCGGACGATGTTGCCTACTCCGTCCACGACTTTGAAGATGCCATCGTCAACGGGTATCTCGATCCAGCTTCGCTTCATTCGAAACAGGATCGTGAGGGAATCCTTCACGATATGGCCACCTGGGTGGGCACCGCATCGCCAGAGTCGCTCACTGCGGCCTGGGAGCGACTCTCCCAGGTGCCGGGCTGGGTAACCGCATTTTCTCCCTCGAGAGCCCAACTCGCGTCCTTGAAGAACCTGACCAGCACCCTGATTGGCCGGTTTGCCCTGACATCCTCTGTGGAGACGGTGGATGGCTTAGGAACCCTGGTTGTCCCTTCCGAAACCAGAGATGAAATCGCTTTACTCAAGGGTCTCGTTGCAGTGCATGTGATGTCTCACACCGCTCGACAACCGGTGTATCACCATCAACGAGATGTGCTGAAATCCCTCGCCTCTGCCCTGAGTGCTGATCCGGAGCTCATGGACCCTGTTTTTCGAGCCGACTTTATGGCCGCCGGCTCTGATGCCAGTCGTCAACGCGTTGTTGTGGATCAGGTGGCATCGCTGACCGATCAATCCGCGATGGCGCTGTTCGAGAGACTCGAGCAGGCCTGAGTTCTGCACAGCTCGCCGAACCCCCTGTGCCCGGAGCGCTTGCTAACTAGACTTGCCCTGTGGCGGGGTTGATTAAGCGCGGTGACATCGACGAGGTTCGACAGCGCGTCAACATCGCCGATGTGGTGGGCGATTATGTGACGCTCAAGTCCGCCGGAGTGGGATCGATGAAAGGGTTGTGCCCTTTTCACGATGAAAGGAGCCCTAGTTTTCACGTCCGTCCTCAAGCGGGGTTCTATCACTGCTTCGGTTGCGGTGAAGGCGGGGACGTGTACAGCTTTCTTCAAAAAATTGATCACCTCAGTTTCCAGGAGTCGGTAGAGCGCCTTGCGGAAAGGGTCGGGTACCAACTCACCTACGAGGAAGGCGGTGGGGCTGCGCCTGCCGGCAATCGCGCGCGACTGTATGCGGTCAACCAGGCTGCCGAAAAGTTTTTCCGCGCTCAATTGGGTACACCAGAGGCAGAACCCGGGCGGACTTTTCTGGGAGAGCGCGGGTTTGATGCGCTGGCTGCAGAGCGTTTTGGCGTGGGGTACGCGCCCGCCTCTTACGACGCCCTATCTAAACACCTTGTAGCGGCGGGATTCACGATCCAAGAGTTGTTGGACGCGGGTGTTGTCTCGCAGGGCGATCGTGGCGTCTATGACAGGTTTCGCGGCCGACTGGTCTGGCCGATTCGTGACGTCACCGGGCAGACCATTGGTTTTGGCGCACGAAAGCTCCGCGAGGATGACCAGGGTCCCAAATACTTGAACACCCCGGAGACCGCGGTGTACCACAAGTCCCGTGTGCTGTACGGGCTTGACCTAGCCAAGCGAGACATTGGAAAACAGCGCCAGGTCGTAATTGTCGAGGGCTACACGGACGTCATGGCCTGTCATCTAGCGGGGGTCACCACCGCGGTTGCCACCTGTGGCACGGCGTTTGGTGCTGACCACGTCACGGTCGTTCGCCGCGTTCTCGGAGATTCGGATGATCCGGCCCAGGCGTCGAAGGGAGAAGTGATTTTCACCTTTGACCCTGATGACGCGGGACGAAAAGCGGCTTCTCGTGCTTTCGCTGAGGAATCCCGGTTTGTCGCTCAAACGTTTGTCGCCGTGCCGCCCGAGGGTCTTGACCCCTGCGATGTGCGGATACAGCGCGGGGACGAGGCTTTGAGGGAAGTTATCTCGCACCGTCGACCCATGTACGAGTTCATGATCAAGCAGGTCATGGATCAATGTGACCTCAACACCGTGGAAGGTCGAACGCAAGCCTTGCGCGCAGCAACGCCCGTCGTGGTGAAAATCCGCGACCGGGTCATTCGAGACGGTTACGCCCGGGAGCTAGCGGGATGGTTGGGAATGAACCCCGACGAGGTCCTCCGAGAGATTCGATCGGGAGCATCCTCCCCGAGCGGTGCGGCTTCTGCCCCTGCGGCAGCCCCCGAGGGAGACAAGCCCTACACGATGGAGTCACTCTCGAAAGACCCTGTGACCACTCTCGAGCGGGATGTGGTGATGGTGTTGCTCCAACACCCCGACGTTGTCCCGGCAGATCGCGCAACCGCCGTGCTCTCTACCCAGTTTTCTCACGCAGCTCTCGCCCTTGTGCGGGATGCGATGCTGTCTGTCTTTGATCACTACGGCGATGGGTCGTGGGTGACCCGCGTCACCGAAGAGACCCCTGAAGCACTCCGAGCATTGGTCGCCCAGCTCTCCGTCGCACCTCTGCCGGAGAGCAAGGCCCAAACAGAGCGATACTGTCTCGGCGTGACTGCAACCTTGCTCGATCGTGATCTGTTGCGTCAGAAGGCCGAGCTGATGAGCACGTTGCAGCGCTCTGACGCAGAATCCGATCCGGCGGGGTATCGGTCAGTTCAAGAGCAGCTTGTCACTATTGAGGCTCAGCGTCGTCAGTTGCGAGACGAATAATGACACTCCAACACGAGGAATGGAGCGGTGACTCGCTCACGCACCGACCGCTCACTGGCGGGCCCGTGTCGATGGAGCCTTTCACCACGGACATGTTCGTGGATGCTGTTGCCGAAGGCGGAGGCGTTCTCCAGCCACTCGATCAGTCCACGACGGGTTTGTTGTGGGTGAGCCCTAGCGGGGCTGATGAACTCCAGTCGGTTCTGGATGCCCACCCCGGTATTGAATGGCTGCAACTCCCGTGGGCAGGAGTCGATGCTTTTTCCTCAGTGCTGGCGAATCTTGCCAGGCTGCCCGAAGCACAACGACCCGTCGTGACCTCGGCAAAGGGAGCGTATTCCGAGCCTGTGGCAGAACATGCTTTGGCGCTGTTGCTCGGTACATTGCGAGAATTGCCGCGAAAATCGCGTGATGCTCTCTGGCAACCCGAGCGCACTGGTATTTCTCTGTTTGGACGCCACATTGTCGTGTTGGGAGCCGGTGGCGTTGCGCGGGCGTTCTTGGACCTCGTCGCACCCTTTCGACCCACAGTGACTGTGGTGCGGCGTAGTTCGGGCGATATTCCTGGAGCCTCTCGTACTGTCACCGCTGATCACCTGCATTCTGTCCTGCCCGAGGCGGATGCCGTCGTCGTGGCGGCAGCTGCCACAGACCAAACAGCCCATGTGATGGGGGCGGAGGAGTTTCGACTTCTCCCGGATCACGCGGTCGTCGTGAACATCGCGCGGGGTTCCTTAGTCGATGCTGATGCACTTCTGGAGGCAGTATCGGAAGGGCGTCTTTTTGGCGCCGGACTCGACGTGATGGATCCGGAGCCATTTCCCAATGAGCACCCGATTTGGGGAGAAAAGAGAATAGTCATCACGTCTCACTCCGCCGACACACCCCCGATGACGGCTCCACTGTTGGCCCGACGAATTCGCAATAATGTCGCGTCTTACGCCTCAGGTGACCCTCTCGTTGGTGTTGTCGATGTGGCTGCTGGCTACTAGCCTGAGGGGGCGAAAAACGCCTGTGGCGCTCTGGTAGCATCGTGGGTTAGCGTCGTAATCCTCGATAGCTCAATTGGCAGAGCAACCGGCTGTTAACCGGTAGGTTCTTGGTTCGAGTCCAAGTCGAGGAGCAAATGTTCTTCTCCAGCGTTGCCCAGAGGAAAGGGACTCATGTCAGACCTTCTGGCACCGCAGTCGGCTTGGCTCATTCCCCTCTTAGCTGGCTTGCTACTCGTCTCGCTAGGTGTCATTGTCTGGCTGATTCGAGGGGGGAGTCGCTCAACAAAGAACTCTGGCGAGGCTGCCCAGGAAGCGTTTGAGGACTATGCCGATCGCACCGAGCTCGAGGTAAAGCTCGCCGAGCAGGCAGATCGCATGCGGGTGATCAGTGACGTTCATGATGCCGCTGCCGCGACGCTGACCAGTCTGATTTCTCAGGCCGAAGGGGCGAGGTTTACCGCGGTGTCTGATCCCCAAGTTGCCTCTCGAGCAGCCCAAGCTATCGCCGATTCAGCACGAGCAGTTCTCAATGACATCCGCCGGGTCGTTAATGTCTCCCGAGAGGGTTCAGAGGACGTGGCCAATATGCCGAGCTTGGTGTCCATTCACGATCTATTTGAAGCCATCAACCAATCCGGAATTACCGTCAAATTCGAGGAAAGTGGTGAACCCTTCTCCATCACGCCAAGTGCTGAGCTCGCCATCTTCAGAATCTTGCAGGAGAGCTTGAATAACACGCGGGCCCATGGGGGACCAGGAACCACTGTGAAGGTGGCGATGAGTTGGAGCGCCCAGGGTCTACACGTCCGGGTCGACGACGATGGCACGCGCGCGCAGAGACGTTTCCGCTCGCCGGAGGATGCTGCCTACACGGTCGAAGAGGACGCTGCAGCGCTGGTCGAGGTGCTCTCGGGAAGAGGCATGAAGGAAATGCAGACTCGAACGGAAACGTTCGGGGGAGTGTTCTCAGCACACCGGGTGCCAGGGGTGGGTTTCAGTGTGTCGGCAGCCTTCCCGACTCTCCGATTCCACAACGGAATTCACGGGGTAAATACACTCAGCTCAGGTTCTCGTGACTGAGCAACCCCAAGAGGCCCTCAACACACGCGCACGAGCTCAAGGAATACAAGTAGCACTTGCGGTGTCGCTCTATGGCATCTCCTTTGGAGCGTTGTCAGTTGCGCTGGGTTTTAGCATCGGACAAACCATGGTGCTGAGCCTCCTCATGTTCTCCGGGGCGTCACAATTCGCCTTCATCGGCATTATCGGGACCGGGGGAGTTGCGGCGGCGGGTGCGGCGATCGCCTCAGCGGGACTCTTGGGTATCCGGAACGGTCTCTACGCCTTGAGAATGTCGCCCCTGGTGGGGCCTGGGTTCTGGAAGAGAGCCCTCGCGGGGCAGCTGACCGTCGATGAGAGCACAGCAGTAGCCATTGCTCAACCCAATGAGGAGTCAGCGCGGCACGGTTTCTGGGCCACTGCTGTAGCGCTGTATGTGGGTTGGAACCTCGCGACCCTCATCGGCGCACTCGCGGGCGACGCCCTCGGTGACGTTCGGACCTGGGGTCTCGACGCTGTTGCCGCTGCCGCCTTCCTGGGTCTTCTGTGGCCGAGGTTGGCTTCTAGAGAACCGATTGCCGTTGCTATCGCGGCGGCCGCTCTCACCGTGGTGCTCATTCCTGTGGTGCCCGCGGGTATTCCTGTCCTCGCAGCAGCTGCTGTGGGGATTGTGCTCGCGATTTACCGTCACCGAGTGGCTCCTGAGACACCCTCCGGTGGCGAGGAGAAGGCTGCATGACCGTCTGGATTGCTCTGGTAGCTTCAGCGCTGATTGTCTGGGCGCTGAAGAACGCGGGTTATCTCGTCCCCCCGCGGTTCGTCGAAGGCGCACTCATGAGCAGAATCGCGGGTCTTGTAACAGTCGCACTACTCGCTTCGCTCGTGGTGTCTCAAACTCTGCAGTCGGACGACGGTGTCGCCGTAGATGCGCGCCTCCCCGCGGTCGGTGTAGCCGCCATCCTGCTCTATTTCCGCGCACCCTTCCTCGTCGTGCTGTTGGCTGCGGGAGCTGTCGCCGCCGGTCTACGTTTCTTCGGGTTCCTCGGCTAGCTCGTATTCATCGACACCCGGGGTCCAGGAGTGTCCTGGTTGACCCCAGCCGTTGGCCCGAATCTCGCGTCGCGCGCGACGTTTGTCGCGCCAGGGAAGTCGATCGGCATAGAGCGTCCCCTGAAGATGGTCGAATTCGTGCTGGAAAATCCGAGCGAGCCATCCTCCAGCGGTGATCTGGAGCGGGGTCTGCTGGGGAGTTGTTCCTGTGAGGACTACTCGGTTGGCTCGGGCCAGAGGAAAACGAAAATCCGGGATGGATAGGCAGCCCTCGAGGTCCGCCTCGGGGTCAGCAGAGCTCGTGCTCCGAGGTCCGGTATCGAGGGTCGGGTTGATGACGGCGCCTTGCTGAAGGATTCCTTCGTCATCGGTCCACTCCCAGACAAATACCTGCTGGGATACGCCTATTTGAGGAGCGGCCAGGCCAACACCCGGTGCCGCCCTCATAGTGTCGACCATGTCATAGAGCAGCTCTTGGAGCTCATCATCAAACTGTGTGACGGGTTGTGCGGGAGTGTGAAGGACGGGGTCGCCGATGATACGGATGGGGCGAACGGTCACGAAGAGCGCTTCGTTCCCGCTGAGCGTGCCGGCTTTGTTTCTTCTAGGGCCACTCGAGAGTGGGGGAGCGCTTCGGGGTGGTTTTTTTGGAGCCACGTCACCATGTGTTCGCGAACTTCACAGCGCAGATCCCACTGTTTGTTGGAGTCTTCTGCCGAAATGAGAAACCGGATCTGAACGAGGCCACCTCTCGCGTCAGTGATCAACACACTCGAGGCCCGCTTATCCCACAGGGGGTTCTTCTTCAAGAATCGGTCAAATTCGGTTCGGATGGCATCGAGGGGTACGCGCCAATCGACGTCCATGTACACGGTGCCGAGGACCTTCGAGTTCTTGCGGGTCCAGGTCTCAAACGCTTTGCTCGTGAAATGGGTGGAAGGAACAATCAGACGCCTTTCATCCCAGATATAGACCACCACGTAGGAGAGGGTGATTTCGCCGATGGTTCCCCATTCGCCCTCGACGACGACAACGTCGCCGACTCGAATGGCGTTACTGAAAGCCAATTGGATTCCGGCAAAAAGGTTGCCAAGAACCGATTGGGCTGCCAGGCCGCCAATAACGCTCAAGACACCAGCTGAGGCCAGCAACCCCGCGCCCACCCCCTGGACCGCGGGGAAGGTGAAGAGCGCGAAGCCGATAGCCAGGATGGCAATAATGACGTTGGCTAACCGACGGAGGAATCGAAGTTGGGTGGTCATACGCCGCACTTCCGCGTCGGATTGGTCACCGCTTTCGAGCCTGTCGATAACACGCGAGACCGCATAATTGACGACCTCTTGGATAAGGAAACCACCCGACAGAATCAGTAGAATCAGCAAACCTTGTGACAGTGCCACCCACCAGACATCGTCGGGCCGATTGACCACCAGGGTGCTCATCAGGAGCGCAAAGGTCAGAATAAAGAACCTCAGGCGAGGTCGAATGTCCTCATACGCGGGCGTCAACCAGTCAACGCGTTTGCCCGCAATTTTCACAAAGAGCCAGATCGCAAAGAGAACACCAACAGCGATGCTGAGCGTGACGAGGGCGGAAGAGCCGATGGTAAGCCAGACGTCCATGAAATCCCCTCGTTCCGTATGAGATTCCCAGTTTAGGGCTGGGTACTGCGGAGCTGTAGTTCCTAGAGAATTTGGGAGAGGAACTTCTTCGTTCTCTCTTCCTGAGGATTGTCGAAAAGCTCCGAGGGAGTACCAACCTCGACGATCTCCCCGTCTGCCATGAACACGACACGGTCGGCCACCTCGCGGGCAAAACCCATTTCGTGGGTAACGACCACCATGGTCATGCCTTCACCAGCGAGCTCTTTGATGGCATCGAGAACCTCGTTGATCATTTCGGGGTCGAGTGCGGAAGTGGGCTCATCGAAGAGCATCACTTTGGGTTTCATCGCCAAAGCCCTGGCGATGGCGACCCGCTGTTGCTGACCACCTGAGAGTTGAGAGGGGAACTTATCGGCCTGTTCGGGAATCTTCACCCGGGTCAGAAGCTCGAGCGCGAGCTCCTCTGCCTGCGCTTTGGGCATATTGCGAACCTGTCGGGGACCAATGGCCACGTTGGTGAGCACGGTCAGGTGGGGGAACAGGTTGAAGTTTTGGAACACCATCCCGGTTTCTTTCCGAATCTCTTGGATGTTGCGGATGTCCATGGTCAATTCGGTGTCATCGACGATGATGCGGCCAGCGTCGTGCTCCTCCAAACGGTTGATACAGCGGATCAGTGTTGATTTTCCGGACCCCGACGGCCCGATAATGACGACGACTTCTTGTTTGCCGACTCGGAAGTTGATGTTCTTGAGGGCTTCGAAGTCCTTGAAGCGCTTATAGACGCCCTCCATGACCACAATCGCGTCGGCATCACCGCGATTGCCCGACATCTGTGTCGCATCGGTGAAGACTTTCTTGCTCATCGCTGACCCACTCCCAGTCTTTTCTCTAATCGTTGGCTTTCTCGACTCATGACGTAGGAACCCACCCAGAACAACAGCGCGACGAACGCGAGGGTTTCGTAGATGTATCCCTTGCCTAGAAAGTCATCCTGTTTCGTGATGGCCTCTCCTACGCGGAGGATTTCGAGGACACTGAGCGCTGCACCCGCAAGAGTCGTGTCCTTGAACAAACTAATGAACTGCCCGATTTGGGCAGGAATCACGTTACGCAGAGCTTGCGGGAGTGTGATCATGAAGGTGATTTTCACGGTCGAGAGCCCCAAGGCTTTACCCGCCTCGATCTGGCCTTTCGGGATGGACTGGAGTCCACCACGGACGATTTCTGCGAGATAGGCGGCGGTGAAAATGGTGAAGACGGTTACGGCCCTGGCGATCGAGCCAGGGGCGGTGTCCGAGGGAATAAAGAACTCTAGGGCTACACCGGAGAGCAACAGCAATACGAACAGAGGTGCGCCTCGAATGAGCTCGATGTAGGTGGTGCTGATCAGTCGAACTATGGGGAGAGTCGATTTCCGGCCCAGCGCGAGCAACACCCCAAGCGGGAAACACAGCACGATCGAAATGATGGCGACGTAGAAGTTGATGAGGAACCCGCCCCAAAGTTCGAGATCCGCCTGCAGCAGTGTAAGCGAAATAAAGGCGATGGCCGGGCTGATGACGACCAGGTGGTAGACCACCCGGGGAACTTTGCTCAGAGGATTCCGGTGACTCAGCGCATTGAGTACCCGCCCGATAACAAGTGCGGAAATAACCCCGGTCATCAAGAGACTGGAGGCTTCAAGGCCTCCCAGCATCACCAGCGTGATTCCCAGGGCGATGACGAGGCCGAAACGTCGAATAGCGTCCCAGATCCTCGCTCCCCATCGCACCGAGTTGGCCTCTGGATTTTTCGCGCCTCCGAGGGCGGCGGCAAGCCAGAAAGCGATGGCCATAATGGACGCCTCCACAAGCCACAAAAGTTCCTCGGGAAAACGGCCCACGAGTAGGAGCTTGAGGTTGACTTCGATGATTTCCCAGCGACCCGTCACCAGGACGAATTCGGCTAGAGACCAGATGACCCAAAGAGAGAGTGCTCCAAAAACCACGGTGAGTATTCCGTCCCACCAGGTACGGAACAGGTTTCTCTTCAGCCACAGCATCATCGCTCGACCAGGGCCAATCTGCGATTGAAGATATTGATGATGAGACTCGTGACCAGCGAGATGGCGAGATACACCAGCAGTGTGAGCGTAAACGCCGGCACAGCGGGGGAACCATTACCCACCGTGATTTGCGCGACCTGGGTGAGTTCGAAGTAACTAATTGCCGCACCCAGTGAAGAGTTCTTGATCAGGTTGAGTGACTGGTTCCCAATAGCGGGAAGGGCAACTCTGAATGCCTGAGGGAGGATAACCAGGCGCATCTTCTTGGCATTCGCCAGCGCGAGAGCGTCAGCCGCTTCCCCCTGTCCTTTGGGCACAGCGAGGATCGAGCCACGAACAATTTCGGCGATATGGCTCGAGGTATAAATCACGAGGGTGACGAGCAAAGCGAAGAACGAAGGATCCAATCTGAGTCCTCCCAGGGTGCCGCGGTCCTCGACGACGGGAAGGGTCCATTGGTATCCCAGAAAAATCCAAGCTCCGACCGTGACAACGACAAAGGATGTGAATCCAAACAGTAGGGCGCGGGAGGGCTTACCCGTCTTGTCCGAGAGGCGATTGCGCCACCACGCAACGAGCCACCACGCAACAAATCCGGCAGCAATCGCTCCCAGAAGTGCCGCACCGGAGCCTTCAAACCAGGGAATCGCGATCCCTCGGTTGGACACTACGAGGAGATCCAGAGGCTTCCACGCATCCTCAATTCGAGGGAATGTCTGGAGCACAACCGCCAGGTTCATGAACGTCAGGAGCAAAAGGAGAGGAAGGTTGCGAAGAACCTCGACATAGGCGCCTGCAACGGTGCGCACGAGAAAGTTTTTGGACAGGCGAGCCATTCCCACCAAGGTGCCGATGAAGATTGCCAGCAAAATGCCGACGATAGAGACGCGCAGCGTGTTGTAGAAGCCTTGGATAAAGGCAGCGCGGACCGGCGAGCTTTGGTCGAAATCTTGGCCCGGGAAGGTGAAGTTCGCGGGGTTATCGAGGAACCGTAGGTCGGTGGGAATCTTGCTCTTCTGAACGTTTATTTGATAGTTGCTGTAAAGCCAGAAGATGACTCCGATGACAATTCCCAAGACGACGAGTTGGAATACCCATTTGAGGACCCGAACATCCCGCCAGAACGGAGTTTTCGTGGACACGGCTGTCAGGGGGCTCACAAGGAGCCCCCTGACAGTTCGGTGTTACCGAAAATGTCCCTAACCGATTAGCGGTAAGGAGGTGCGTACATCAGACCACCGTCGCTCCAGAGCGCGTTAACTCCACGCTCGAGGCCCAACGGGGCAAGGTGACGCTCGAAGATCTCACCGTAGTTACCAACCTGGCTGACCACTTGGTAGGCGAAATCGGTAGGCAGGCCCAGGCCGGGGTCGAGAGCCGACGATCCCTCGTCGGTTTCGATCTCAACACCCAGGAAACGCTGGATGGTGACATCCTCAGAGGCGAGGAAGCTGTCCACGTTTGCGCTGGTGATGCCGAACTCTTCAGCCTGAATGGTGGCGAAGATTGCCCAGTTCACGGCCTGAGCCCACTGGGTGTCACCGTCCAACACTGCTGGTCCGAGAGGCTCCTTAGAGAAGACCTCGGGGAGGATCTCCAGAGCTGCGGGGCCATCGGGGTATGCCGAACGGAATCCGGTCAGCTGGCTGACATCGGAGGACCATCCATCACACTGACCGGCGATGAAGGCTTCGAGGAGGAGGTCGGTGTCGTCAAACGCACGAACTTCCCAACCGAGACCGAGGCGAGTCGACTCGAGAGCCGCGTTACCTTCCGTCGTGGTTCCCTTAGCCACACACACCACAGCTCCGTTCATGTCGCTCACGGAGTCGTAGGAGCCAGCGTTGACCATCATTCCCTGACCGTCATAGAAGTTGGTCTGGAGGAAATTAGCGCCCTCTGTTCCATCCCTGGATGCGGTCCACGTGGTGTTACGCACGAGAACGTCGATCGCACCGCTCTGCAGAGCAGTAAAGCGGTCAGCGGTTTCCAGGTCGACCATGTCGACAGCTTCTGCATCACCGAGAACGGCGGCCGCGATCACGCGGCAGAAGTCAGAATCGAACCCAACGTGGGTTCCATCTTCTTGCAATACGGCAAAGCCAGGCAGAGCGTCACGGGTACCGCATCGCACTACTCCAGCTTCCATCACTGCGTCCATCACGGAGGTGGTGGCAACAGCGGCCTCAGTCGTCGTGGCTGAATCGTCCGACGATGATGCGGCCGAGGTGGCCGAATCATCTGCGCTCGATGCACATCCACTGAGGACCAGAGCCACAGCAGCGAATCCCGCCATGATTCCAACAGTTTTTTTCATTAACTATCCCCTTACGTATTTGGATAAGCGGTGCTCACGTGACGGGGCAAACAAGCCAACATCAGCGTGGGCATCGCAAACTACATTAGTCCCGCTTCGGCTACCAAGCAGGCGGAATGGAACCGATTGTTACCCAAGAGTGACTGCTCACCTGAGCATTCGCAGGGCTTTACACTGGGCTGGTGTCATCGTGACACGGGGCGGTAGCTCAGCTGGTTAGAGCAGCGGACTCATAATCCGTCGGTCACGGGTTCAAGTCCCGTCCGCCCTAC
>JBMUEW010000009.1:0-28727 GCA_049460875.1 Pontimonas sp.
CCTGAGCACCTTCTAGTTTTGAATCCGCCACAGCAATGCTGGCTCCCGCCTCGGCTGCCTCAACGGCAATGGCGCTTCCAATCGAGCCCCCGCCGCCAGTGACAAAGACCATTCCGCGAGACAAATCGATAGTTTTCATGGTGCTCTCCTGTTTCTCAGCGTTATCTAGCGGATTTGTCCGAGGCTGCAACCACCGTCGATAGTCAGGACACTTCCGGTCATGGTGGAGGACTTTGGTGAGGCCATAAAGGCAACAGCTTGAGCTATATCTTCGGCTTCTTGCAATTCACCAAGCGGAATCGCGGTGGCAACTCGGGCCGCGTAGGCAGGTTCGTTCTCCAATTGCCCCTTAGCGAGGCCAGCTTTGACAATCCCTGGGGCAATGGCGTTTGCCCGGATTCCCAGGGGTGCGAGCTCTAGTGCAATCTGCCGCATGAGTTGATCAACACCGGCCTTTGACGTGGAATACGCGCTGATTTCGGGCCAGGGCCTGCTGGCCACCCACGAGCTCACAAAGATGATGTGCCCCTTCACCTTGTCCTTTGCCATTCGCCTTGCCGCACTCTGGGAGGCGATGAAGGACCCGGTGAGATTGATATCAATCTGTTTGGACCAGTTACTCAAGTCGATTTCGAGAAATGGTTGAGCCGCAACTGTTGCTGCTGTAACGACAAGAAGATCTACCCTGGGAAGACTCGCCAGCGCGGCATCCATCGCGACAGGGTCACGTTGGTCAGCTTGCAAATAGTGAACAGTAGAGCCGGATTTTGACAATTCCCGAGCCTTCGCTTCACCTTGTTCAGCGTCGACTATGTCTAGAATCCACACCTCCCACTGTTCAGCAACGAGATGGCGAGTAATCTCGGAGCCAATGTCACCCGCGCCTCCCGTTACGACGGCGAACCGTTTCTGTCCCGACGCTTCAGTCACGGTCATCTCCTTTGATACAAATTCTTGGGCTCATTGAATCATGAGTGTGATGCTAACCACAGAACTGGTATGACCAATTTTACCAATTCTCCTATACTATTCAGATATCAGTCTTGTCCTTGAGAGTCCCGGTAGCAGCATGATCGATACAGTCACGGTCGGAGAGACCATGGTCCTGGTACGGACCCATCGAGCGGGGTTCCCGCTCGACCAGGAACCGTGCACTCTTGCTACAGGCGGCGCGGAATCAAACGTTGCCATCGGTCTTTCCCGCCTGGGCCACAGTGTTCGATGGATTAGCTCGCTCGGTTCTGATGTTTTCGGAGACATGATCGAATCTGTTCTCGCGAAAGAGGGAGTAGAGGTGTCGACGCGGCGCCATGCCGAGCTGCCCACTGGGCTCATGGTCAAGTCGCTGAGTGCGGGGGAGCAGCGATTTGTGACTTACTATCGCTCCGGCTCTGCTGCTTCGGAAATGAGCGAGGAATCGGTCAGCGATGTAGCCTTGAGCGACGCGCGATTACTTCACATAACAGGAATAACTCCCGCCCTGTCTGCGAGCGCACAGAGCATGATTCTCGATGTGACTCGCAGAGCGAAGGATCTTGGCATCGTTGTGAGTTTCGATGTCAATTTTCGACCAGCGCTTTGGCCCGAGTCAACAGCATCGCTGGTCTTCCGGAAGCTCGCTGAACGGTCAGACATTATCTTCGGGGACACCGCCGAACTCTCCATGCTGACTGACGTTCAATCCTTGAGCGAATATGAGCTACTCGAGACAGTTGCAAAACTTGGGCCGCAGCAGGTGGTTCTCAAGCGAGGCGAGCACGGTGCGGCGGCCCTTGTGCAGGGTGAATATCACGAGCTCGATTCGCTCACCGTTGATGTTGTTGACACCGTCGGGGCTGGGGACGCCTTCGTTGCAGGTTATCTGAGTGGATACCTGGATTCAGCAGGGGTTCCAGAGAGTCTCCTTCGAGGTGTTGTGTGCGGAGGGCTGGCCTGCACGAACCCCGGAGACTGGGAGGGTGCACCAACCCGAGTCGAGTTTGAAGCCACGCGACTGGAGGTGGCGTCGTGAATCCTGCTGACAAGTCAGCCCTTAGCGAGGGCCAACGGGCACTCCGAACCCTCGAATCTGTCAGTCCGCTCTTGGAAACCTCGGCAAAGATCGAACGTATTGAAACGGTTCGCTCCACTATTCAGCCGAATGTGACTCATGTTGTGGTCACCGACACCGACGGGGTGACAGGCTTGGGCGAGACTTTTTATGGAGCGTCCTCAGTAGAAGCCCACGTCCACGACGTGATTGTTCCGACGTTATTGACAGAGAAGCCTTCAGCCTCACCACTGTCAGTATCCCCGCTCCTTGAGGGTTACGTCGGTTATTCCGGCTCAGGGTCAGAGGTTCGAGCTCGTTCCGCCGTAGACATTGCCCTCTGGGATATCGTGGCGAAACGCCATAATCTTCCGCTGCGGTCTCTTTTGGGCGAGAACACCCGGGACACCATCGACAGCTACAACACCTGCTCCGGAATGAAGTATGTGAACGCCGAATCCCGACAGGCCACCAGCAACTGGGGATTTAGTAAGGACAACCGCCCAGGCGGAGACTATGAGGACTTGTGGGCTTTTTTGAACGAGCCCGCCCGTCTCGCCCGCGAGCTTGTGGACGCGGGATTCCAGGGGATGAAAGTTTGGCCCTTTGATTTGGTAGCAGAGAAAACCCGCGGCGGCGTCGATGCTGACCTGAGCTTTGGACTGTCTGTTCTCGACGCAATACGAAATGAAGTTGGGATGGAGATTGACCTCTATCTGGAACTTCATTCGCTATGGCAACCCGACGCGGCTCATAAACTTGTGAAAGAGGTAGAGAAATACTCTCTCTCGTGGGTAGAAGACCCGATTCGCGCCGACAACATGGCTAACCTTGCTCGCTTGAGAGAAAAGGCAGCGATGCCTATCGCTTGTGGTGAGAACCTCGGCTCCGGTACGAATGGATACCCTGCCATGATTGATCAGCAGGCGGTAGACGTCATGATTATGGACCTCGGCTGGTGCGGAGGAATCACTGATGCCTTGCCGCTCATCTCTGCCTCGGATGAGGCTGGAATGTCGAGTGCCTTTCATGACTGCACGGGCCCGGTGTCCCTGGCTGTGGCTACACAAATGTCTCTTGCGAGTCCCAACACCAGCGTTCAGGAGGTCGCGCGTTCGTTTTGGCACGGATGGTACCCCGAAATGGCGACAGGTTACCCGGACCTGGTTGGCGGAACCTTGCTCGCGAGCGATGCCCCAGGTCATGGATGTGAGCTCACACGAGATTTTCTAAACTCATCCAACACGACAGTGCGCTCCAGCCTTCTAAAGTAAGTCCATGAGCCCGTCTCCTCAGCCCTGGGTTGGACATCGCATCTTGCCTTTGGTTGTAATTGATGAGCCCAAGACTGTGCTTCCCGTCATTGACGCCCTGGGCCAGGGGGGTTTGTCCATAATTGAGATTGCTCTCAGGACGCCAGCAGCGCTTCGGGCCATCGAGATGGCGGCTGATCACGGAGGTATGACGGTCGCGGCAGGGACAGTGACCACTGTGGAACAGGTGAGGAACGCTATCGACGCCGGAGCAAGTTTTGGTCTAGCCCCAGTGATGGAAGCATCTCAAAGCGCGTACTGGCCCTTTATTCCCGGAATCGCCACGGTGTCGGAGGCTCACAGCGCTCACGGCAAAGGATTTGGGTTTCAAAAGGTTTACCCCGCTGACTTGCTCGGGGCAGAGAAGTTTGCCCGGTCGATTTACCACACGTTGCCCGAGATCAACCTTCTCCCAAGTGGCGGGGTTACTCAGAGCACAATGGAGACTTACCTGCGCGAACCCAATGTTTTTGGCGTCTCGGGGAGTTGGATTGCGCCGCGTGATCTTGTTGCCGCAGGGGATTTTGGTGAAATCGCTCGACGAGCGCGGGAAGCTAGTGAGGCGGTCGAGAGCCTTGGCTGATTACGAATCTGTGCCATCTGGTTGCTTTGCCTTGGAGCTGGGCGAGGGGCCGGTGTGGAACCCCGTTACTCAGACTTTGTCGATAGTCGATATTTTCGAGCGTCAGGTGCATCTTCTTGACCTAGACAACTCGCAGGTCCGCCATCGAGGTGAATTCAGCACTGAAGGAGACATCGGCGCTGCTCTGCCTCTTTCGGATGGAAGCTATGTCTTGTGCGAAAGCGGGGGAGTATTTCTGCGAGCACCGGATGGCACTCGGTCTCTCGTTTGCGACCTTCCCTCGTCGGGCTCTGATCTTCGTTTCAACGACGGAAAGCTGGGACCCGATGGGAAGCTGTGGGTGGGAGTCATGGATTATGCCGCGACCGAGGGTCGGGGCAGTTTGTGGCGTATTGGTCGCGATGGCGAGTCCCAATGTTTGCTCGATGGCCTGACGATTCCCAACGGTCTTGACTGGTGGGGGGACGAATTCTGGTTTGTGGATGGGCCGGAGGAGGTTGTGAGCTGCTACCCCTGGGACGAATCCGGACTATCCGCCGTGAATCGACGTTTCGTCACCGACGGAACTCCAGATGGTTTGAGCATTGATTCACAAGGAGATCTCTGGCTCGCGTTATGGGGCGAGGGGCGGGTGGATCATTTCAATCGTGAAGGGCACGTTGTTGATTCAGTATCTGTTGCGTCTCCACACTCCACCAGTCTGTGTTTTGCGGGGAGGGGACTCGACACGCTGGTAATGACTTCTGCGCAATTCAACATGTCGCCCGAAGATCTCGCGCAGCTCGAACGCGCGGGTGACCTGTTCGTACTGCCAGTTCCCCGCAGAGGCCGCATCCCTCACCTCGAGTTCCATTGAGGTGGCACGCGACGTTTAGCCGACGAGCTGCGGGGAAAGGCTGTTTTTTGCTCGCTCAAAAATCTCGGTGTCTTTACCGGCATACCAGGACACCCACTTTGCCGCCGCGATAAGGAAGTTCCATTTGTCGGGATGGGAACTCATTCTGAATTCCTCGAGGCATGCGTGCAGATGCTTGACGTTGTGCATGAGTGTTCCGTTGTCGGTGCACGCGACCCTAACCAACTCTGAAATGAGTTGTTCCGCCTCTCCGCCTTGCTGGTGATAGGCAGCGACAAGTGCTGTGCTTCTCCGAACGTCATGGGCATGGAGTGCTTCGTCGAGCTCCAGAAGGAGATCATCAGCGCTCCCCAACAGACAGGACTCAATGTCTTCGGCATAGGGATAAGGTCGCGAGGGCTCGAAGGGAATGAATTCAAACTCCTCATTCAGGACGCTGGGTCCTCTTTCAAGAAGGCACCCCCCCATCACAACGGCGAGAGACTGAGTGCGGGGTTTCATTCGCGAAAGAGATGCGCGTAATACGTTGAGGGTGGTTCCAATGTGAATGGGCGCTACCTCACGGCTCACAGCATCAAAGTCCTCATGAGGTACCGGATCCACCTGCAAATACATGTCGCATGCGGCGAGGGAGAGCGCGGACATGACAGTCTCTGCTGTCAGCCCGTCCTCAGCCAAAGCGCGCGCAACCATTTCGGGTCGCTCTTCTGGTCGTGATGTCAGGAGACTTTCTCTCAACGAAGCAGCCGCGCCTTCGTCAAAAGTCCCCTCCGCTGGCCCACTCTCCAAGCCAAAACGGGTGACCAGTTCAGTTGCTTGCGCGTAGGGACCGAGGTTTCTCGGGAACGTGCAGGAGTAGCGAATCGTGCCCCGAAGCATCGGGAATCCTTCGCGCCAACCAGTTAGCTCCATCATGTCTAGCGACAGCGAGGGTGTGATGAGGGTGTGGTCATCTGTCACTATCCCCTCAAGACCGATATCGAGAATCACGTCGATGAGGTCTGCTTGAGAAATCATTCGTTCTAAGCCCACGAGTCGATGGTCGGCCCTCAGCCATTCCCCGTACTTCACATCCGAGCGCAGTTGGGAAACACTTTCCTCTGCGGAGCTCTCTGAGATTCCCCACACATCAAAGAGCTCGTAAGGAGCGAAGCAAGGGTCGTGCAGATCGATGACGACTTGCGAGAGAGCTTGAATGAGGAGCAAACGCTGAATATCCTCCGGTTGCCCTTGCGCGGCTTGGCGGGCATCCTCGCAACCAATCATGGCGTGGGACACAAAACCGAGAAGGTTTCGAGCCTGATTACTGACATACTTTGCCGCGGTTAGGGCTCCTGCCGCCCAGAGTGCATCGATAGAAACACCCTGGTCAAGCTTTTCGAGAATTTCCTCAACAACGGTTTCGGGCTGGGTGTGCCGCAGCCATTCGATGAGTTCGGCTCGTTCGTCAGTCATCGGTTTTCCTCTCTATCTGAACACTAGTTGTTATTGGTTTTGGCCTGGCTTTTTTGGACGTGAGCGAAATCCAGCGCGTCCTGGATCGTGAGTCGAGAAAGTACAGGTGGAATGCCGTGAGTCCCATGTTGGGAAGCCTCAAGACGCCAAAGGTCTCCGGCTCCAAACGGGACGGGCTCTTTGTTTTCTCGAAAGATAATCGCCGCACTGGTAATCACAAGATTGTCGTCGGCGTCGAATGCAATCGCGGTCGGGTAGGGGGTCCCTGCGTCAATGACTGTGTCGATAGTCCCTCGATGCGAAACATGAATGACCGATCCGCCTCCCCACAGTGCAACCCACACTCCGCCCGTTGAATCCGCCACGAGACCATCTGGTTTTCCCATCGACAGCGGAATGTGCACCCACTCTCGTGGTGAATGTAGTCCGCGCGCGGGTGTCCACTGAAACAGGGTCAAGGTGTTGGTTGCGCTATCCGTCCATACGACAGATTCCTGGGATGCAAGCGTCGCAATTCCGTTCGGAATGGAGCAGTCCCGAATAACAGCGCGGACTTCGCAATCGGTTCCGACGCTAACCAGAGCACCCGCACCTGAGCGGAGATTGCGATCGACAATGCCAAGAGCTAACGAGCCGTCCGGCAATACTGTGCCATCGGAGCAACGCCCTTGAATGTGCGGTGAGGGAAGAGGAATCCGAGAAACCTTGTCAAAGTTGCTGTTGTGCAGCTCGATTCCTTCCCTTGTGAGCGCGATGAATCCCTCCTGCCAGGGGAGAACCTTGCTCACCTCGTAGGGGTACGAGTGCTCGAGGACCGAATCGTCACCTTGCTTCCTGTAGACAAGCCCTCTCAGTAGGTCAACCCAGCGGATGCTGCCATCGTGGAACAGCTGCGGACCCTCTCCCAGGTCTGCGCCAACCCGCTCCCACAGCTGTGCTTTCACTTCAAGCATCCTTCGATACTGCGGCGATAGTCGTGGCTGACCGAATCTATTTCCGAGAGCCTTTTCGTCCGATTCACGGCGTCTCGTTGCATCGCTTCGAAAATTCTCTGCCGTGCCCCCTCTACTGCCGATTGGTCATGAAATTGGCCCTGATTTATGAGGACTCGCCCATCTATCTCGACGGAGCCAACCAGACCGCGTTCGCGGTCCTGCCACACCACGGTGTCATCTGATCGCATGACTCCAACGCAGGCTAGGCCACCTGTAGTGAGAGCCTCATCAGCCTCGGAGGGAGAGAACGCGAGTCTGGCAACTTCCAGCGGTCGAACCGAAGAATCAGCGCTGTCTAGTCCAATTCCGGCGGTAATTCCATGGTTTAGCCACGATTCAACGGGAGCCTCGCCAGCCCCCAATAATCTGTTGGACAGTGGACATGTGACGAGTTGAACTCCTAAATCGGAGAGTGTGTGAAGTTCGCTATCCGAGCACCAGACTGCATGGGCAAGACTCGTGTTCGGGCCGAGAAGATGGTGAACTCTCAGTCGCTCGAGAGAGCTCCCAGGAACCCACGTCCGTTGAGCAGCACTCTCCAAAAAATGGGAGTGAATCCGATATCCCTCCGAGGCGATTTCGCCGATAGTGCCCAGCAAGGAATCCGAACACCACTGAGGGCCAACAGGTCCCACTCCGAAAGTGATCTCGGGATATTTTGCCCTGGCCTGGGCTACCACTTCTGCATACTCCTTCTCACTCAGTCGTCGAGATACAGCACAAAAGTCAGGCAGGCCTGGGTCTTCTGCTCCCAGGGGTAAGAACTCTGCCTGGTCCGTTGTCCCCAAAATGATGACGGCTCGAATGCCAGATTTCTCGACGCCACTGATCGTTGCATCGAGGGCCTCCAAGTAGTCATCCGGGTCTCCGAAAGTATGAAACATGGCCTGAACGGTCGTGACTCCGCGCTCGATGAGGTCCACGCACGCCACAAATGCGTCGTCCTCCAGGGGAGGGGAGGTCATGGCACACATTCGTAGGAGCGCCTCCTCGAAGCAAGGCCCGCCTATTCCTTGTTCGTCGTAAGACGTGGAGCGCAGGTGCGAGTGAGCGTCGACAAATCCCGGTGACGTGCTGACGCTCGAAGAAATCACGTGGTGAACCCCTTATTAGCCCTCGATACCGAGCAACCGCTGAAGGTTTGCGCCCTCGACAAGCGCTCGATCCCCAGCATCTGGGATTGCCCGTGCAATTTTTGCGCGCTCAAGGTCGAAGTCGCTCCCAGGCCAATCCGTGCCCATGACTAATTGGCTTGCACCAAGGCTGCGATATGCGAGTTTGACGTCGAGAAGCTGGGATCCGGATGTCTCAAGATAGATGTGGGGATTTCGTTGAGCCACCAGGATTGCCTCGTTCACGTTCCACACCGTTCCCATGTGGGCTATCAGCACAGGGACATCCGGAAATGAACGCGATATTTCTTCGATCGACAAGGGCGCACAGAATGGGTCGTCTAGTGCGTTGACGAGGACAACGAGCTTATTCCGCTGCGCGGCATCAAAAATGGGGTCCAGGAGACCGTGGTCTGCAAAGTGATACCCGTGCATTGTCGGATGGAGCTTCAGCCCCCTCAGGCCAAGTTTTTGCGCAAGGTTGTCGATTGTCTCGGTGGCGTCCACATTGCGGGGGTTAACTTGTCCAAATCCGACGATTCTGGTGGGGTGAAGCGCCATAGTCTCTGCAATGAAACTGTTGTCCACCATTTGGCCAAGGGAACACCCCACGGCCATGTCCACCCCCGCCTGGTCCATCGCTCTGATCATGTCTTCCGGCGTGTATGACTCAGCGGTCAGATAATCAGAGGTACCTCCGGCCTGCCAAACGTTGTTATAGGCGTCAATAATCATCGTGTCCCCTTCTTTTAGGAATTGTCCGCTGTGTGAGGTGTTTGAGTTAGCTCGCCCCAGTCGGAGCCCATCTTCCACATGACCTGGGAGACCAGGTCGAGGTCAGCGATAGGAACAAATTCATCAGCGGTGTGCGCTCGATCCGTCGATCCGGGGCCGAACACCGTGCAGGAAGTGGATCCGGTCAACGCTGCCACCATGGACGCATCTGTGTACGCTTCGTGACCATCGTCCTCGCCAACGGGTACGGTCACGCCGGTCACAGCCGTGAAGGCTTGGCGGAGACCTCGAATGATGGGCGCATCATCGGACGCCCGCACTGGAGGCCTGGGAGCGCCCAGGGGATTAATCGCAAAAGAAGCACCAGGAAAACCACGCAGAACTTCGGCAGCGATCTCCTCCACCATGGGGATAACGTCCTCTATCAGCATCGGCGGAACAATTCGGATAT
The DNA here is from genome assembly GCA_049460875.1 of Pontimonas sp. Taxonomy (GTDB): domain Bacteria; phylum Actinomycetota; class Actinomycetes; order Actinomycetales; family Microbacteriaceae; genus Pontimonas. Next base: position 9,530 of record JBMUEW010000009.1, read on the forward strand.
CGAACGATGCCTCCGCGGTCGGCGGGACCACATTTGTCGCCACACCAGCGTGGAATGTCCCACAGGTAAACCGGGGACGACCCAAAATGTCATCAACATAGGGAAGCCCCTCGATGTGATCCTTGAGGGTGTTCACAATTCGTGACATGGCATGGGCAGAGTCAATGCCTAGATGAGCTCGTCCCGCGTGGGCCATTTTGCCCGTGACGGTTAACGTGAGCCAACGCAGACCCATCTGAGCGATTCGAAGTCTTGTTCCGGTGGGCTCCAGCGCAATGACCTGATCATCTGGGCGTAAGAATCCGCTTTCGACGAGGTGATGAGCACCCGCCATGTCTGGAGCTTCCTCATCCACAGTTGCGACGAACACGACGTCTCCTGCCGGAGTGATGTTTTGGGAGCGGAGAGCTTCAAGCACACCCAAGGCAATGGCCACTCCTCCTTTCATGTCACAGGCACCTCGTCCGTAAATTTTGTTGTCCCGGATCTCCGCCCCGAGAGGCTCTTTAGTCCAACCAGACCCGATTGGGACAGTGTCGAGGTGTCCCAGGATGACCAGGCGAGGCGAGTCACCACCCTTGACGGTCGCCATAATGTTGTCCCGGTTGTCTCGCACATTTGTCGAAATCGGGCTTACTCCCATTTCCGACAGTCTTCGGGTGACCCACTCTCCGCATTCTGCTTCGCCCACTCCAGGATTCTGGCTGTCGATTCGTATGAGAGCTTGGGTATCGGTGATGACTTTGTCGAGGCTGATCATGGTGTCCTTCTTTAGCGGGTCATTGCGTAAGCGAGGCGTCGAGGGTCAGCGCCCATCGCCAAGAAACGCTCGCCGTCGGAGTTGAGTTGGCTTCTGATTGTTTGGACTGACCCCGCGTCGAATTCAAAGTCAGGCCATGGGTGGACATCGTGCCCCCGGGCTTTGAGCTCATCTCGTTCTTCTTGGCTGATGCGACCCTCCATGAAAACGAGTCGATCGCCACTTGGGTGAGGATGAAAAGCGCTCGGCACATTGAACGCGGCTATGCGCGGCGCTTCAACTGCTTCTTGCAAGCTAGTGTCGGTCGTCATCACGCGCCACATAACCTGAGCCATTGCCTGCACGATGACATCACCGCCCGGGCACGTTACAGCCCATGTCTCGTCACCCTGTGTGGCAATGATGGGAGCCGGAGTTACAACGGGACGCCCCCCGGGTCGTATGCGGTTGGGGTGGTCTTCGCTGAGTCTGCTCTGGACCCCCCGCGGCGAGCACAGAATACCCAATTCGGGGACAATCGGACCGCCATCCAGTGTGTCCGAGGGGGAGGCTGCAAAGGTGCATCCAGAGTTATCCATTGTCACTATGGAGGTTGTGCTTCCCAGCGTTTGACCGGCGTTCTCGGCGAGCGTCGATCTTCCTGGAGTGGCCTGCTCATCGATGCTTGCGGCCAGAGCATCGAGGTAGTCCTCCGAAATCAACTGCGAGAGATTTCTCTCCATCGACTCGGGGTCTGCAAGCCAGTCTTCACGGTCACAGAATGCACGCGTTGTCGCCTCGACGACGTCATGCCACGTTCCAGGCCTTCGGTTGAGAATTCCCAGTATTTGGAGCGCTACTGGTCCTTGACTCCACGAGGGCGTTGCATAAACCTGCCAACCACGAGATTCGATTGATGGCGCCGGTTCTACTTCAGCCTCAAACTGGGAGAAGTCACCAGGTGTCATGAATCCACCGTTTTCCTCCACGGCAGAGCTCAAGATGTGAGCAATCTCGCCCGAATAGAACTCATCGTGAGCGGCCCTAATCCCCCTCTCCCGAGAGCCTTTGGCACGTCTCTCTGCCTGAAGAAGTCGTTCGAGAGTATTGGCGAGGGCAGGCTGGGTCAAGCGATCACCCTCGCGAAGCGCGACATTTCCCGGGCGGTACACCTCGACACTCGAGGGCCACTGACCAAACCCTTCCGAACAGATCTCCAGGCTTAGTGCAAGCCCTGGATCGACAAGGAATCCGTTGCGCGCGTATGCGAGCGCCGGACCTGCCACCTCCGCAAAGCTCATCGTTCCGGCGTGGGCTAGGGCCGCAAGCCAACCAGCCGGGGCTCCAGGGACGATGCAGGGAGCTCCGCCCAAAGGTAAGCGCCCCCCATGTCGGTTCACCATGGCCTCGAGGGTGACGGTCTGACTCCATCTGCCAACGCCGGCTATCGACACGGCCTGTCTGCTCTCAGAGCTGCGGATCAGAATCGGCGCGATTCCCCCAAAATTTGCCATATCGACTTGTATGACATTGGACGCGATTCCAGCTGCAACCCCCGCATCAACTGCGTTACCGCCAGCCTCAAAAACGCTCATGGCGACGGCACTCACCAGTGGGTGACCGGCAACCACTGCAAATTTTTCACCGATGAGTTGTGGCCTCATTGTCGCGGGTGGAGGATAGGTGCCCGGAACGAGCCCACCACCCATTCCGCCCTTTTTAGGCTTCTCTGCCACCTCATGCCCTATCGCCTTGTGGGAGTGCGCAACTTCGCGAACCGCACTTACCGGTCAGACCAGATTTGGTCTAGTGTAGCAATGTGAATCGTGACGGAGACTCACTGGTGCGAGACGTGCTTGTGGGGCTTCTCGTCGGCTTGTTTTCAGGGCTCTTCGGTGTCGGTGGTGGAATTATTCTTGTTCCCCTTCTGGTGTTGCTGATGCACAAGGGGCAAAAGGAGGCCCAGGCGACCTCCCTGGTTGTTGTCGCGCTGGGTGCCACCAGCGGGGCTCTGACCTATGGGGTTAGCAACTCCGTCCATTGGGAATCTCTGCTATTTCTCATTCCTGGAGGGCTTCTTGGAACGTGGGTCGGCACGTTCCTCGTTAAGAGAGTGGAGTCTCGTTGGCTTCAACTGTTCTTCGCAATGTTGCTTGTGGTCACAGCGTTTCGCATCGGTGTGGATTCGTGGACGAGCCCTACAGAATTTGTCGAGGGTCTTACAGCGGCGAGCGCAATCGGTTTCGCCGCGAGTGGTTTCGCCATGGGATTTCTCTCCGCCCTCTTGGGAGTGGGAGGCGGAATCATCGTGATTCCCCTTCTGGTGGCTCTCTTTGGCTTCCCGCAACAACTTGCTGCAGGAACCTCACTGGTAGCGATGGTTCCGCTGGCTCTTTTTGGTGCGCTTCGCCTGAGCCGATCCGGCTTTACCCAGTGGTTCCAGGGACTACGGCTTGGCCTTGCATCCATCCCAGGAGCTGTGGGAGGAGCATTGCTCGCTCTTTCCGTTGAGGCAACAATTCTCCAGGTGGCTTTCGCCATTGTTCTTCTTGTCGCGGCAGCGAGCATGGCGAGGAAGGCTCTGAAGTGAGTGGTACTGGGGCTTGGCGCTGGCACCACACGGGATTTGCTGTGTCGAGTGTCGACGAGGCTGTTGACAGATTCTCAAAACTCGCAGACTTCACGGTGGTTTTCGAAGCTCGAGACATGTCTGATCTGATCCAATCAATGACCGGTGTGCCAGATTTGCGGGCCGACCTTGTTCAGTGCACGTCTCCGGTGTCCGAGCAGGTGTTGGAGTTCATTCACTTTCGCAATATTCCTGCCCACGTTGATGATCGGCTGCCTCTGCAACCGGGACGAGCCCATGTGGCCTTCCTCGTGCCTGATCTCGATCGTGCCGTGTGGGAGCTAGTCCAAGCAGGCGGGGAAATGCTCGGTGCCATCACGGAGTTCTCTGAAGGTCGGGCGGTCTACTGCGCAGACCCGTCTGGAACCGTCATCGAATGGGAAGAGTCGGAATCGGGTGATAACCATGGTTAGCCTGTGGGAGCGATTTGGCTACATGGTCTGGATGAGAGAGTTTGAGTTGGCTTGCCTCGAAGGCGTACCCACCAAAGAAATTCACGGCGAACTCCATACCGCAGTGGGCCAAGAAGCTATTGGAGCCGGTTTAGCCGGGATTTTGCGCGCTGATGACGCTCTCGCGAGCACCCATCGAAATCATCTCCACGCCATCGCCAAAGGCGTTGACCTGAGGGCGATGTTGGCCGAGATTTTCGAGAAAGAGACGGGTCTGTGTGGCGGGTTCGGAGGGCACATGCATCTCTTTGATCCCTCGTTGAAATTCTCGGCGACTGGAATTGTGGGAGCAGGACTGCCAGTCGTCCTTGGTCATGCGTGGGCCGCTCGCTTGAGGGGCAGCGACGCTGTTGCTGTCGCAGTCGTCGGTGATGGAGCAGTCAACACAGGAGCTTTTCACGAAGCGATGAATATGGCGGGAGCTCACCAGCTACCTCTGGTTGTGGTCGTGGAGAATAACGAATGGGCAATATCTGTGCCTTTTGACCAAGCGAGCGCCACCGAAACAGTTGCAGAGAGGGCTCCCGCCTGGTCTGCTCAAGGGGTTCGAGTTGATGGAACAGATGTTGAAGCTGTGGCGGATGCGTTCGGCCAGGCAGTGGGCAGAGCTCGACAAGGTGGTGGCCCAACACTTATTGAAGCCATGTGTTACCGCTTTCGCGGGCATTTTGAGGGTGATGCCGACACATACCGTTCTGAGGAGGAGAAAGAGCTTCGCCGAGGGGCTGATCCGGTCGAGTTGACGGCACATCGTCTTGTCGAATCCGGAGTGGTTACTGGTGCTCAGGTTGACGCTGTAAGGAAGTCCGTTCGCTCGGCCATGGCGGACCTTTTGGCTTCGGTTCGAGCGGACAGCGCTCCTGACCCTGCGCTCGCCATGCACCATGTATTTGTGGGGGAGGCGTGACCGTGAGAAATCTCAACATTTCACAATGCGTCTCTGAGGCTTTGCGCGGGGAAATGGAGCGCGATTCCTCCATCGTCGTCATCGGAGAGGACGTAGGCCGCCAGGGAGGAGTCTTTGGTGCCACGAGAGGACTCCAGAAAGCCTTTGGCGAGCTCAGGGTCGTCGACACCCCGATTTCGGAAACCGCCATCACAGGTATGGCAGTGGGGCTTGCGCTTGAGGGCTACAGACCCCTCGTTGAAATCATGTTCGTGGATTTCATTGGTGTGTGCCTCGACCAGATCTACAACGCAATTGCCAAGAACCACTACATGTCCGGCGGTCGCGTCAGAATGCCCATTGTCATCAAGACTGCTGGCGGTTGTATCGGCTCGGGTGCTCAGCACTCGCAGTGTTTGTGGGGACTTTTTGCTCATTTACCTGGCTTGAAAGTCGTTGCACCGTCAAATCCCTACGACACAAAAGGTCTCATGGTCGCAGCGCTGGAATCAGATGATCCGGTGGTATTTATCGAGCACAAGGGTCTGTTGCTCACGCGGGCTGAGGATTTTCCTTTTGGAGCAGATGTCCCCCAGGAACGTTACGTTGTTCCCATCGGTTCGGCAGCGGTAGTCCGAGAAGGTACAGACATCACTGTCGCGACCCTCAGTGGAACGGTCCTCAGCGCCTATGCGGCGGCAGAGGAGCTGGCAGCCGAGGGGATAAGCGTCGAACTGGTAGATCTGCGCAGTGTTGTACCGCTCGATACCGCCACGGTTGCACAATCGGTGGACAAGACCGGCCGGCTGCTCGTCGTTGACGAGGACTACCAGAGTTTTGGTCTTTCCGGTGAGCTGATGACCCGGGTCTTCGAATCGGGAATTACCCCCCGGTCTTTTGGTAGGCATGCGGTTCCTGACGTTCCTATTCCTGGAGCACTTTCTCTCGAGCAAGCCGTGGTCCCGCAACAAGCCTCGATTCGTGAGGCAATCAGGAAGGTGGTGGGCAGCTAGTGGTTGCAGTCGTTATCGGAGCATCCGGCACTATAGGTGAGGCCTGCGTTAATCAGTTCCTCCACGAAGATGTTGATGTCATCGCACTCGACGTGATTGAACCATCCATTGATGGCTCAACAAATCTCACGATGGATGTCACCAACAGGGAGAGTGTTCGTGAGGTCCTGAATTCGATTAGTGCGAAGCACGAAGTGTCAGCACTCGTTTATGCGGCGGGGGTCAACACAACAGGGCCTCTCGATGTCCTGGATTGGTCGGACTACGACAAGGTGATGGCGGTCAATTTGCGGGGGGCATTCCATGTTGCTGCGGAACTCGAGATTCTGATGAACCACCACCCGCGCTCCCTGGGGGCTGTCTTCATCTCGTCGACAGCTGGTCTGAGAGGCGAGCCAGGTGGGTCGGTGTATGTCGCATCAAAATTTGGGCTTCGAGGGCTTGTGGAATCGTTTGCTGGTGAAATTGCCCCCCACGGTGGTCGAGCGAATACGGTGTGCCCGGGAAATGTAGAGAGCACCATGCTTTCGCAACTGGCAGAAAAATTTGCTCTGCGTCAGAACATTTCTGTGAACGAGGTCATGACGCAACTCGAGGCCTCCAGTGCATTCCACCGCCTGATCACTCCACAAGAGGTTGCTCACACGTGTGTGTGGTTGTGCTCAGAGAAAGCAAGTGGGATTAGTGGGCAGACCATTGTTGTTGACGGAGCTCCGGTATGAGCGTAGTTAGTCACTCAAGTCCCTTTGAGGTCATGCTCGATGAGACCCTCGCGGAAGAAATGAACGCAGGCGGTTTGGTGCCAGAAGTTCGAGAAATTTACGGCGGCGATTGGGTCATACCGACACCCACCGTTCGCCCGTATTGCTTCTCAAACTTTGTGATGTCTCATGATGGGCGAATTTCATTCTCGGTGCCCGGTCACGAGGGGGGTGGTGATGTCAGTGGCTTCAATTCTCACGACCAGTGGCTCATGGGAATGCTGCGGAGCAGGGCTGATGCCGTGATGGTGGGGGCTAATACTCTTCGCTTGGAGCCCGAGCACCTCTGGACGGCAGAGTTCATCGCTCCGGACCATACGGAATTATTCGATGCTCAGCGACGTGCTGATGGTCGATCTGAGAAGCCTTTGCAGGTTTTTGTCACGTCGACAGGCGATATCTCTAGCGACTCCGCCGTGTTTAGGCAGTCTGACCTCAGCGTCGTCGTTGTCACGACAGAAGCTGCTGAATCGTCGGTTAACGCTCTCGAGCTGCCCCGGACGCAGGTCCTGGTGGCAGGAGAGTCCGAGGTCAATCTATCCTTGGCTCTTGAGGCCTTGTTCTCAAAGTGGGGAGTACGAACCCTGCTGTGCGAGGGAGGACCCCGGCTTTATGGATCCCTGATTGCCTCCGGCGGTCTTGACGAAGAATTTCTTACGCTGTCCCCGGTTGTGATCGGCTCGCATGATAGTGAGCATCGTCCCGGGTTGATTGAGGGTCGGTCGTTTTCGCCTGGCAATAGCCCACGAGCCAAGCTTCTCAGTGTGAGGCGAGTGGGCGACCACCTCTTCCTGAGGACGGCGTGGAATCTCGCGTGACGTCCCCACGGTCTCCTGAAGACTTTTGGCGGTCCTTGTGTGGTTGACTCAAGTATGGTGAACCGCCTCATCCCACGAATATTTGCTGTCGCATCTTTTGTGTTCATGCTCGTCATGAATGTACTCGCCACGACACTTCCTTTGAACGGTCAGTCGACAAACGAGATATCCGATCGATACGACACGTTGTTTGCCCCGATCGGCTTCACCTTTGCCATCTGGGGTGTCATTTATCTCTTGCTCGGTGTGTACACGGTTGTCCAGTTGGTGGCAGACAATGAAGTAATTCGTTCCATCACGTCGTGGTTTATAGCCAGCAGCCTTCTTAACGGTCTCTGGATTGTCGCGTGGCACTACGAAGCCCTCGGGGTAGCGGCCATCATCATTGTGGCCCTCCTGGGGACACTCGTTGTCATCAACAAGCGAACCACCAAGGAGAGGACAACCCTGGGTGCAACCCTGTCGATTCGGGTGCCTTTTGCGGTCTACTTCGGCTGGGTCACCGTGGCGACTGTGGCCAACATCTCCGCGTGGCTGGTTCAGCTGGGATTCGCTGATGGTTTGTGGCTCTCCGCCGAGGCATGGACCATCGTGATCCTGGTTGTGGCGACCCTCATTGGTTCAACCACAGCACTCGTGAATTCCTCGGTGAGCTACTCGCTGGTTTTAGTGTGGGCATTTTGGGGAATCTTGTCGCGCCACCTCGCCCCGACTGAGTGGAACCAAGAGTTTCCAGGATTGATTCTTGCTACCCAGTTTTTACTCCCCATCCTGGGAATTGTGGGCGTGGTTGCCTTCGTGAGATGGCTGCGCCAACCCGTTATCGATTGGGCTTCCACGCCTCTGAGAAGAGCGTAAAGCCATTGAACAACCCGCGATTCTCGCGGTCCTGGCGTGTGCCCGGCTACTTAGGGGTTTTGTCGCTACCGTAGAAGCCAACGGCGAGGGGAAAATTCATGGCTAAGCACACCAGAACGATTGATCAGAAAATCAACCGTTTACGCACCTACAACGTCGTGGCGGGGTCGCTCCACCTTCTTCAAGCTGTGGGCCTTGGTTATGTCCTCTTCCTCTTGGAAGACCAAGTGACGTACGCGGTGACCGCCGACTACTTGGCAGGCCCTCCCGGAGTCCCGCTTCCCCCGGAGCGTGTCGAGCTGTTCGACATCAACGTCGGCATTGGTGTGGTCGCCTTCCTCGGTATGTCGGCGTTTTTCCACTATCTGATTTCGTCACCACTGTTCTTCCAGCGCTACGCCAGCGGTTTGAAGCTCAACCGCAACTATTTTCGGTGGACCGAGTACTCCTTGAGTTCCTCGGTGATGATCTGGTTGGTCGCGCAAATCACGGGAATCACCGACATCGCGGCTCTGTTCTCGATCTTCGCGGTGAATGCGTCGATGATCATGTTCGGTGCCATTCAGGAGAAGTATGAGCAGCCAGGGTCCGGAGGTTTCCTCCCGTTTGTTTTCGGATCGATGACGGGAATCGTGCCCTGGATTGTCATTCTGATTTACTTCTTCGCTCCCGGTTCAACCTCGGACGTTGAACCACCGGCGTTCGTGGTGGGGATCATCATTTCCCTCTTTATCTTCTTCAACACCTTCGCGGTGAACCAGGCGCTGCAGTACCACCGCGTGGGGGGCTGGAAAGACTATCTCCGTGGTGAGCGGATGTACATCACCCTGAGCTTGATTGCGAAGACTGCTTTGGCATACCAAGTCTTCTCTGGCGCCATCATCCCGGCACTGACCGACTAGCTCGCAATGGAAGCTGAAGAGAAACTCGCGACCTTTCGAGAGCGCCGAAATCTCGCCGCAGTCCAACCCGAAGGGCCACTTGCTCTGACCAACACCCAGTGGGTCGATATGGAACAAACTATCTGGGGTGTGCCGGGTGTGTGGGCCCCTCGAGGCGACGGCGGTTCAGGACTTCTCGTGAAGGCTGACGCATCGGATGGAGTTGTTGTCGATGGTGTCGTTGTTGAGGGCGAGACGGTGGTCCGGGGCAAGGATGATGAATCGCCCTCCACCGTGGTGTTTAGTGAGTCCGTGAGTGGCCATGTCATCGCGGCAGAAGGAGCGTATGCCCTGCGGGTGTGGGATTCGCAATCTGAGGGAATCGCTAATTTTGGTGGCATTGACGCTTTCCCCTATTCCCCGGAATGGGTTATCACCGGCACCTGGACAGAAATTCCTGGCGGTAAAAGCGTCGGATTTGAGCACCTCAAGGAGGAAGGTGTCGCGAGGGACGAGGTCGTTCCTGGGGAGATACGTTTCTCGCACGATGGTCAGGACTACAACATCGCTGCGTTCAAGGCGGGGCGCGCGCTCCAGCTTGTGTTTGCTGATGCCACCAATGGTGATTCCACCTACAGCGTGGGGAGGTTCCTCTTCCTTGCTCCTCACCCCGATGGTTCGATCACCCTGGACTTCAACTACGCCATTTTGCCTCCCTGCGCTTTCTCCTATGCATTCAATTGCCCCCTACCTCCCGCCCAGAACAGGTTTCCCTTTGCGATCGAGGCGGGGGAGAAGAACGTGCTCGCCAAAGATGGGTCGTTACTTCACGCCTAAGACCGTCACTTGGCAATTCCGAGGTTGATGACGCATACTAGAGGCCGGTCTCAAGACCGAGACACGCTACTCGCAAGATTCCGCGGTCGATGGGGAAGTCGAACCAACGGAAAAAGGAGTAGAGGATGTCGACGCGTACCCGCGGGGTGCTCTTTGTGCACTCGTCTCCGCGTGCGCTCTGCCCACATCTCGAGTGGGCCATCGGTCGCGCCCTGGGCTATCCCGTGAGTTGCCGCTGGCAGGACCAGCCCGTCTTGCCAGGCACCCTTCGCGCTGAGCTGGAATGGATGGGCTCCGCAGGGTCAGGAGCTGCTCTCGCAAGTGCCTTGCGCGGCTGGGAACACCTTCGTTACGAAGTGGTGGAGGAGCCCTCTCCAGGTCACGATGGTGGCCGGTGGATGCACACTCCAGATCTGGGGGTCTTCTATGCGCAGACTGATTCCGCCGGGAATCTCGTTGTGTCAGAAGACCGCATTCGCTATGCCCTCGAGGTGGCTGACGGTAAAGCCCAGGACATTACCCGCGAACTTCGCGTTGCTCTTGGAGGAGCGTGGGACGACGAACTCGAGCCATTTCGTCACGCCGGAGAAGACCGCCCAGTGGTGTGGCTGCATCGCGTGGGGTGAGATTACGGTATCCGTAACCTCAAGAGAAATTTCGCCTTAGGCGCTTCGGAACGCCACAACCGCGTTGTGACCGCCAAAGCCAAACGAGTTACTGATGGCGAGCTGTGGTCCTTCTCCGAGACTTCGAGGTGACGTCACTACGTCGAGAGGAATTTCTTCGTCCTGATTATCGAGGTTAATCGTGGGCGGCGCGGTCCTTTCATGGACAGCGAGGATGCTGAACACAGCCTCTAGTGCTCCGGTTCCTCCCAGGAGGTGACCTGTCGCAGCCTTCGTGGCCGAAACCGGAATCGAACCCACACGATCTCCGAATACGGCCTTCAGAGCGTGGTACTCGGCGATGTCTCCGACCGGTGTAGAGGTCGCGTGCGCGTTGATGTGGGTGACATCGTCAGGGCTCGCTCCGGCCTGCTCGAGGGCTGCGAGCACAGCCCGGGATGCCCCGAGACCCTCTGGGTCCGGGGCTGTGATGTGGTACGAATCGCTGGTAATTCCACCGCCAGCGAGCTCGGCATAAATCTTCGCTCCACGCGCCTGAGCGTGCTCCTTGGTTTCCAAAACGAGGGTTGCTGCGCCCTCGCCCAAAACGAAGCCATCCCTGTCCACGTCATAGGGACGTGATGCACGGGCAGGATCATCGTTGCGCTTCGAGAGGGCTTGCATTGCTGCGAACGCAGCGATCGGGAGTGGGTGGATGACCGCCTCGGTCCCCCCAGCGACCACGACATCGGCGAGTCCTAGTTGCAAGTGTTCATACGCGTTAGCGATCGACTCGGTCCCCGAGGCACATGCGGAGACCACGGTTCGAGCGCCACCTCTTCCGCCCAAAGCCATGCTGACTGCTGCAGCGGCGGCGTTGGGCATGAGCATAGGGATTGTCATGGGGAGTACTCGCCTAGGCCCCTTTTCGCGGAGAGTGTCCCAGCCATCCAGCAGAGTCCACAGACCGCCAATCCCGGTGGCATAGTCGACCAGAATTCGCTCCGGGGCAACCTCAGGCGATCCGGCGTCCGCCCACGCTTCCCTGGCCGAGATGAGGGCGAGCTGCGCGGATGGATCGAGCCGTTTGAACTCTTGGCGCTCGAGGACCTCCTCAGCTTTGACTTTCGCCTGTCCAGCAAACGTGACTGGCAAGTCGTATGTTTCGACCCATTCGTGCTCCAGTGTTGACACCCCGGACTCGCCGGCAAGCAGAGCTTTCCAGGTCGACGTGACATCTCCTCCTAGTGGAGAAGTGGCGCCGAGACCGGTGACAACAACGGTGGTCATGGTGACTCTTCGAAGAAGGTTAGGCCTGGGCCTTGGTGATGAACTCCACAGCTTCACCGACGGTGGTCAGGTTCTTGACCTCGTCATCGGGAATCTTGACATCGAACTTCTCTTCGGCGTTCACGACGATGGTCATCATGGAGATCGAGTCAATGTCGAGGTCGTCCGTGAAGGACTTCTCGAGCGAGACCTGATCGGCCGAAATTCCGGTTTCCTCGTTAATGAGCTCGGCAAGGCCGGCAAGAACTTCCTCAGTGGTGTGAGCCATGATTTTCCTTTTCTATCGGTGTTTGTGACCGGCTCCAATCTTAGAGCTAGCCTGCGTGGTCTCAGGGGAGGGTGACGACCTGTGCGCCATAGACAAGGCCTGCTCCGAAGCCAATCTGGAGCGCCAGACCTCCTGAGGCCTCAGGGTGTTCCTCGAGCAAGCGGTGCATCGCCAGTGGAATTGAGGCCGCAGAGGTGTTTCCGGTGGTGGCAATATCTCGGGCAATCAGCACGCTCTCGGGCAGGCCGAGTTGCTTCGCGAATTCGTCGATGATGCGCATATTTGCTTGGTGCGGAACGAAAGCGGTGAGCTCTTCCGGAGTCACCCCAGACTTCTCGAGAGCTTCCTTGGCGACCTTCGCCATCTCCCACACTGCCCATCGAAACACGGTTTGGCCATCCTGGCGCAGTGTGGGGAATTCGCCTTCGGGGTCATCAAAGGCGTCTTTGAGTGGCCGATCCATCCCCACGGCGTCCCATTTGGAGCCGTCGGATCCCCAGAGCGTTGGGCCGATACCGATCGTGTCGCTCGGTCCCACGATTGCTGCACCAGCGCCATCGCCGAGCAAAAAGGAGATGCTCCGATCGGTGGGCTTAGCAAAGTCGCTGAGTTTCTCGGCTCCGACTACCAGGACGTACTCGGCGGTTCCCGAGCGAACAAGAGCGTCGGCTTGAGCAATCCCATAGGTGTACCCGGCGCACGCGGCGGAAATGTCGTAAGCCGCTGCGGGAGTTGCCCCTACTCGGTCGGCTAACAGCGCCGCGAGCGAGGGTGTTTGGACGGAGTTGCTGATTGTTGCGACGATGACCGCGCCGATCTGGTCGGGGCGAATCCCCGCTTTCTCAATAGCTTCCGTCGAGGCGCGAACAGCAAGGTCAATGGCTTCTTCCGCTTCACTGGAGCGACGACGCTCAATAATTCCGGTGCGCTGTCTAATCCACTCATCGGAGGAGTCGATGGGGCCTGCGATGTCGTCGTTGCTCACGACAAGGTCTCCGCGCGCCGCTCCGAGCGACAGAATTCTCGTGAAGGTACTGCCCTGGGACTGCGACAGAGGGCTCATGAGCCACTCACGATGTCTACTGCTGCGGAAAGATCGTCCGGCGTGTTGAGTGCCACGGTGGGTACTCCCTTCAGGGCTCGCTTAGCCAGTCCCACGAGTGCACCGGCTGGGGCTAGTTCCATCATGCCGGTAATGCCGTCTCGATCGAAGGATTCCATGCAGAGATCCCAGCGGACCGGCCTCGCCACCTGGTCCACGATGTAGGGGACGACGTTCTCTGAGGACACTCGCGATCCATCGCGATTGGTGTAGAGGGGGTAGTTCGCCTCCTGGACTGCAACCTGGGATGCGGCCTCGGATAGCGTCGAGACGGCACTGAGCATGTACCGGGTATGGAAGGCTCCTGCCACCTGGAGTGGAATAACCCGGACTCCCGATGGAGGGTTTTCCTGGAACGACGCCAAGGCACCTTTTTCTCCCGCAATGACGACCTGGCCAGCGCCATTGAAGTTTGCTGCGAACAGGCCAGCTTCCTCCAGCGCCGGCGCGAGGGTGTCTTCCTCAGCTCCGAGCACAGCGGACATACCCGTTGGTGTCTCGGCAGAGGCCTCGGCCATGGCGCGACCTCGAAGCGCCACCAAAGACAGGGCGTCCTCATCGCTGAGCACCCCGGAGAGAGCAGCCGCGCTAAATTCACCGACCGAGTGCCCCGCGAAAGCAAGGGGAATACCCGCAGGGAGTGTCTCGAGTAGGGCTCGACCAGTCATGATTCCTGCGGCGACTATCAAAGGCTGAGCAATCGCGGTGTCCGTGATGGTCGCCTGGTCGCTCGTGGTTCCATGAGCTACGAGATCGATTCCCAGAAGCTCTGACCACCCGTGAAGGAGCTCTCGGTGTGAAGGGGTGTCGAGCCAGGGCTCAAGGAATCCAGGCTTCTGGGAACCTTGACCGGGTGCAGCGATAACAAACATGGTCTCTAGTCTCCCTGCCGAGCGTGCACTTGTGCTAGAGGAACATGCTCACGAGACCTCGACAACACTGTAGGAACCCTACAGTTTCCGATTCCCCGCGGAGGCTGGGCCCTGATTAGGTTCACTCATCGAGCCAAGAATGAGCGCGAGGTGGAGGGTGAGGGCGTCTCGAGGTTCGCCAGGATCCCACTCGACCACCTCGACGACCTTTTTGAGGCGATAGCGCACCGTGTTGGGATGGACAAAGAGTTCCCTGGCGGTGGCCTCCAAAGAATGCCCTGTTTCGAAGTAGGTCCACACGGTTCCCAATAAATCGAGTGCGTGGTCTCGGAGAGGTTCGTAGATGCGTTGAATAAGGGCACGCCGCGCCAAGGGATCTCCCGCTAGCGCGCGCTCGGGGAGGACATCATCGGCGAGCAGTGGTCTCGGTGGTTCACGGCGACTCTTCGCCACCGAGAATCCCGCCAGTGCGGCTTTTGCGCTCTTCACGGCGTCGACAACTGCGGGAACGCTGGGCCCCACGACATAAGTGCCAGGTCCGAAGGACTCATCCAGGGCACTGGCAATGTCCATAAAGGACGGGTTGTTAGTCGTGGTTTCCTCGTCAATTTTCCTACCCACAACAATCACGAGTCGATTTCCTTGAATCCCAATCAGCACATCAGTGTCGTGATGCCGGGCGGTCCGACGAATGGCATCCACATCGACCATCCGCGGGCTCGTGCCGACAATCACACACACTTCGCCGTGTCCTGTCCAGCCCAGCGCGGCAATGCGGGAGGGCAACTCTTGGTCATACTCACCACTCAGGATTGAGTCGACAACAAGTGCTTCGAGCCGGGCGTCCCAGAGGCCACGAGCTTCGGCCGCTCTCGCATAAACATCTGCTGCCGCAAAAGCAATCTCGCGGGAATAGTGCAGGATCCCTTCTCGGAGCTCGTGGGGTGAATCGTGGAGGTAATCCTCGACGACTTCGACAGTCACTTTGATCAATTGCAGAGTTTGTTGCAGGCTCACCGAGCGCAAAAGCTCTCGAGGGGCCACACCAAAAACATCGGAGGCAATCCACGGTGTTGCTTCAGGAGAGTCATACCAACTAATGAACGAAGTGATGCCAGCCTGCGCCACCATTCCCACAGCAGAGCGTCTGCTCGGAGGCATGTCTTTGTACCAGGGGAGATCACGCTCCAGCCTCGCGAGAGTAGCGCTCGACATGTCACCTGAAATATTGCGCAACCAGGCCAGCGTTTGCTTTTTGGTCATGGCTTGGCTCATGGTGTTCTCCCCAGTGGGATGGCTAGTTCTTACGCTTCTCCACCGGCAGAGCCACTGGTTCCTGCAGTGACATCCAGAAGTTGGTACTTTGCCACCGCTTGCTGCAGAGCATCCGGTGCGACGGCACCCTCTTTCGCCAGTTGCTGGAGCACTCTCGCGGTGATGGAGGGGCCATCAATCGCGAAGTGACGTCTGGCGGCTGGTCTGGTGTCACTGAAGCCGAAACCGTCAGCCCCAAGGGTGAGGTAGGTGCCGGGCACAAATTCGCGGATTTGGTCCTGGACGGAGTGCATAAAGTCGCTCACCGCCACGATGGGTCCCTGCGCATCAGAGAGTTTCTGGGTCACATAGGGCACCTTGGCCGGCTGATCGGGGTGTAAGAAATTGTGGCGCTCCGCTTCGACTCCGTCTCTGCGCAACTCATTCCACGAGGTGACGGAGTAGACGTCGGCATTGACCGACCAGTCCTTCGCGAGGAGCTCTTGAGCTTCGAGCGCCCACGCCATCCCCACTCCGGAAGCGAGAATCGTGGCCGTGGGCCCACCCTGGAGCGAGCCCTTCTTGAGCAGATAGATGCCCTTGAGGAGACCCTCGACATCGAGTCCTTCAGGTTCATCGGGTTGGACCATGGGCTCGTTGTAGATCGTGAGGTAATACATAACGTTGGGGTCGGGGTGGTTCCCGCCATACATCCGCTCGAGTCCGGCCTTCACGATGTGGGCGATCTCATAGGAATACGCCGGGTCGTACGTAATCACCGCGGGGTTCGTGGAGGCCAACAACGGAGAGTGCCCATCAGCGTGCTGGAGTCCCTCACCTGTGAGCGTCGTCCGGCCTGCTGTCGCACCCATAATGAAGCCTCGCGCCATCTGATCGCCCGCTGCCCACATCGCATCCCCGGTGCGCTGGAATCCAAACATCGAATAGAAGACGTAGATCGGAACCATCGGCTCACCATGGGTTGCATACGACGTTCCTGTCGCGGTGAACGCCGCAAATGCTCCGGCTTCGTTGATTCCGGTGTGGAGGATTTGTCCTTCAGGGCTTTCCTTGTAGGCGAGCAAGAGCTCGCGGTCGACCGAGGTGTAACCCTGACCGTGGGGGTTATAAATCTTGGAGCTCGGGAAGTAGGCGTCCATCCCAAAGGTTCTGGCTTCGTCGGGGATGATCGGCACGAGTCGGTGCCCGAAGTCTTTGTTCTTCAGGAGGTCCTTGAGGAGCCTGGCGAAGGCCATCGTGGTGGCAACTTCTTGTTTCCCCGAGCCTTTCCGGGCGCTCTCGTAAACGTCAGCGCTCGGGAGCGAAACTTCGGTGTATTTGGAGCGGCGCTCAGGTAGGTAGCCTCCCAAAGCCCGCCTGCGCTCGTGCATGTACTCGATTGCTTCGTCGTTCTCCCCAGGGTGGAAGTAGGGCGGCTGGTAGACATCGGCTTCGAGCTCTGAATCCGAAATCGGTACGCGCATGTCGTCTCGGAATGTCTTGAGGTTCTCGAGTGTCATCTTTTTCATCTGGTGCGTTGCGTTTCGGCCTTCGAAGCTTGGCCCCAAGCCGTAGCCCTTCACCGTTTTCGCGAGGATGACCGTCGGCTGGCCTTTGTGTTCAGTGGCCGCTTTGAAGGCCGCATAGATCTTGCGGTAGTCGTGGCCTCCACGCTTGAGATTCCAGATGTCATCATCAGAGAGGTGTTCGACCATCTGCAGGGTGCGGGGGTCCCTGCCGAAGAAGTTTTCCCGAATATAGGCACCGCTCTCGGCTTTGTAGGTCTGGTAGTCGCCATCGGGGGTGCGGTTCATGAGGTCTCGCAGAGCACCGTCGTTGTCGGCTTGGAGGAGGGCATCCCACTCGCGGCCCCACACAACTTTGATGACGTTCCAGCCAGCCCCGCGGAAAAAACTCTCCAGCTCTTGGATGATCTTTCCGTTTCCACGGACAGGACCATCCAGTCGTTGCAGGTTGCAGTTAATAACGAAGGTTAGGTTGTCGAGGTCATCGTTTGCCGCGAGTTGCAGCGCACCGCGACTCTCCACTTCGTCCATCTCCCCATCACCCAGGAACGCCCAGACGTGTTGCCCACTGGTGTCTTTGATGCCGCGATGGTGAAGGTAGCGGTTCAGTTGTGCCTGGTAGATCGCATTGATCGGACCAAGACCCATCGAGACCGTTGGAAACTGCCAGAACTCGGGCATCAGCCTGGGGTGAGGATAGGAGGACAATCCTCCGCTGGGGTGAGACTTCTCTTGGCGGAAACCGTCGAGTTGGTCCGATGAGAGCCTGCCCTCCAGGAACGCCCTGGCATACATACCGGGGGACGCGTGACCTTGGTAAAACACTTGGTCGCCACCACCTGGGTGATCGGCGCCACGGAAGAAGTGGTTGTGACCCACCTCGTACAGGGCCGCAGAGGATGCATAGGTCGAGATGTGACCGCCGACCGCAATACCCGGGCGTTGCGCCCGGTGCACCGTTATCGCCGCATTCCAGCGAATCCATGCCCGGTATCGACGCTCAATGTCCTCATCGCCAGGAAAGTCGGGTTCGTTCTCTGGCGCAATGGTGTTCAGGTAGTCCGTGGTGGGAACCATGGGAACGCCGAGGTGAAGTTCTTTCGAGCGCTTGAGCAAGCTCAGCATGATCTCTCGTGCTCGCTGATGACCCGACTGGGCTACGACCGAATCCAGTGATTCTCGCCACTCCGTGGTCTCGGTGGGATCCGAGTCCATCTCGTTGAACGAATAGGGATCTTGGTCGTTGACAGCCACCCTGACCTCTTCCTGTGTCTGGTAGATCGGGACATGCCACCTGTCGGGGATTGCCCGGGTGAGGTGAGTTCTCAGTCTAGTAGCGCTTCGGCCGGGGTCACCGAAATGTGTCCAGCGTGATGTCCAGGTGGTTTAGCATGAAGCGTTGGGCCTGTAGCTCAGTTGGTTAGAGCGCCACGTTTACACCGTGGATGCCGGGGGTTCGAGTCCCTCCGGGCCCACCACAGAATCAGCCGAACAGTGCCACCATCAGCGCGAGATAGATCACCACAAAGATGGCGGGTGTCACATACTTGATGACCCACATCCAGCTCGCGTGGCCCTCGAGTGAGGATTCCTCCCGGCCCACTGTTTCAGCCTCCCGCGCGGACTGGAACTGAACAAGAGCTCCCAAGATTCCCGAAGCCAGAAGAATGCCGGCCGCCGCAATGCGCACAGCAAAGTGAGTTTCGGCGAGACCAAATTGCAGAAGAGCGATAGTCGAAATCAGGAGCCCAGTGGGGGCTAGCTGCGACACGACAATCGTTTTGCGAAGCTCCAGCCAGTGAGCGTGAGTGGGGGATGTCATGATGTCTCCGACGATCGTGGGATGGCTCCTTCAGTGTATTCCAGGGAGAAAGGCGAGCTATGCAGCGCTCCGTGGGGTGGGTTGTCTTGGCAGCGAGTTTGTGGGGAACCACGGGAACGGCAGCCTTCTTCCTCGGACCAGACGTCTCGCCACTAGCAACCGGAGCGCTCACGATGGGGGTGGGCGGCGTCATTCTCGCTTTACTGGGCGGTCGAGCCACACTTGCCTTATGGCGCGATGCCCGGGCGCGCTCGCTTCTCGTGATCGGTGCACTGGGAACCGTGACGTACCCCCTCGCCTTTTACTCCGGGATGGCCAGCGCGGGAATTGCGCTAGGAAATGTTGTGGCTTTGGGCCTGGGACCCCTCACTGCCGCCCTACTCGAATGGGGAATCGACAAGACTCGACCACGGGCCAGCTGGTGGTTGGCCGCCTTTGCGGCGGTCGTCGGGATAGCGGTGATGGCAGGATCCGGCGTCGAACTCGGCGGGGGAGAGCCAGGCAACGTGACCGTAGGGGTCGCTTACGCCACCATCGCCGGTATTTCCTATGGTGCCTTCACCTATGTTTTCGGGAAACTCGCTG
>JBMUEW010000010.1:0-28458 GCA_049460875.1 Pontimonas sp.
CCTGACTGAAGCGATCGGTGGAAAAGTCCAGTTGGTGGGAGACGATTTGTTCGTGACCAACCCTGCGAGACTCGAAGAGGGGATTAGCAAGGGTGCCGCTAACTCACTTCTCGTGAAGGTCAACCAAATCGGAACACTCACCGAGACAATGGACGCGGTCGCGATGGCCCACAACCATGGCTATACCGCTGTCCTCTCGCACCGCTCCGGAGAAACAGAAGACACCACCATTGCCGATCTCGCAGTCGCCACAAACTGCGGCCAAATCAAGACCGGTGCGCCAGCACGGAGCGAGCGGGTCGCCAAATACAACCAGTTGTTGCGTATCGAAGAAGAGCTCGACAGTGCGGCCCGCTACGCGGGAGCTGGAGCATACCCACGCTTTAGCTGAGGCCTGCGCGCCCTCGGGAGACACCGAGGCCCCCTGTCTACACTGATGCCGTGGCCAAGGCGCAGCGGAAGAAATCCCCGAAGACTCGTGTGAGTCGAGCCAATGCTGCGCAGGTGTTGCTCTCGCTCCAAGCCTCTGGCTTTGTGGTGACCTTTTTGGTGCTCATTGTTGCGGGGGTGGTGATCCTGTCACCCACCCTGAGGGTTCTTGCCGAACAGCAACAAGAGATTGCCGCCCTGGAGGCAGCGCTTGCCGAGAGTGAGCAGCAGGTGGTTGCCCTGGAGGAGCAACGTGAGCGGTGGAAAGACCCGGCTTTTGTGGAGACGCAAGCGAGAGAGCGTTTGCTGTTTGTCTATCCCGGTGACATCACCTACCTCGTGATCGATGATGGTGAGCCGGTGGAAGAGGAAGAGCTAGAAATCTCTACCGGAATCCTGGAGGCCACGACGGATTGGCGCGAGTCGTTGCTCGCCTCCTACCTGGTGGCAGCCACCACGTCCCGCGACTACCAAGCGGAGCTTGTCGACCCGGAGCGGAACACCACTCCATGAGTGCAGTGGAGAAACCCCGTACGAGCGATATCGAGCGGGTCAGTGAGCAGCTGGGTCGACCAGCCCGCGACATTGTGGGGATTTCTGCGCGGTGCACGTGCGGAAACCCCATAGTCGTGATGACCAGTCCGCGGCTCGAGGACGGAACGCCGTTCCCCACTCTCTACTACCTGACTCAACCGGCTGCGACCCAGGCTGCATCGCGACTCGAAGCCGAAGGCAAGATGGTCGAGTACCAGCAACGGCTGGCTGAGGATGACGAGGCTCAACAGGCCTACCGTCTCGCACACGAGTCATTCCTTCGTACACGGGCGGAATGGGGTGTTGTTCCAGAAATCGAGGGCATCTCGGCGGGCGGCATGCCCACCAGAGTCAAGTGTTTGCACTCCCTGATGGCGCATTCTTTGTCCGTGGGGCCTGGGATCAACCCTGTCGGAGATTGGGCCCTGGAGGACACCCCGTGGAGCAAGGACGTCTGCGCGTGTTAGGCCGTCGACTCACGCGGGTCCTCGCACTTCTGGTGGTGGGGGCTCTTCTCGGTGTTCCCAGTGTCGTGCTCGAGTCGAGTCCCGCTCTCGCCGACCAGGTAAGAGAGCGCCAGTATTGGCTCGAGGATTACCGGATTGAGGAGGCCTGGCAGATAACCCGCGGTGCCGGGGTTCGCATTGCGATTATCGACACCGGGATTGATGCGAGCCACCAAGACCTCGAAGGTGCCGTAGTCGGCGGTGCGGATTTCTCTGGCTTGGGGAGTATCGATGGCCTCACACCGGTGGGGCCTGAACGTCGGCACGGCACGATGGTGGCTTCCCTAGCCGCTGGTCGAGGAAACAACGGTGTCGATGGAGTGTTGGGCAGTGCCCCCGAAGCCGAGCTCCTAAGTTTGTCGATGAGTTTTGGTGGCGGAACGGTGTCCCCGGATGAGCAGGTCGCTAATGCCGTTCGATTCGCTGTTGATAACAATGCGGACATCATTTCGCTCTCCTTGACCAGAAACACTCGCGATTGGCCAGAATCCTGGGATCGGGCCTTCAGTTACGCCGCCGCCAACGACGTCGTGGTGATTGCGGCGGCCGGAAACCGGGGAAGTGGCACCGTTGCCGTGGGAGCCCCGGCCACTATGCCGGGAGTCTTGACTGTCGGGGGAGTGGATCAAGACGGTCAAGCCAGCGACTCGGCGTCCTCCCAGGGAATCACCATCGGCGTGATGGCTCCCAGTGAGGGGCTCGTCGGAGCAACCCCTGGTGGCGGGTATGTCTCGTGGTCGGGAACCAGTGGAGCGACACCGATCGTCGCGGGAATTGTGGCACTCGTGCGCTCTGCGTACCCGAACATGGACGCGGCGAATGTCATCAACCGAGTGCTTCTGACAGCGGATCGGGTGACCGACACCATCCCTGACCCCATCTATGGCTATGGGCTAATCGACGCCTACGACGCCCTCACCGCGGATGTCCCCTACGTCAGTGCAAACCCGTTGGGGTCCATTGATGACTGGGTGGTCATCCACCGCAGGCAAGAAGGAAACCCGATCGTCGTGCCGCTGGGACCCCAATCCACCGCGATGGACGAAGAGCAAGCACTTCCCCCACGAATTCCCGCTCGCAGTGATGCGAGGTGGTCGTTGGTGCCCTATGTCGTGACCGTGGGGTTTGCCGCTGCGCTCAGTGTGGTGATTTTGACCGGTACTGCCCTGGTTCTGTGGCGCTTGCGGAAGCGCTAGATTAGACAGAGTCGTGTTTATTCTCCCCACCTAGGTGCCTTGTGACTCGAATTGTGATTGTCGGCGGCGGTTACGCCGGTTTCTACACCGCTTTCAAGCTTCAGAAGCTTCTCCGTCGCGGCGAAGCCGAAGTGGTCGTCATCGATCCGCTTCCCTACATGACCTACCAGCCCTTCCTCCCGGAGGTGGCAGCGGGGTCGATTGAAGCCCGTCACGCGATTGTGCCGCTGCGCCGTCACCTCAACAAGTGCCGCGTCATCACGGCCCGAGTGACCGGGGTCGACCACCAGAACAAGTCGGTGACCATTACACCCGAGGGTCAGCCGTCTTTCACATTGGACTACGACCACATCGTCATCACTGCCGGGGCTGTGTCGCGGACTTTCCCGATTCCCGGTGTCGCAGAGTGCGCGATTGGAATGAAGACCATCGAGGAAGCGGTCTCGGTGCGAGATCGTGTAATCGACAACCTCCACGTTGCGGCGGATATGCCCCCTGGACCAGAGCGAGATCGGCTTCTGACCGTTGTCGTAGTCGGTGGTGGTTTTGCCGGTATCGAGGCCTTCGCGGAATTGCGCAGCATGGTGTCGGCGATGCTGAAGGAATTCCCCACGATCGGTATTGATGACACTCATTTCCACCTCATCGAGGCCATGGATCGGATCATGCCTGAGGTTTCCCTCAAGAGCTCGCATTGGGTCATCAAGAACCTCGAGAAGCGACAAGCTTTCATTCACTTGAATACTCAACTCACCTCTGCTGTGGATGGGAAACTTCAGCTGTCCAATGGAATGACTCTCGAAACCGACATTGTGATTTGGACCGCCGGCGTGAAGGCCCACTCGATGCTCGGCGGCACGGGGATTCCACTAGATGATCGGGAGCGCATTTGCGCCAGGGCCGATCTTCGCGTCGAAGACGGCGACACCATCCTCGAGGGGATGTGGACGGCTGGCGACGTGGCGCGAGTTCCTGACCTGAGCGGCGGCGGAGTTGGCGGATACTGCGTTCCCAACGCTCAGCACGCGGTACGCCAAGGCAAGATTCTGGCGAAAAACCTCGTTGCGGTGCTCCGCGAGGAGGAGCCAAAGAATTACGTTCACAAGAACCTGGGTGCTGTAGCTGGTCTGGGCGTCGGACACGGTGTGTTCCAGAGCGGGAACATCGCCCTCGTGGGATTGCTCGCCTGGTTTGCCCACCGCTTCTACCACGGCTTCGCCATTCCGATGTGGGAGCGCAAAGCTCGCGTGTTCACCAACTGGTTAGTGCACTTCTTCTGGGGTCGTGACTTCTCCAGTGTGCGAAAGGTGCAGCGTCCTCGAGATTTCTTCGAAGAGTTCGCCACAAGACCCCAGGAAGCGCCTCAGAAAGCCTCGAAGGACAAAGTCGGCGCTCGCTAGGATGGGGCCCTGGCCCCGGTAGCCCAATTGGCAGAGGCAGACGACTTAAAATCGTCCCAGTCAGGGTTCGAGTCCCTGCCGGGGCACCCTCACCTATTCCACAGATAAGAGCCTTACCCTAAGCGCTATGGAATCACTCATTATTCTCGGCATTGTGCTGGGGCTCGCCGCGGTTGTCGGCATTTACCTCTGGGTCACCTATAACGGCCTAGTCACCTTGAATGTTCGTGTTGACGAAGCGTGGAGCGACATTACGGTTCAGCTCAAGCGTCGCGCCGACCTCATCCCTAATCTGATTGAAACCGTCAAAGGCTATGCCGCCCACGAGAAGCAAGTGTTCGAGGACGTCACGAAGGCGAGGGCGGCGACGCTCAGCGCTGGTGACCCGAGCGCTGCCGCCGAGGCGGAAAACATGATGCAGAGCGCCTTGAAGAGCATTTTTGCCGTGGCAGAGGCCTACCCGCAGCTCCAGGCGAGCCAGAACTTCTTGCAGTTGCAGGCTGAACTGGTCGACACCGAAGACAAGATTCAAGCCTCGAGACGCTTCTACAACGGCGGAGTGCGCGAGCTGAACACCCGTATTTTGCTGTTCCCCAACACTCTTTTTGCGAAGAGTCTGGGCTTTGGCGAGCGTGACTTCTTTGAGGTCGAAGATGCTTCGGCCATTGCCAACGCCCCTCGCGTCCAGTTTTAGCCGGAGCGTTTCCCTGCTGTGTATCGGGCGATAGCTGCCAATAAGCGCAACACCTGGGTCATCATGACCTTCTTTGTGGCGCTCGTGGCGGGGCTGGGCTTTGTCTTTGATCTCTACCTCTCGGGTGATGGAACCGGAGTCGTGTTCTTTGGTGTGCTCATCGGAGCGCTGATCTACGTCGCGATCCAGTACTACTCGGCGGGCAAACAGGCCCTGTCGATGGCGGGAGCGAAACCCATCACGAAAGCCGACAACCCTAGGCTTTATCGCATCGTCGAAAACCTCGCGATTACGACCGGTTTACCGATGCCGAAGGTCTATATCGTCGATGACCCCGCTCCGAACGCTTTCGCTACAGGCCGCGATCCCGAGCACGCTGCGGTGGCCGCCACCACGGGGTTACTGGAGATTATGAACGACTCGGAGCTCGAGGGTGTGATGGCCCATGAAATCGCTCACGTCAAGAACTTCGACATCCGGGTGACCACGATTGTGTTCGGGCTCGTAGTCGTCATTGGTCTACTCGCCGATGTGCTCGCCAGAATGGCGTTTTTCGGGGGGATGCGCCGCAACAACGGCGGTGGCCACCCCCTCATCCTGGTGGTGGGGATCCTGGCGATGATCCTGGCTCCGCTGTTGGCGGCCCTCATTCAGGCTGCCGTATCGAGGCAGCGTGAGTATCTGGCTGATGCCACGGGCGCTCTCACTACCAGGCACCCCGAGGCGCTGGCGAGTGCGCTACAGAAACTGGGGGAGTACGGTCGCCCGTTGAAGAAACAGCAGGCGTCGATGGCTCACCTGTGGATGGCGGATCCCATCCAGCCGGGTGTGATTGACCGGATGTTCCAAACCCACCCGCCTATTCGGGACCGTGTGGCGCGCTTGTTGGAGAACAAAGCACGCTTCTAGGTGTGCGGCGCTGGCATGGCGCCTAGACTAAAACCATGATTGGCACGCGCAAGAGCGCCACAGTGCAGAGTCCCCGTGTGGTGATTCCTGCCGGTTTGGAGCGCGCCACGCAATGGTCGTGGCGTCTCCTGCTCATCGCCGCTGCCATCGCCGTGGGTCTGTTTGTGATTGCCCAACTGAGTTTCCTCATCATTCCGCTGTTTATTGCTGTCCTCTTGGCAGCGCTTGCAGCACCGGTGTCCATCGGGCTCCGGAAACTGCGTTTTCCCCGATGGTTGGCCACTTTGACGACAATCATCGTGTTTGTCGGAGCTGTCGGCGGGTTGGTCTATCTGGTGATTAACGAAGTCGTCAGAGGGTGGGAGTCTCTCCAGGCTCGCACGATTCTTGCCTACGACGACTTTGTCCAGTATCTGCTCGACTCACCTTTGGAAGTCACCGAATCTCAGCTGAATGAGTGGGTCAGCACGATTGCCACCGAGCTCAACATCGACTCCTCCTGGGTTCTCAACGGCGCACTCTCGGTCACCTCCTCGGTGGGATCGTGGCTGGTCGGCGCCGGTATCGCGATCTTTGCGTTGATCTTCTTTATTCACGATGGAACAAGAATTTGGGAGTACGTCGTCTCCTGGTTCCCCAAGCTCGCACGACCGGCCATTTTGGGAGCTTCCCGCTCCGGCTGGTCGACACTCATCGAGTTTGTGAAAGTCCAAATCCTGGTGGCCTTTGTCGATGCTCTCGGCATCGGCTTGGGGGCTTTCTTCCTCGGTCTTCCCCTGGTAGTTCCCATCGCGGTCGCCGTCTTCTTGGGCGCGTTTGTGCCCATCGTCGGTGGAACAGTCGCGGCTGCTCTGGCCATCCTGGTGGCCCTGGTCTATGAGGGGCCCCTCACGGCGCTCATCATGCTGATTATCGTGTTGGCCGTCCAGCAGCTCGAGGGTCAGGTATTGCAGCCGCTGATCATGGGGCCAGCACTTCGAATTCACCCCCTTGCGGTCGTGCTGTCTATCGCTGCAGGAGGCTACTTGGCGGGAATCGCCGGAGTGCTCTTCGCTGTTCCCGTGGTGGCATTCACGAACGTGGCCATCAAGTACTTGGCCGCTGGAGATTGGCGGGGTGACCCTGAAGCGTTGCCCACAACGGAGAACCCGGTGCTGCGATGACGACAAAAACTGCGGTGGGTGTGACAATTCCTGGTCCCACGCTGGAGGACTTCCAGGATGCCAAGCGGGTTCTCGCTGGTGTTGCCCAGACCACACCGATGGAGTACTCGAGGTATCTCGAAGAGGTGCTTGGAGTCCCGGTGTTCCTCAAATGTGAAAACCTCCAGCGCACCGGCGCCTACAAGATCCGAGGCGCCTACTACTGCATGTCGAAACTCACGGACGAGCAAAAGGCTAAGGGTGTAGTTGCGGCGAGTGCCGGTAACCACGCTCAAGGCGTTGCCTTTGCCGCCAAGGAGCAGGGCATCAAAGCCACCATCTTCACCCCGGTGGGTGTTGCGCTTCCCAAACTGCAGGCGACCAAGGCTTACGGCGCAGATGTTGTTCTGGGTGGCAATGACATGCTGGAGCCCTTCGCCAAAGCAAAAGAGTTTGCGGAGACGACCGGTGCCATTCGTATCCCTCCCTTCGATCACCCGGACATCATCGCGGGTCAGGGAACGGTGGGTCTCGAGATTCTGGAACAGCAGCCCGAGGTGCGCACCGTCATTGTCCCTATTGGCGGCGGGGGTCTCATCGCGGGTGTCGCCAGTGCGATGAAACAGCAGGCGGCGAAGCTCGGGCACTCGATTCGGGTGATTGGTGTTCAAGCGGAGAACGCGGCGCCCTACCCGCAGTCGCTGAAAGAGGGGCACCCCATTGAAATCCAGGTGAAGCCCACGATTTCCGATGGAATCGCGGTGGGTAAGCCGGGGGCGCTGAATTTTGACATCGTGAAGGAGACCGTTGACGAGGTCGTCACCGTCAGTGACGACGAGACAGCGCGTGCCATCCTTGTTCTTCTCGAGCGAGCGAAGATGGTGGTCGAACCCTCAGGGGCGACCCCCGTTGCCGCCATCTTGGCGGGAAAGATTAAGGCGGAGGGCCCTACGGCTGTCATCCTCAGCGGTGGCAACATCGACCCGATGATTATGGAGCGCGTGATTTCGAGAGGTCTGGCCGGCGCCGGCCGCTATCTCAAGATGCGTATTCCCCTTCCCGATCGACCCGGGCAGCTCGCGATTACCTCCAAGATCGTGTCGGATAACAACGCGAACGTCGTCGAAGTCCTGCATACCCGGCACGGCACCGGACTGCAAATTAGCCAGGTGGAACTCGAGCTCCACATTGAAACTAGAGGGCCTGAACACGCTGAGCAGGTCTTGAGCGCGCTCCGCTCCGAAGGCTACGAGCCTCGCACCGAGTTCTAGGGAATAAACGTCTCGACGTCGATGATCTCGACCGCGATTTCGGCGCCGCTGGGAGCCGTATATGTGCTGCTCTCCCCGATTTTCAGACCCATGATGGCCTGGCCTAAGGGGCTTTGCTCCGAGTAGACATCGAGGTCGGTGTCACCGGCGAGCTCACGGGAGCCCAAAAGAAATTTCTCCTGGTCGCCGTGGATGTGAGCGGTCACCACGGTTCCAGGTTCCACCACCCCGGAGCTCTCCGGAGTCTCACCCACGACGGCGTGCTTGAGCATGTCGGTGAGGGTGCGAATTCGGCCCTCCATTTTGGCCTGCTCGTCTTTTGCCGCGTGATAACCCCCGTTTTCTTTGAGGTCACCTTCTTCGCGGGCGACTTCGATGCGCTTGGAAATCTCGGCACGACCGACTGTGGTCAGTTGCTCTAGTTCGAGGGCGAGACGGTCGTAGGCCTCTTGGGTGAGCCAGACCGTGTTCTCAGACTCCGCTGCTGCCATGTCGTACTCCTCGTAATAAGAGAAACCGGCCTCACCGTGGGGCCGGTTTGTGTTCCCCGGAAGATTACGGCAACCAGCACTCGTAGAGCAAACCCGTCACAGCGGGCTCACTGGTTCGAAGGCTGGTGTCAAAGACCCTTGTCCACCGCTCACTCGAAGGAATCTCGACGATACGCCAGCCGACAATGCCGTAGGAGGCGTTCAAGGCTTGCACCGCGCAGGCCACCTCCGTTCCAGGCGCCGTTGTCACCTCGTAAGTGACCGATACCTCCGTCTCATCCACGATCGTGTGGGCGACGTCTCGATACTGCAATTGCGACGGCGTTTCAAGGACACCGCCCCACCACAACCAGGCGCCGAGAACAGCAGCAAAGCCAATCCCCGCAACAATGGCCAGAGCGCGGCTGTTTCTGGCGGAGCGGGCAGTCCTGCCGTATCGCTCGTCCAGACGGCTTGGTGTCTCGGTCATTCCCCGGGTCTCTCTCGCTACGCTAGGACCACACTAGTTATCTCACGTGAGAAGAATCGGGGAATCACGGATATGCGGTTTTCGACCGGTGTTGTGCTGATGGAGGATGAGCTGATCCCCGCGATCGAGGTCGACCCCAACTCGGTCACCCCAGGGGTGGTGGGTTTTGTCGTGACCTTTGCTGTCATGATTGCCGTCGTCCTCCTGGTTCTCGACATGGTCCGGCGAGTCAGGCGGGTGCGCTATCGCTCAGAAATCGCCGAGAAGCTCGATGGTGCTAACCCACCAGCGGAGGGTTGATCGCCACGAGGAGCACGGCGGTCCAGTGGGACAGAAACGCCACCACCGTGAGCACGTGGAAGATTTCGTGGAAGCCGAAGTGCTTCGGGCTGGGGTTTGGCCATTTCGTGCCATAGACGATGGCCCCTACTGAGTATGCGAGGCCTCCCACGATGACCAAGATCATCGTGGCGAGATTGGCAGCGAAAAGATCCTGGATGTAGAGAACGGCTGCCCACCCTAAACCCAAATAAATCGGCACATACAGCCAGCGCGGCGCGTTAATCCAGAACACTCGAAAGCCAATTCCCAATAGTGCTCCACTCCATATCAGGCTGAGGAGGAACACTGCTTTGTCCTGGGGGAGTGCCAGCCAGGCGATGGGGGTGTAGGTGCCAGCAATCAGCAAGAAGATGTTGGCGTGATCGAGCCGCTTCAAGACAACCTTCGTCGTCGGTCCCCAGTTGAAGCGGTGATAGGTCCCCGAGATTCCAAAGAGTAGCCAGGATGAGGCCGCGAAGATGGCGCTGGTGACGGTGGCTCCGACACCATCGGCAAGCACGATAAGAACGATTCCTGCCGCAATGGCTAGCGGGAGGGTCCCTAGGTGGATCCATCCCCGCCAGGAGGGTTTGGCATCGGCTTTCTCATAGGCCAAGGATTCTTCGAGGAGTGGCAGATGCAGACCCTCGGTCTCGTCTGATGCTCCTGAAGCGTCGCTCATGGTCTCACTGTATGCGCGGACGCTAAGAAAAGCGTGAGTTGTTGTCAGCACCCTCCAAGGCCACCAGAAAGTACTAGCGTTGTTCTGTGAAGTGGCTTCGGTATCTCCTCGGTGAGGGTCTTCTCTACCGTCTTTATCGCCGCCGCATCCTCAAAGAAATCGAGGGTCTCGCCAAGCCTCAGCACGTAGCCATGATTCTCGATGGCAACAGACGCTGGGCTAAGTTGCGAGCACTCGAATCCAGCGCTCATGGTCACCGCGCGGGGGCTGACAAGATTCATGAGTTTCTGAGCTGGTGTGAGGAGCAGGGTATTGAAGTCGTCACCCTCTATTTGCTCTCCTCTGACAACCTGGGTGCGAGGGAATCAGCCGAACTGGATGACTTGGCCATCATCATCGAAAACCTTGCCGATCAGCTATCCCGTTTCTCGAACTGGCGCGTCAAGCACGTAGGGAGCACGAAGGAGCTACCCCAACACTTGCGAGACACCCTCTCTGGAGCCGCCGAGCGAACCTCGAAGAACTCGGGCCTCCATATCAATCTCGCTGTGGGGTACGGCGGTCGAGAGGAAATAACCCAAGCTGTTGCGAGGCTTGTCGAGGAGCACAAAGACTCAGGAGGAACGCTCGAAAGCCTGCCGGAGTCGATCAGTGTCCAAGCAATCGCTGACCACCTCTACACCCAAGGTCAACCCGATCCCGACCTGGTGATTAGAACCTCGGGCGAGCAGAGGTTGAGCGACTTCATGCTCTGGCAAAGCGCCCACTCCGAGTTCTATTTTGTGGAAGCCCTTGGCCCTGACCTCCGTGAGATTGACTTCCTCCGTGCACTTCGAGATTTTGGCACCAGGGTTCGTCGATACGGTCACTGAGAGAGCAAAATTCCAACCTTCGTGCATTAGTTGAAGGCGTGTCACTCACGAGTGTTTTACGGGCCTTCCCGTAGTTTCTTGTCAACGGTTCTCAACTTGGCTAAGGAGCCTCCGTGGAAAAATCCGCTACCCCCACCACGTCAAAATCCACAAGCAAGAAAAAGAAGACGGGGGAGCGGACATTCGTCCTCGACACCTCGGTGTTGCTCTCCGATCCGAGGGCAATCTTCCGCTTTGCGGAGCACCAGGTCGTCTTACCTGTCGTGGTGATTTCGGAGCTGGAGAAGAAGCGTCACGACCCTGAGATTGGCTACTTCGCCCGCCAAGCACTGCGCAATCTTGATGAGCTTCGCTCGAAGCACGAGCGCCTCGATTTTCCGATCTCTGTCGGCGAGGGTGGCTCGCTCCGCGTTGAGCTCAACCACTCGAACCAGTCGGTCTTACCTAGTGGTCTCCAATTAGGGGACAACGACTCGAGAATTCTCTCGGTCGCCTTGAACCTTTCGAACGAGGGCCTCGCCGTCACGGTCGTGTCCAAAGACCTCCCCATGCGCGTTAAGGCTGCATCCGTTGGTCTCGCTGCGGAGGAGTATCGCGCCGAGCTCGCACCCGAATCTGGCTGGACCGGTATTGCCGAGGTGGCGATGGGCGCTGAGGAGATGGCGGAGCTCTATGACGCTGAGACGATGAAGTCCAAGACGGTCAAAGACATGCCGGTGAACACCTCGCTGGTGATTTCTTCGGAGCGCGGTTCTGCACTGGGGCGCGTGACGTCTCCTGGCGTTATCTCCTTGGTGCGCGGTGACCGGGACCTCTTTGGCTTGAATGGTCGCTCCGCCGAGCAGCGACTCGCCATTGATGTGCTGCTCGATCCGAGCGTCGGAATTGTGTCGCTGGGTGGAAGGGCTGGAACCGGAAAATCGGCTCTAGCCCTGTGTGCAGGCCTCGAAGCGGTTCTCGAGCGCCAACTGCACCGCAAAATTATGGTGTTCCGTCCGCTCTACGCGGTGGGCGGTCAAGACCTTGGCTATCTGCCTGGGGATGCCAACGAGAAGATGAACCCGTGGGCTGAGGCCACCTTTGACACCCTGAGTTCGGTCGTCTCTCACAACGTGGTCGAAGAAATTATGGACAGGGGCCTTCTCGAGGTCCTCCCGCTGACTCACATTCGAGGACGCTCCCTACACGATGCGTTTGTCATTGTGGACGAGGCTCAGTCTCTGGAGCGCAACGTGTTGCTGACGATGCTCTCCCGGATTGGGCAAAACTCCCGTGTGGTCCTCACCCACGATGTTGCTCAGCGTGACAACCTGCGAGTCGGTCGTCACGATGGTGTCGCGAGCGTGATTGAGGCTCTCAAAGGCCAGTCGCTCTTTGCCCACCTGACCCTCACTCGCTCAGAGCGGAGCGCTATCGCTGCCTTGGTGACGGACTTGCTCGAAGAAGGTAACCAGGTCGCTTAGAGACCTGGAGCGGTCATCTTCAGCACGTCGAGGGCTGCGTCCAACTCTGCTTCGGTAATCTCGCCGCGCTCGACAAAGCCCAACTCAATCACCGATTCGCGCACGGTCTTTTTGTGCTCGACAGAGTACTTCGCGACCTTGGCGGCGGCTTCGTAGCCGATCACCCGATTCAGGGGCGTCACGATGGAGGGTGAAGACTCCGCGAGTGCCAGGGCGCGCTCTTCACTAGCTTCCAGCCCCTCCACAGTCTTGTCCGCCAGAACGCGCACTGAATTTGCCAGCAACCGAATGGACTCGAGGACTGACGTTCCCATCACGGGAATAGCGACGTTGAGCTCAAAGTTTCCCGACGCTCCGGCCCACGCGACCGTCTGGTCGTTGCCGATGACTCGTGCGCAAACCATGAGGACCGCCTCGGGAACGACAGGGTTGACCTTCCCCGGCATTATCGAGCTGCCCGGCTGAAGGTCTGGAATATGAAGCTCGCCGAGACCGGCATTGGGTCCAGAACCCATCCAGCGGATGTCATTACAGATCTTGGTGAGCGACACAGCAATAACTCGCAGCGCCCCCGACGCTTCTACGAGTCCGTCTCGTGCTCCCTGCGCTTCAAAGTGGTCTTTCGCTTCCGTAATGGGTAACGAGGTTGCCAGAGCCAATTCTGCGATGACCTTCTCGGAGAACCCGAGAGGGGTGTTGATACCCGTTCCGGTAGCGGTGCCACCGAGGGGAACCTCGGCAACTCGGGGGATAGCACTCTCCACCCGCTCGATCCCTAAGCGAATTTGGCGCGCGTAACCGGCGAATTCTTGACCAAGCGTCACCGGGGTCGCATCCATGAGGTGGGTGCGACCAGCCTTCACAACGCTCTTCCACGCCTGGGCTTTCTCTTCCAGCGCGTTGGCAAGGTGGTCGAGCGCGGGGATGAGGGAGTTCAGTAGCGCCTCGGTCACCGCGACGTGCACCGAGGTGGGGAAGACGTCGTTAGATGACTGGGAGGCGTTGACATGGTCGTTGGGGTGAACCTCAACGCCGCCCTCCGTGCTGGCGAGGGTCGCCAACACTTCATTCATATTCATGTTCGAGGACGTTCCCGAGCCCGTTTGGTAGGTATCGACGGGGAAATGATCGTGATGGGATCCCTCAATGATCTGTTGGGCTGCCGCCACGATGGCATCGGCGATTGCTCCATCGACGATGCCAAGCTCTTTGTTCACCAGCGCTGCCGCGCGCTTGATGTGGGCGAGCGCCACAATCTGGGCGGGTTCGAGGCCTCTGCCCGAAATAGGGAAATTCTCGACCGCTCGCTGAGTTTGTGCGCGGTATAGAGCGTGGAGGGGGACCTTCACTTCGCCCATGGTGTCGTGCTCGATACGGAACTCCGTCGACTCGCTCATGAGGTTGGTCCTTAGTCTTTCTCTTCGTCTACCGTGCCGATCACCACGGAGGGAGATACCCGTCCCTCTGCGAGGGTGTAGTTGGCTCCTACGACCGCAAGTTTACCGAGTGCCACCGCGTCACTAATGAGTTCACTGGAGGCGAGAAGCTCAGATACGGTGTCGCGCAGATGCTCTCGACCTACCGTCTCGGGGTCGTCCAGCTTGCCGGCTTCGAGCCCTCGGGACAGGCGGACTCGCGTGACCGCCGGTGCGATGGCCTCGGTGATTGCAGCAATATGCGGGGGAAGCGGGGTGGCCTCGGGTGCATCCTGTGCCAGAGCAGAGATGACCGCTCCACAGTTATCGTGCGAGAGCACCACGATGAGGGGCACATCGAGAACTTCCACCGCGTATTCGAGCGAGCCAATGACCGAGGACGAGATCACTTGGCCAGCGTTTCGAACGACAAAGAGGTCTCCGAGACCCTTGTCGAAAATGATCTCGGCGGCAATACGTGAATCCGCACACCCAAAGACAGCGGCGTGCGGATTTTGAGCGCTTTCGATTTCGCTACGGCGCTCGGCATCCTGTCGGGGGTGGCGCTGCACACCCTCCATGAACCGCTCGTTGCCGGCTTGCATCCTCCTCCACGCGTCCGCAGGGGTCAAAAGGGGCGCCGTCACCGTAGTCTTTCCTCCGCTAAGCGCCACGAGACCTCACTGGCGACTTCGGTGACGCCTTTGGCATTGGTGCCACCGACCACGATGATGCTGTCCTCATACTCGAACACCACGACATAGGCGTTATTGCCCCCAGGGTCGACCTCGCGCCGATCGTATTCTTGCCACTCGACCTGGTTCGGTGCGTAGCCGAGGAGAACCTCGCCAGTGCTGGCTGATTGCTCGGTTCGAAGCGCCACCCAGGTGTCAGTGGCATCAAAGCCCTGGTCGAAGAAAACATAGCTGTCTTCTGGTCCCAACAGTCCAATCGACCAGGTCGCGGTGGCGCCGGGCTCCTTCGTTACCTCGGCACGGTTTGAGGTCCACAGTCCGGAAAGGTTGGGAACCACGGGTTCACCCGGCAGCTGGTCTGCGCTTTGTTCGGCGACCTCTTGCCAATCAATCTCTTCGACCAGGTTCGTATCGGGACGGACCACCACAATCACGAGCAAGGCCACCAGACCGAGGGAGGCAAGAACCGACCACACCAGGTTTCTCATATTCTGACGTTGGCGACGCTCGGCCCGGGCTTTCGCCACTCGTGCTGCTTTGTCCTCAGGGTTCTCTGGCCCCGAGGTGAGGATGGTTCTGGCCATTAGGAGTCTTCGCGAGCTTTCTTGGCGGCATCGAGGCGCGCTCTCGCCCCCACCAACCACTCTTCACATCGAGCGGCGAGAGCTTCACCCCTCTCCCAGAGTCCAATGGACTCCTCGAGGGTGATTCCCCCTTGCTCGAGCTTGCCGACCACAGCGACAAGCTCATCCCTGGCCTGCTCGTAAGACATGGCCTGGATGTCGTCGGGTGTCTTCTTCTCGCTCATCACCGCCAGCT
Organism: Pontimonas sp.; assembly: GCA_049460875.1. GTDB lineage: Bacteria > Actinomycetota > Actinomycetes > Actinomycetales > Microbacteriaceae > Pontimonas. The sequence goes on from JBMUEW010000010.1 coordinate 15,309, forward strand.
TACTCGTGAGCACTTAGTCGACATGGGTGTCGATTTCGCCATCTGCCACTCTCAGGCGAAGAGCATCCCCTGAGCTCACCTGATCGACACGAGAGATGACCTGACCTGTGGCATTTCGGGCAATCGCATAGCCGCGATCGAGCGTGTTTTGGGGCGAAAGCCCTCGTAGCGACCCGGTGAGTTGGGCTAGCTGCGCCTGATGGCGCTCGATAACCAGTGATGAGACATCAACGCCCCTGGCCACAATCTGGAGAAGCTCCTCAGATTTACGATCAATCAATGAGTCGGGGTCAGCCAGTGCTGGTCTGGTGCGAAAAGACTCGAGGCGCTCGAGTTCTGCCTCAATGAGTGCAGAGAGCTTGGCATCGAGTCGGTGCCTCGCCTCCTCGAGGAGTTGCTTCTCTGCCTCCACATCAGGTACTACTCGCTTGGCAGCATCTGTGGGCGTGGACGCACGGAGGTCGGCGACCTCGTCGAGGAGGGGTCGATCCGCTTCGTGCCCGATGGCACTGACGACGGGCCTGGTGAGGGTTGCCACTAACCGCACGATCCTCTCATCGCTGAAGGGCAGGAGGTTCATAAAATCTCCACCACCCCTGGCCACGATGATGACCTCCACGGCGGGGTTATCCTCGAGCTTCTGGAGCGCGACCATGACCTCAGCGACTGACTTGTCTCCTTGAACTGCCGCGTGCTCCACCACGAACTCGACGTCTGGCCAGCGCAGCTTCGCGTTCGTCAGCACGTCTTTTTCTGCATCCGAGTCTTTGCCGGTGACCAGTCCGATGACCCCTGGCAAAAAGGGGAGCATCTTCTTACGCTCTTGGTCGAATAGACCCTCACTGGCCAGCTGGGCCTTCAACTTTTCGAGCTTCTCGAGAATCTCACCCAAACCCGTGTGGCGCATCTCGAGCACATTCATGCTGAGCGTTCCACCTTTGACCCACCAGCTGGGCTTGATCTGAGCAATGACGCGGTCGCCCTGGTGGAGTCCCTCGGGGATTCTCTCTTGCGAGCGACGCCAGATGGTGATGGATACCTGCGCGTCAGCTTCGGTATCGGAGAGTTTTCCGTAGATGTTTCCCGCCGATTGGCCCCACTGGGTGATTTCCGCTTCTACCCACACCGGGCCCAAGCGGTCGATGTATCCGCCCATGAGCTCGGAGAGTTTCTGGATGGACCAGGGAGCTTCGGGGGAGGAGTCATTCGTGGCAGCGGACATCGCCTCCCAGGCTAAGACACTCAGCGGTCTTGGCGGTAGCGCCCTCTACACTGGCACTCGTGACTATCAGCAATGGGGGCGCAACAACCCTGGAGGCACCGCTCATTCCTGAGCGCCGGGAGAGGCTTCAACCCACCTCTGTGACTGGTGACAAGCGCATCCTCCTGGCTGCTCCGAGGGGGTATTGCGCGGGTGTTGACCGCGCGGTGATTGCGGTGGAGAAGGCTCTGGAGCGCTATGGCGCCCCTGTATACGTGCGCAAACAAATCGTTCACAACATCCACGTGGTGCGGGAGCTGGAGTCGAAGGGCGTCGTCTTTGTCGATGAGGTCGCAGAGGTTCCTGAAGGCTCGAACATTGTCTTTTCTGCTCACGGAGTCTCCCCAATGGTGGTGCAGGAAGCCGAAGACCGCTCGTTGAACGCGATAGACGCCACCTGTCCGCTGGTGACAAAAGTTCACCGGGAAGCGGTGCGATTCTCCGGTCAGGATTACCACATCCTCCTCATTGGCCACGCTGGTCATGAGGAGGTCGAGGGAACCATGGGCCACGCTCCCGAGCACACCACGCTGGTCAACGACCCCGACGAAGCTGATCGCATTGAGGTTCCCGACACCGAGAATCTGATCTGGTTGTCCCAGACCACGCTCAGCGTGGACGAGACGATGGAGACGGTCCGTCGTTTGCGTGAGCGCTTCCCGCATCTGCAGGATCCCCCGAGTGACGACATCTGTTATGCCACCCAGAACCGCCAGGTGGCCATCAAGAAGATTGCTCCCGAGTGTGATCTGGTCATCGTGGTGGGGTCTCCCAACTCGTCCAATAGTGTCCGTCTGGTCGAGGTCGCCCTCGAATACGGGGCCAAGGCCTCCTATCGCGTCGATTATGCGAGCGAAATCAAGCAGGAGTGGCTGGAAGGTGTGACAACGATTGGGGTCACCTCTGGCGCCTCAGTTCCCGAGGTCCTGGTGGACCAGACTCTCGCGGATCTCGCCGATGCTGGCTTTAGCGAGGTTGAAGAGGTGCGCACCGCGGAGGAGGACCTGCAGTTCTCCTTACCCAAGGAGCTTCGAAAAGATGCCTCGGGCAATGTCGATCGCACCGCGTTGGGTGGCCGCAACCGCTCCTAGAGCTTGTTGCCCGCCGAGCCCAACTGCTGAGTCGCCTCGACGACGCGTGCTGCCATGTGGGTTTCCGCTGCTTTACCCCAGGCTCTCGGGTCATAGAGCTTCTTATTCCCCACCTCGCCGTCAATGCGGAGCACTCCGTCGTAGTGGGCCATCATGTGACCGGCGACGGAACGGGTGTAGGCGTACTGGGTGTCGGTATCGATATTCATTTTGATGACACCGTTGCGAACAGCCTCCGCGATCTCGTCGTCGGTGCTCCCGGAGCCACCGTGGAAGACAAGGTCGAGGGGTTTCTCTGCAGTTCCATACTTCTCCTGCAGTCCAGCCTGAATTTCGGCCAACAACTCTGGACGAAGCTTGACGTTGCCAGGCTTATACACTCCATGCACGTTTCCAAATGTGAGAGCTGCCATGTAGCGGCCCTGTTCGCCAAGGCCTAGAGCCTCGACGGTGGCAATGGCGTCCTCGAGGGTCGTATAGAGGCTGTCGTTGATGTCGTGGCTCACGCCATCCTCTTCGCCTCCCACGACTCCGATTTCGACTTCCAAAATGGAGTGGATGGCTTTCATCCGGGGCAAGAGGTCTTTCGCGATATCGAGGTTTTCTCCGAGGGGGACAGCGGAGCCATCCCACATGTGACTTTGGAAGATGGGGTTACCTCCGGCTTTCACGGCCTCTTCACTGGCAGCAATGAGAGGCATGACAAAGCCATCGAGAGCGTCCTTGGGGCAGTGATCGGTGTGGAGGGCAACCTTCACGGGGTAGTTTTTGGCGACTTCGGTGGCAAACGCAGCGAAGGCAAGAGCTCCGGAAGCCCGAGCTGTGACGCTCTGGCCGGCAAAAAAGTCAGCTCCACCGGTCGAGACCTGGATAATTCCATCCGATTCGGCTTCGCTGAGGCCTTGAAGGACGGCGTTGATGGTCGACGAGCTCGAAACATTGATAGCGGGGAACGCGAAGCCTTGAGTCTTCGCGTTATCGAGCATGGCGGCATATTCATCAGGCGTTGCAACAGGCATTAGAAGTCTCCGGAGTGGGGGTCAGGGCTGACACCAGCCTATCTCTCGAGCGCCGATGACTGGAGGGCTAGGCTTGACGAAGACCATGACCGCGCTATCCCCTGGAGGATCCGCTATGTCCGGTGCCGAGCAGGCCGAACTCTTCGTCCACCCCGACCGGAACCTTGCGATGGAGCTCGTGCGGGCAACGGAGGCTGCCGCCATTCGCGCCACACCCTTTATCGGGCGGGGGGATAAGAATGCTGCTGATGGCGCCGCAGTTGATGCGATGCGGAAATTCCTTTCGACGGTCAACTTCTCGGGCCTTGTCGTCATCGGTGAGGGTGAAAAAGACGATGCCCCCATGCTCTTTAACGGCGAAGAGGTCGGAACCGGGAACGGTCCGAAGTGCGATATCGCCGTCGATCCCATTGATGGCACCTCACTGACGGCGTCTGGTCGATCCCACGCCATATCCATGATTGCGGTGGCAGATCGAGGCTCGATGCTTGATGCCTCGAGTGTTTTCTATATGCGCAAGATGGTGGCATCCCACGAGGGCATCGGGGTGCTCGATATCACCAAGCCCATCGGCGACAACATCCGGGCACTCGCGAAGGCCAAAGGCAAGCCCGTCGAGGAGATGCGTGTTGCTGTCCTGGATCGCCCTCGTCACGAGGACTTAATCCGCGAAATTCGAGAGGCGGGTGCGGGGACCCGGTTGATCCTCGATGGCGATGTCGCCAGTGGGATCAACGCTGCCCGTCATGACACCAGGATTGACATGTGCGTGGGGATCGGCGGAAGCCCGGAAGGGGTGGCCACTGCGTGTGCGATTAAAGCCCTCGGAGGATTCATGCAAGGGGTACTCCACCCGATGGATGACGACGAGAAGCAGCGGGGAATTGAGGCTGGCCTCGTCTTTGATCACGTCTACGGGCTCAATGACTTGGTTTCGAGTGACAACACGTTCTTCGTCGCCACGGGAGTCACCGATGGCGAACTCGTTCGAGGCGTTCGTCGAGCCGGCCCCGTCATTAGTACCGAAAGCATCGTGTTGCGGGCGCGCTCTGGCACCCTTCGCCGGGTTTCTGCAGACCATCAAGCCAGTAAGTGGCTCGACGACTAGTCCTTCTCGGGCTTTTCGGTGAGCTCCGGGGCGCTGACTTCTCTCGGCATGGAGTCGATTCCCTCGAGCTCGTCAGGGAAGTCTGTTGCATTCCCGAGTTCGGTCAACTTCCTGGCGCTGGGGAACACACGGCTCTCGAGTGACCCGACGAAGGCGTTGTAGCCCTTGACGGTGCTGGTGATCGAGCGCCCCAATGTCTCGATGTGTTTGGCCATTCCGCCGAGCCTGCCGAGCAGCTCCTTACCCACATCGAAGAGCTTGGCCGCGTCTTCGGTGAGGACGTCTTGTTGCCAGGAGAATGCCACCGTTTTCAACACGGACCAGAGCGTCACGGGGGAGGCGAGGGCGACCTTCTTACTGAAGGCATAATCCATAAGAGCTGGATCGGCTTCGATCGCACTCGAAATAAGAGCCTCACTCGGGATAAAGCAGATGACGAGCTCTGGGGAGGCAGCGAGTCCATCCCAGTAGGACTTTTTGCCGAGCGCATCGATATGTGAGCGAACAGCCGTGACGTGCTGTTTCAGCAGGGATTCGCGCCTTGCCGCTTCCTCACCGGTGGCGGTAACGGCAATTTGGCTGGCTTCGAGGTAGGCGTTGAAAGGAACTTTGGCGTCTACCGCGATGTTCTTACCGCCGGGTAAATGAATGACCATGTCGGGCTTGCCGACGCCGGCGTCCGAAGAAATCTGCGATTGCACATCGAAGTCGACCCGCTCGATGAGTCCTGCGGCTTCGACGACGCGGCGCAGCTGAACTTCACCCCACACGCCTCGAACGCTGTTCGAGCGCAGTGCCGAAGCGAGCTGCTCTGCCGTGCCGCGCAGTAGCTCGTCGCTCTCGATGGCAGCGCGCAATTGTTGGCTGATTTGCCCGTGCTGTTCGTTGCGCTGTTTCTCTAGTTCCGCCACGGTGCGTTGCATATCGGTCAGACGCTCTGACACCGGGGTGAGAGCCTGCAGGATCTTGTTCTCAGCCTCTTGTTTGGTGCGCAAATCCTCATATTGGCGCTGTGCCATGTCCAGTTGCGCTTGCAGGGCAGTGTGGTCTCCTGAGGATCCTCCTCGACGAGTTTTCATCAGCCATCCACTGACAAAGCCCAGAGCTGCGGCCATCACGATTGCGAGGGCTGTTAACCACAATGATTCACTCATGTCCACAGTCTGCCAGCCACCCCTGACGTTTCACAGATTCCGGGAAGGCACGCGGTGCGCTCTGCAGTAGGCTTCCTAGCCGTGGCTCTCACAATTGGCATCGTCGGACTACCCAACGTCGGTAAATCCACTCTCTTCAATGCCCTGACAAAGAACACCGTTCTGGCAGCGAACTATCCGTTTGCGACGATTGAGCCCAACGTCGGTGTGGTGAATCTCCCCGATGAGCGCTTGACCACTCTGGCTGACATGTTCAGCAGTGAACGAACTATTCCCGCGACCGTGTCCTTTGTCGATATTGCGGGCATCGTGAAGGGAGCAAGCGAGGGGGAGGGCTTGGGTAACCAATTCCTTTCCAACATTCGAGAGGCCGATGCTATTGCTCAGGTCGTGCGGGTGTTCTCAGACCCGGATGTCGTCCATGTCGACGGCCAAGTCGATCCTCAGGCCGACATGGACACCATCAACACGGAGCTCATTCTGGCGGATCTTCAGACCCTCGAGAAGGCCATCACCCGCTACGAGAAAGAGGTCAAAGGCAAGAAACTGGAGCCCAGTGTTCTCGCTGCTGCCGAAGAGGCTAAAGCCATCCTCGACACAGGGAAGACTCTGTTCCAGGCAGAGTTCGACGCCTCTGAGATTGCGGAATTGGGTCTCTTGACGGCAAAACCGTTCCTCTATGTCTTCAATGTCGATGAGGCAACGCTTGCAGATCCTTCCAAGCAGGCGGAACTTGCCGGTCTCGTTGCGCCCGCGAAGGCCGTCTTCCTCGACGCCAAAGTGGAGAGCGAACTGATTGACCTGGATACGTCAGAAGCGACAGAGTTGCTGCAATCTCTCGGACAAGAAGAGAGTGGACTCGATCAGCTCGCCCGTATTGGCTTTGAGACCCTAGGCCTCCAGACCTATCTCACTGCAGGCCCCAAAGAGGCCAGGGCCTGGACCATTCGGCGAGGGTGGAAAGCACCCCAGGCCGCCGGAGTCATCCACACCGACTTTGAAAAAGGCTTCATCAAAGCCGAAGTCACCTCCTTTGAGGACCTCGTTGCCGCTGGCTCGCTGCAGGAGGCCCGCGCTGCGGGCAAAGCCCGTATTGAGGGCAAGGACTACGTCATGAAAGATGGCGACGTAGTCGAATTCCGTTTCAGTTCCTAGGGTTGCCTGGGAATATCACCGCTTGATTTGGCACTCAGGGTCGTTGGTGGTTCGCTCTAGGTATGCCGGTCATTCCGATGTTCCCTCTCGGTTCCGTTCTGTTCCCGGCAATGCCCCTGGCGCTTCGAGTCTTCGAGGAGCGCTACCTCAAAATGATGGGTGCTCTCTTGGATGCCGAAGAGCCCATCTTCGGTGTTGTGCTGATTGAGCGAGGCTCAGAGGTTGGGGGAGGGGATCAGAGGTTTGACGTGGGGACTACCGCGCGTGTCCTCCAAATTGAGGCACCGGAGGGACCCCTTCAAGTGGTCGCCAAAGGTGACCGACGCTTTCGGGTGACCTCCTGGCTGGATGAGGACCCCTATCCGCGCGCTGAGGTCGAGTTTCTTGATGAGTTTCCGGAGGATGAGGTTGATGATTCCTTATTGGAATCGACCGAAAAAACCGTTCGTGACACATTGGAATATCTCCTCGAGCTGGATCTTTCGATTCCCTGGCCCACCGATATCGAACTTGCTGAAGACCCGGTTGCCAAGGCGTGGCAGCTTGCGGGGATTTCCCCTCTGGGAACCCTCGATCATCAGGACTTACTCGAGTCCAAGGACGTGGGAACACTTCTGAGGGACGTCGAAGACACCGTGACGGGCGCGCTCGAGGTGTTCAAGATGACCCGGAATTCAGACGGATAAATCAGCCATTTCCCGCTGAAACACAATGGAACACGTCCCATTGTGTTCCGTTACCGAAACGAAACGGTGAAAAGTGGAACCGGTTGCCCTTTTGTTGTTATAGTTCCCGGAAGCTCACGGCGCCGTGTTGTTGTCGTGGGTGCACATTGTCCATGAATAAGGAGTTCTAAATGAGGCACTTCGTTCGTCGCCGCTCCATGGTCGGAATTGCAACCCTCTCGGTTGCGGCTCTTGCTCTGGCCGGCTGTGCCGCTGCAGATGACAGCGGTGACACGACAACTAGCGGCGGATCATCCGACAGCGGAGAATCCGTCGCCGCAGGCTGTGAGGCCTACGCTGACTTCCTCGGGAACGAGGGAGAAACGGTCGAGATTTACACGACCATTATTGAGCCCGAGTCCACTCTCTTCCAGGAGTCCTTCCTGGAGTTCGAAGAGTGCACCGGAATCACCATCGAGTGGAACGGTGACCAGGCATTCGAGGAGCAGATTGCTGTTCGTGTAGCTGGAGGAACGGCTCCCGACCTCGCCATCTTCCCGCAGCCCGGTCTGCTCGCATCCTTTGCAGCTGACCTCGTTCCTGCTTCGGCAGACTACGAAGCTTCGGTGGACGCGAACTACACCCCTGACTGGAAGCTCTACGGCTCCGTCGATGGCACTTTGTACGCCGCACCTCTCGGTGCAAACGTGAAGTCCTTCGTCTGGTACTCGCCGAAGACCTTCGCAGACAACGGCTGGGACATTCCCACCACCTGGGATGAGCTCCTCGCGCTCTCTGACGAGATCGCTGCGAGCGACTTCGGTGGAACCGCTTGGTGTGCAGGTATTGAGTCTGGTGTTGCTACCGGTTGGGCAGCAACTGACTGGATGGAAGACCTCATGCTTCGTTTCCAGGACGCTGCTACCTACGACGCGTGGGTTGACAACAGCATGCCCTTCAACGACCCCAAGGTTCTTGAGGTCATCGAAGCCGCAGGCTCAATCCTGAAGAACCCTGACTACGTGGGCAACGTGTCCGCTATCGCTACCACCAGCTTCTCTGAGGGTGGTTCCGGTGTTGTCGATGGCTCCTGTGCCATGCACCGTCAGGCCTCCTTCCTCGGTGGAATCCTCGTGGGTGACTACGGCGCAACCATCGTGAGCCCGGACGAGACCGACGTCGAGGGTGGCATTAGCACCTTCTACTTCCCCGGTCGCAGCGCTGACGACTCCCCTGCCCTTGGTGGTGGAGAGTTTGTGGGTGCCTTCAGTGACGCGCCCGCTGTTCAGGCAGTGCAGCTCTACTTGACCACTCCTGAGTGGAACAACAAGAAGGCTGCTCTGGGTGGATGGTTCTCCCCCAACCTTGGTCTGGACACCGCCAACGTGGCTGACCCCGTGAACAAGGTCGCCGTTGAGATCCTCCAGAACGCCACCACTTTCCGCTTCGACGCATCTGACGTGATGCCCGGAGAGGTGGGAGCTGGCTCCTTCTGGACCGAGATGACCGCGTGGATTGCGGAGGACAAGGCTGACCAGGCCGTCCTCGACGCCATCCAGGCAACCTGGCCCGCGAGCTAGGTTCAGCCTCATCGCGTAACATCGTGTGGGGGTTCACTCCTCGGAGTGAGCCCCCACACAGTCTTTACAATGAAGTGCAGACGGGGAGAGTGAAGAGAAAGTAATGCGCGGATCAGCGTGGGATGTTATCGGCCCTAATTTCACCCAGCACGTCATTTCTCTCGCAGCCTTAGGAGCTGTGATTTACGCTCTATTCCTCATCGGATCGCGGGCTTCGGTTCGTTGGCAGGGCTGGCTTCGCTACGGTGTCTTCCTCGGCCCCGCACTATTACTGCTCCTCGTCGGGTTGATCTATCCCGCCCTCCGCACAATCTGGATGTCCTTTATGGACAAGCGCAGTGAAAACTTCGTCGGTTTCGATAATTATCTTTGGGCTTTTTCTATTCCCGAGATTCAGATAGTGCTCCGCAACACTGTTCTGTGGGTCGTGTTTGTTGCTATCGTGTCCACGGTAATTGGGCTTGCCATCGCGTACATGACGGACCGAATGAAGCGTGCGTCAGCTGTTAAGTCTTTGATTTTCATGCCGATGGCTATTTCGTTTGTGGGTGCCAGCGTTATCTGGGGATTCATGTACAACTTTGAGCCCAGTGAGGACAAAGTGGAGATCGGCCTACTCAACGCCATTCTCCGAGCCATCGGCGCTGAGCCTCGAAACTTCCTTCTCGAGCCACCCTGGAACACGTTCTTCCTCATAGCCGTTTTGGTGTGGATCCAGACGGGATTCGCGATGGTGATTCTCTCGGCGGCGATGAAAAACATCCCGGACGAAGTCGTCGAAGCAGCGATGCTCGATGGAGCGTCTAACTGGAATCGATTCGTGAGGGTCACGCTTCCGATGATCAGGGGAACGGTTGTCGTGGTCCTGACGACCATCACGATTGGAACACTGAAGGTTTTCGACATCGTTCGCACGATGACCGGTGGGAACTTCCAAACCAATGTGATTGCGAATGAGATGTATGCGCAATCGTTTAGGCAGCTGAATTATGGTCAGGGAAGCACGCTCGCGGTCATCCTGTTTGTCGCTGTCATTCCGATTATTTGGTACAACGTTCGACAACTGAGGCTTGAGAGGACGGAGCGATAATGACCAACACCGCAAGCCTCCGTTTGAGCACAGCGCAGAAGAAGCGTGCGAAAGACATTTTTAGTTCACCGATTGCATCGGCTTTGGCGATAGTGATTGCTGTTCTTTGGACAATTCCAACTTTCAGTTTGCTTGTCACATCAATCAGGCCCGAATCTGATATCAACACGTCTGGCTGGTGGACCTTTTTCCTCAATCCCAATGTCTCGTTTGAGAACTATGAGAAGGTCTTGTTTGTGGGTACGGGGGTCAATCCGCCCATGTTCCAGTACTTCTTCAATAGCCTCGCGGTGACCATCCCGGCGGTGATTTTTCCCATTACTTTGGCTGTGTTTGCCGCTTACGCATTGGCCTGGTTCGACTTCAAGGGCCGCGATGTCATCTTCTTCAGCATTTTCGCTCTTCAGGTGGTGCCGTTGCAGTTGACACTGGTGCCCCTGTTGCAACTCTTTTCTCAAGGGCTTGTCATTGGAGGCGTAACCCTCATTCCCGAGCTTGGTATTACGGGAACCTATATCCCGATCTGGATCGCACACACCATCTTTGGGTTGCCCTTGGCTATCTTTTTGCTGCACAACTTCTTGCGGCAGATTCCTCGTGAGCTGATTGAGGCTGGGCGCGTGGATGGCGCTAACTGGTTCACCATGTTCACCAAGATCGTCTTGCCTTTGAGCGTCCCGGCGATTGCATCCTTCTTGATTTTCCAGTTCCTGTGGGTCTGGAACGACTTGCTGGTCGGCTTAACCTTCGGCGCCGGTTCGAAGAGCGTTGCCCCTATGACGGTTCGACTGGCGGAAATGGTGGGAACGAGGGGCTCCGGCTGGGAGGTTCTCACGGCAGGAGCCTTCGTCTCAATCGTGGTTCCCTTGATTGTGTTCTTTGCCCTCCAGCGCTACTTCGTGCGGGGTCTTCTCGCGGGCTCTGTGAAGGGCTAAGGGACCGAGGAATACACCTCGCGCAGGAATAATGCGCTGTCTTTGTGTGTGCGCTTCTGAGTGTCCGCATCGACGCGAACAACGCCAAAACGTTTCGTCCATCCTTCCGCCCACTCCAAATTGTCAAAGAGTGACCAAGCAAAGTAACCGCGAAGGTCTACTCCCTGGTCCCGAGCATCTAGCGCCGCGTGGATATGCGAGTCGTAGTAGTCCACACGGGGTAAATCGTGGATCCCATCGTGGGTGACGACGTCATCAAACGCCGCCCCATTTTCTGTCACATAGAGCGGCACGCCGGGGAGTCGCTCTGAGGTGGCCACCAGGGTGGTTGTCAGGCTCTCTGCGTGAATCTCCCACCCCATCGCTGTTCGGGGGTTCTTGGGGACAAAGCTCACTCCCGTGATTCCCGGGTACACGCTGTCGCCTTGACCGACAATCTTTCCGGCGTCCTCGCCCGTGGAGGCGACCCTGGTGGGCGTGTAGTAGTTGATGCCCAACCACTCAAGCGGTTCCGCTGCCATGTCTAGACCTTGTGGAGTCACGAAAGCCCAGTCGGTGATAGAGGAAGTCCCCTCCACGACATCGTCGGGAAGTCCTCGACCCGCGAGCAGATCGAGAAACATTCGATTCTGAAGCCCATCAATGAGCTGGGCCTGTTCAGCGACTTCGTCATCCTCAGCGATGATTGTGGTGAGGTTAAGTACGAGACCAGGATTCTTGGCTCCTGCCGCCCGGAGTGCCTGGATGCCGTGGCCGCTTGCCACCATCAGACGGTAGAACACCTCGAGGCTTGCTGCCGCATTCTTCTCACCAGGAGCATGGATACCCGCGGCATATCCCAAGAATGCGGAAACCCAGGGTTCGTTCAGAGTGGCAAAAGTGTCGATGCGGTCACCGAAGTGCTCTGCCACGAGGTGAGCGTAATCGGCGAACCATTTGTCGCTATCGGGGTTGAGCCAGCCCCCCTTCTCCTGCAGCGCGGAGGGGAGATCCCAGTGATACAGCGTCGCGTAGGGAGTGATTCCTCGCTCGAGTACTCAATCTAGTATGCGGTCATAGGCGTCAAGACCTGTCGCTGAGACACTTCCCGTTCCATCCGGGATGACTCGGGGCCAGGAAAAGGAGAACCGGTAGGCCTTCGCACCCAAGTCCTTGATGAGGTCGAGGTCATCGGGAATGTGGTTCAGATGGTCACATGCCGGATCAGCCGTGGCGCCATCGAGTACCTTGCCGGGTGTTTCGGAGAAGTCATCCCAGATGCTTCGTCCGCGACTCTGACTTGAACCCTCGATTTGCCAAGATGAGGTAGCAAATCCGAGGACAAAGTCGGAGGGAATGCGAGCAGCAAGGTCGTGGGCTCTCTGGATATCTACAGCCATACCCCTCAGACTATCGATGAGACAAAGGTGGTTTCTCATGGTTAAAGCCCAGCCCTACACAATTCTCGAAGAGCTTTCCGGCGGTGTTGAAGTGAGGCACTATCCGGCTCACACACTTATTTCGGTCGATGTGCAAGGTCCGTTTCAATACGCAGGGAACGCAGGATTCCGACCGCTCGTGAACTACATCTCCGGAGCCAACATGGCCCGTCAGCAGATTGCGATGACCACCCCGGTGACCCATGCACCGCAGTCTGAAGCGCTCCACACCATCAGTTTTGTTCTCCCCGAAGGAATGACGCCCGAGGACGCCCCCGTTCCTGCAGATGCTGCGGTGAGCGTTGTTGATAAGCCCGAATCGCGGGTGGCAGCACTTCGCTGGCGCGGAGGATTCGATGACCGGCAGGCGTCGAAGGCAGAGCAGAAACTACTCAGCGCTCTTGCTAGTGCCGGGAAGCACGTTTCTGGAGGGGTGTTTTTTGCTCGCTATGACCCGCCCATGACCCCGATCTTTTTGCGGCGCAACGAAGCCCTGGTGGAGATTTCCTGAGGTTCAACCAGTGCTGAAGGTGTGGCGTGGGTTCTGGTCAGGTGCCACTGCTACCCTCTCCGTATAACTGCATACCGGGCTATGTACTATGCGGGAGAGACACCGGAAGTTGCGGTGTCACCGAAGGAGCAAGCCTCCCCGCCAATCTCTCAGGTCATCAGTA
>JBMUEW010000011.1:0-28145 GCA_049460875.1 Pontimonas sp.
CGAAACAGCGTCAGACACTGCCTTCAAGTCCTCGAGCGAGCCGCCGAAACCCCGGCCCTCGGTCAGCACACTGATCACACTCGCACCACCGGCCTCGTATGCACGAGCAAGCGCAACGGGGTCAGAAATGTCAGCCAATTCGCCCTTGGAAGGACTGCGGCGCTTTATCTCCGCAATAATGTGGACGCGGTCGCGAGGAGTAAGCCTGGAAAGGTCCCGCACCGGCCTAGCCTCACGGGCGAGTGGCACGAGATCGGCCAGGGGCAGAGTGGCCTCTCTAGCCCTGGCATCCTCTCGGGCGCCCCGATAGAGGCCCTCGAGCACCTAGGCGTGACCCTTCGGCTGGTACTTCGGTCCCCTCACACCCCAGCCCATCGCTGCTAAGACGAATCCCAGGGCCCAACCGAGGAGGGTTGCGACTCCGCACGCGATAACCAACCACCACACCTGGAAAAAGAACGCAACCGTCCCTACAGATAGCGCGATGAGCATCACTGTCACAGCGGTCCATGCAGCGGGCGAGTGTCCGTGACCGGGGTCAGACGCCGGGTTCATGAGGTCTCCTTCATCGATGTACTCCACCATTCTATTGGCGCGTCGGGTCATCCCCGTCGCTCAGCGAATCCCATGCTGACACACTGTCCTCCACGGAACCCGAAGACAATCGACGCTCGAACCGATCACCTGCCACGGGTCTCTCGGCAGCAAGAGCTCCGAGAATCCCGGCCATTGCCATGAGTACACCCGCGCCAACGGCGCTGAAGTGCCATCCGGTGAGTTCAATGGAAGACACCATAAGCAGCGCGTTGCTACCCGAGACGCCGGTTGCCTCAGCGATTGCGCCAGACGCGGTGGACTCCGGAGTGCGCGCAATCAGGAGAGTGAGGACAGCAAAGAAGGCTCCAAAAAGCGCCTGGACTCCTGCAATGATCCGACGGGCAAGTCCGCGGAGGGTGAACTGAAGTCCCCATGCTGCAACGGCGACCGCCCCCAGCGACCACAGTGCCGAACTCGAGTCGGTCCCTGCGATGTCAAGAACTGCTCCACCGTCGAGGGAAAGCCGCCACCACACCGTCGATGCACCGAGAATCGCCAACAAGATGGAAACACCCGAGAAGAGCAGATGGTAACGCCTCATCAGACGTCAGGCTGCAGCGCGTTAGCAATGCGAATAGCCCTCGCAGGGGCAGACGCCTTGTGGATAGTCTCACGATACTCACTCGCGGGATCGGAATCCGCAACGATTCCCGCTCCGGCCTGAACAATGGCGCGTGATCCCTGCATCCACAGAGTTCTGATAGTGATGGCTAGGTCCGCGTCTCCGGAGTGCCCAAAGTAGCCGACTACACCGCCGTAGACACCACGCTGTGTGGGTTCCAGGTCATCGATAATCTCCAGGGCCCGAGGTTTAGGGGCGCCGCTGAGGGTGCCGGCAGGAAAGGTGGCACGGAAGACGTCGACCGCGGACTTGTCCTGGGACAGATCCCCCTCCACAGAAGACACCAGGTGCATGATGTGGCTGAAGCGCTCAACCTGCATGAACTCGGTGACCTCAACAGACCCGGCTTCACACACTTTCGAGAGATCATTCCGAGCGAGGTCGACGAGCATGAGGTGCTCTGCTTGCTCTTTCCGGTCTTCGAGAAGGTCGTCAGCGTTACGGGTGTCCTCTTCCGGAGACGCCCCACGCGGTCGTGACCCAGCGATCGGGTGTGAGTAGACCCGGCCCTTGTTCACCGTAACGAGTGCCTCAGGGGATGACCCCACGACGTGGTAGCTTTCACCATTCCCGTCACCGCACTCGAGCAAATACATGTAGGGGCTGGGGTTCACCGAACGCAGTACTCGATAGACCTCCAGCGGGCTCGCCGCAACCTCGAACTCAAACTGCTGAGACAAGACAACTTGAAAAACATCTCCGTCTTCGATGTGTTTCTTCGCAACCTCTACCATTCCCAAAAACTCTTGCTCGCTCAGACTGGGCACAGGCTCCTCTTCAGAGGGCTCACTCTTGTGGTGGAGGGTTGACGACGTCGGTTGTGTCAGGGACTCATGCATCGCATCAAGTCGGGAAAGCGCTTCGCGATAGTGGTCTTCGCCAACCGCTCCCGTCTCGTGGGTAAGCGCAACGAGCACGACCTCAGAAGAATGGTGATCAAAAGCGACGAAGTCCCGCACCAGCGCAAGATGCATCACGGGAACATCATGAGTGGGCTTCGGCGGTGAGGGCAGATGTTCGACTAGACGCACGGCCTCCCAACCGATATGTCCCACCATTCCGCCAGCAAAAGGCGGAAGGCCCTCAATCGGCTCGGACAACCATCGCGAATGAAGTTGCTGCAGGGCATCGAGCGGGTTTTGAGCGACCTCTCCCCCAAACGCTTCCGCGGAGGTCATTCCGTGGCTTCTCCATACGGCCATGTCGGCTTCTTGGCTGAGAACGCCATGGGTTGCAACCCCGAGGAAGGAATACCTGGACCATTTCCCCGCTTGATCAGCTGATTCGAGCAAGAATGACCCAGGACCGCGCGAAAGCTTCCGATACAGACCCATGGGGGTCTCACTATCGGCAAAGAGCCGACGAATCACGGGTGTGACAGGTCGGCTAGCTCCCCATTCCAGAAACTGCTCGAGGCTGGTCTCAACCATGGGAATGGTCCGCATCAAAACAGGTTGCAGCCCCCGTATGACAGGCCGGCCCGGTTTGTTCTACCTCGGCGAGGAGAACATCACCATCGCAGTCCAGGCGGAGTCGACGGGCCACTTGAATGTTCCCACTGGTATCGCCTTTGCGCCAATACTCCGAGCGGGAGCGACTGTAGTAGGTCATGCGACCCCCGGTGAGGGTGCGAAGCAGCGCCTCCTCGTCCATCCACGCCATCATGAGCACTTCTTTGGTGGAGACATCCTGCGCGATACAGGGAATGAGGCCATCCGCGTTGAACTGAGCGTCACTCACGAGGGAAGGGAGAGCGTCGACAACCCATTCTTTCGTCATCTCACCACCGCCCCTGCGCCCCGAAGGGCGTCCTTGACTTCCTGAATACTGACTTTATCGCGGTGGAAAATGGAGGCAGCGAGAACCGCGTCGGCACCCGCTTCAACTGCTCCCACTGCGTCGTGGGCGGTGCCTGCGCCCCCTGATGCGATAAGCGGCAAGCTCGATACTGCTCGAACGTCTCCAATCATGGAAACATCAAAACCCTGCTGCGTCCCATCAGCATCGATCGAATTGAGCAGAATCTCACCGGCGCCACGTTCCGTCGATTCACGAACCCACTCCACGGCATCCACTCCGCCGCTGTGCCGTCCGCCGTGGGTCGTCACCACGTAGCCCGAGGGCATGGATGAGTCTCGCTTGGCATCGATCGAGATAACACAGACCTGTTGACCGAAATGCTTGGCGATGTCATCGACGAGACCGGGTCGTTGGAGGGCGGCACTGTTCACGCTGATCTTGTCCGCACCGTGCTCCAAGAGAGCACCCACGTCACCCACTGACCGCACTCCTCCCCCGACAGTCAGAGGGATGAACACGTTTTCTGCGGTTTCTCTCACCAGATCAAAGGTCGTCCGCCGATCATCGACCGTGGCAGTAACGTCCAGAAAAGTGATCTCGTCAGCACCTTGCTCGCTATAACGAGTGGCCAGCTCAACGGGATCCCCCGCATCAACGAGGTTTTCGAAGTTCACACCCTTAACGACCCTGCCTCGATCAACATCCAGGCAGGGAATCACCCGCACCGCCAGTGTCATCAGATGCGAGCAGCGTGAATGGCAGACACGAGAATCGCTCGAGCACCCAGGTCGTAGAGCTGATCCATGACCAGGTTTGCGTCATCACGCGGGACCATGGCACGGACAGCAACCCACGACGGGTCACGCAGCGGCGACACGGTCGGTGACTCCAACCCAGGGGTGATTGCTGAGGCCTTCTCCAATAGATTGCTCGGCAGGTCGTAATCCATCAGCACGTACTGTTGAGCCACCCACACACCGTGCAGCCGTCGACGAAGCGTTTCAATACCCGGTAAATCGGGCTGGGCACTGATCAATACCGCCTCAGACTCGAGAATGACCGGACCAAAGATGTCAAGCCCTTGCGCCCGGAGAGTCGCGCCCGTGGAGACCACGTCAGCAACCGCGTCGGCGACGCCCAACCGAACTGCTGATTCCACCGCGCCATCGAGCGCGACAATTTCGGAGTTGATGCCCGCCCGCGCGAGAAAGTCTCCCACTAGGCCCGGATAGGAGGTCGCAACGCGCTTGCCTTCAAGATCCTCCACCTCTCGGATTTGTTTCGGCCCTGCAAAGCGGAAGGTCGAGTGTCCAAACCCGAGCGGTTGAACCTCAAGAGCATCTGTATCGGAGTCGAGGAGCAGATCACGTCCCGTGATGCCTACGTCCAGAGCGCCCGAACCGACGTAAGTCGCGATGTCTCGGGGTCTGAGGTAGAAAAACTCCACACCGTTGCGAGGATCCGGGACCGTGAGAGCTCGAGGGTCACGCCGGCCCACGTACCCAGCCTCGACAAGCATCGAGCTCGCAGTATCGGACAGGGTTCCTTTGTTGGGAACCGCGATGCGCAAAGTTTTCGTCATAGCTTGTCGTACACGTCCTCAGGAGTTACACCCTTAGCCACCATCAACACTTGGAGGTGATAGATCAGTTGAGAGATTTCGACCGCGAGATCTTCAGGGGATTCGTGTTCAGCGGCCATCCACACCTCGGATGCTTCCTCCACCACCTTTTTTCCAATCGCGTGGACTCCACCATCCAGAAGAGAAACGGTGGATGAGCCCTCGGGGCGCTGATCACGGCGCTCGAGTAGCTCTTGGAAGAGGGAATCGAAGGTTTTCACTCCCCCAGGGTACCGGGCAGGCGTCCTACCGTGTACCGAGAAGATCGATGGCAAAGACCAGGGTGCGGCCGGAGAGCCGGTGACCTCCCCCCGCGGGTCCATAGGCCCACTCGGGAGGGCAGGTGAGAAGCCTCCTACCTCCGACCTTCATTCCAGGAATACCCTCTTGCCAGCCCCGGATGAGGCTTGTGAGGGGGAACTCGATGGACTCTCCTCTGCTCCAGGAGGAATCGAACTCCTCCCCAGTCTCTCTGTCAACGCCCACATAGTGAACCTCGACGACAGCCCCTGGGCTCGCTTCGTCACCGTCACCGACAATCAGGTCCTCGTGGACCAAGCTCGATGGTTCCGGTCCCAACTGTGGCTCAATTTCGGGTTTCTGGCGCGTCATGACGCACTCCTTTCGGGGGTGAGGGAGTTTCGAAGGGCCTGGATGTTGTCCTCAGGTTGGCCCTGTCCGAAGACGCTGGAGCCGGCGACAAAAGTGTCGGCACCATGGCGCCACGCGATGGGCAAGGTGTCCACGGTGATACCACCATCAACCTCCAGCAGTGGCGATAGACCGGCCTCTTGGAGGTAATTCCTCGCTGCCTGGAGTTTGGGCATGACGTCGTGGAGGAATGGCTGCCCTCCCGCTCCCGGCTCGACCGTCATGATCAGGACGAGATCGGCCTCGTGAAAATTCTCGAGATACGGCTCGAGAGGCGTTCCAGGCTTAACCGCGATCCCTGCCTTGGCGCCATGCGATTGGATGGTCTGGATAGTCGTAGCTACATCGCTGGCTGCCTCCACGTGGAAGGTCACAGACTGTGCGCCGAGTTCTGCATAGCGCGGTGCGAATAGATCTGGTTTTTCGATCATGAGGTGGACATCGAGTGGCACTGGGGATACCTCGACGATCCGCTTGACCATTTGAGGCCCAAACGTCAACGCTTCGACGAAGTGGTTATCCATTACGTCGACGTGAACGGCATCCGCCGAGGAAATCCTTTGTAGCTCCGCCTCCATGTTGACGAAGTCTGCAGAGAGCACACTCGGGTGCAGGCGGATATCCACCTCGTCAGCCTACCTAGTGGTCTCGTCGAATCAGTTGCACAAACATCGCATCGGTGCCGTGACGATGCGTCCACAGTTGGGCCGCTGTACCGCGTCGGTGACCCTGCAGAGTTGTCCTGGCCACTGAGCCCATGATGTCCGGCGTATCCAGGGCCGAGAACCCTTCCGTCTGCGCGAGGACATCGGCCACCACCTCGGTTGTCTCCTCCACCACCGGAGAGCACGTCACGTAGGCGAGAAAACCTCCTGGAGCAAGAGACCTCAGTCCGTTGCGCAATAATGCGCGCTGCAGTTCGACGAGCCCGGGAATACTCTCGGGGTCCTTGGTCCACCGGGCTTCCGGGCGACGCCGGAGCGCACCTAAACCAGAACAGGGAGCGTCCAGAAGAATCCGCGTGAACGTCTCCTCGCGAGGCTCGGTCGAATCTCCAACGTCGACCCTGATAGATCCGGGAAATCGTGCTGAGACTGCGGTGATGGAGTCTTCAACTAATGCCGCTCGGTGGGCACTGAGCTCGCTTGCAAGCACTGTTGCGCCACTCGCGCACGCCTCCGCGCCGAGAAGAGCGGTTTTCCCACCCGGACCAGCGCACATGTCCCAGACCCTTTCACCCTCACCCCAGGAAGCCACCCGGGACAGGGTGAGCGCTGCCAGCTGAGAGCCCTCATCCTGAACCCGTATGTGGTGGTTGGCGATTCCGGGGAGTGAAGCCGGGTCGCCACCGTCGAGCACCTCGCCACACGGCGAAAACGCTGTCGCATGCTCCCCGTCGGGTGTCGAGAAACCCGGCAGGTGACACAGAGTCACGTGAGGGGCCTCGTTATGGGCCGTCAGCACTTGCTCAAGCTCTCCGTCGCCGTTGCACTCTGCCAAAGCTGCATCGATTTTTGCCGCAATCCACGAAGGGTGTGAGTGGAGGGAAGTAGTCGACGCTCCAATGACGCGGTCCCAATAATCGGCCGGGTGCGCGGACACCGCTCGGAGAACGGCATTGACCAAGCCTGTCACGCGGTGTAGGCCTTTACTTTTCGCTAGTCGAACTGTTTCATCGACAGCCGCATGGGGCTCAACTCTCATGCGCAGGAGTTGGAAACATCCCAGACGCAACACAACACGGACGTCAGCATCCAGAGAGTGGACGGGTCGTTGAGTGGCCTCCTCAATGACGGCATCCAGTTCGCCCTGTGCTCGGAGAGCACCGTAGACAAGATGAGTGGCAAATGCTTTATCTCGGGTATCCAAGAAAGAGTTGGCTAAGGCGCGAGGAAGGGCGAGATTAGCGAAAGCTCCGTCAGTCTCCACAGCTAGTGCTACATCGAACGCGGCGGCCCGAGCGCTCGACGCTTTAGGCACGAAATCCCACTCCTGGTGGTAGTCCCCTGAACCAGTCCTTCGCGCTCATCGGACCCTTACCCGCCGGTTGCACTCGTCCCAGCATCAGCGGGGTCGTGCCGGTTCCCACCGCAACCCCGTCGTCCGCGAGCAAGATCTGTCCAGGTTCAAGTCCCGCATGTTCGTATGCTGGCCACGCCTCCAGAATGTTGACACGCTGGTCAGTGTCGGTCCGGTAGGAATAGCACCCAGGCTCTTCATGCCACGCCCTGAACCTGTTGTAGAGCTCAGAAACCGGTGACCTCCACGACATCTCCCCAACGCTCGCCGGAGGGATGGGCGCGAGGCTGATCTCTCCAGTCTGGACGCTAGCTCGAACTCCCTGAACCTCCACGTCGTCGAGGAACGCCAGCACCAACGCTGGTGCGAGCTCTGAAAGCTTCGTCAGAACGGTGTTCGTGGTGTCGTGAGGCGCGATGGGGTATTCCGTCGTGGACGCAATAGGCCCCGTGTCCAGGCCGGCTTCGATGCGGAAGACGCTCATGCCTGTTGTGGTGTCACCGGCAGCGATGGAGTAGGGCACAGGGGCTGCTCCACGCCACCGTGGCAATAAGGAAAAGTGAACATTCCACCACCCCTCTGGCACACTCTCCAATTCGGCCTGTGAGAGGAGACGACCATAGGCGACGACGAGCGCAACATCCGGTTTCCACAACTGGACTGCATCCAGAATTCCCTCAGAGTCCCGCGGTGTGACTACCGGCACCCCTGCCGCCTCCGCGGCGAGCGCGACTGCGGTGGGAGTAAGCACCCTCTTTCGACCTAGTGGCCGGGGAGGCTGGGTGAGGACCCCAACAACGGTGTGCGATGAGTTCACGAGCGCTCTCAGGGTGGGCACAGCCACCTGGGGAGAGCCAGCAAAAAGAACGCGCACCCCTCAGAGCCTAGTGAGGCCGATTGAGTACGAAGCCGTTATTCCCCTGCGAGCGCGTCCAGGGCAAGCGCGTCGTCCACAACGATGCGGAGTCGACTGGAGCGGTCACGAGGGCCTCCAGCGGCAAGCTTCTGGCGAGAGGCAGCGAGGTCTGTCACAACCTGGTCTCCCACCGAATACGGGAACCTCAGAACCACCACCACTCCGCCGTCAGGATTCGATACCGGCCCGAGGGCCTCAACTTGAGGCACCGCCCGTTCAACGGATTCCCTCACCTTCTCCACATCCCCGCTTGACCCCATGATCGATGCAATTCGAAGCGCAGGAGGTAAACCCAGATCTGCGCGCTGTGCGAGCTCATGGCGCACCATAGTGCTCCAATTCCCTGCGCCAAGCGCAAGTGCGGGAGGGCCCTCGAGGTCAGTGACGTAACACACGCCGTCATGCGATGCGAAGGATATGGCGCTCTCCCACGCCAATATCGTCTCTTCGAGCGCTCCGAGGGAGTCCCGCTGGAGCATCGCAGCTCCATCCAGAAGGAGAACAAGGGGGTAGCCGCCAGAGACGATGGGCGCTGCGCCCCGCGTCGCAACGACGAGAGCCGGAGTCCGAGGAACGCTCGCTATCGCGTTGTCTCCATCGGCTCGGATAACGGGAACGGAAGGGAACGATTTGCCTAGATCGGATACCGTTCGCCCGATCGCCTGCCCACGAAGTTTCAGCTCAACACCTGCGCACTCGGGACACGACCAGCGCGCAGCGGTCACACCACACCACAAACAGGATGGCGAAGCGTTTGCTGAGGTCTTTCTGAGCGGTCCACCGCAGTGAGCGCAGGACGCCCTGGAACCGCAGGACGAGCACGATAGCCCTGGCGCATATCCACTGCGGAAGACCTGAATGAGCACCGGACCGCTCTCCAGAGCCTTTTTCACCGCTTGATACACCGTCGAGGGCAGTCGAGCCGGAGACGCGAGGGAGTCGTGGTGAAGCGCCAATGACGTGGGGATGACACGCGGTCTCGCGACATCGCCTGCGAACACCTCATCGACGTACCCCATATCAATCCAGCGACTCACCGCCAAAGAAGGAGTCACGCTTGCAAAGCACACGGCGATTCCTTCCGCCGAATTTCGCACGAGCGCAACGTCACGGGTGTGGGGGTAGGGAGCCAGAGGCTCGCGGTGCGCTGAATCAGCGTCATCAACTACCAGGATGAGCCCGAGATTGTGCGCTGGAGCATAGACGGCGTGCCTACTGCCTAAGACAATGACCGGCGAGGGCTCGAGGCACCGCAAATAGGCCTGGTAGCGAGATGCTGGAGGCTGGTCACCAGAGAGCTCTGCAATCCATCGGTCGTCCACGAGCTCGCTGAGAGCGAGGCGCACCCACTGGATGTCTCGCCAGTCAGGGCAGACAATGGCGACCGACACACCAGTAGACAAAGCATCGGCTGCTAGCTGTGCAACCTTTTCTAACGACAGGGGAACACTCTGTTCTCCCCGGGACGAGACGCCGTAGGGGAGACTCAGGCTCGTTCTTGAGCCTGCACGCAAAACCATTTCGTGAGCCTCGGTCAACGGTTGTGTTCCAGGCTCTGGCGCGGTGTGGGCCTCATCGTCGAGCACGGCGCCCTCGGCCCACCACGACTTCTCTACCTTCACGTAGCGCTTCGGAATCGCTAATCGCAGCACATCAGCAGGACTCCCTGCAGATCGGTGGGCAACCTGACTGGCTACCTTCCACAGCCCGGGGGGCATCACCGGGACTGGAGAAACGACCTCCGAAATCTGAGCAAGAGAGCCAGAATGGGTGCTTTCCTCAGTGCATTCCACGACGTAGCCTTCGGCGAGGCGTTGGGCAGAACGCAGCGGGACGCGGACGCGAATCCCTGGCTCCACCACCATCCCGGGGGGAATGAGGTAGTCAAAGAGTCGATTGAGTTGCGGCAGGCGAGAGTCGAGGATAACCCGTGCGATTCGCCTGCTCGTGCTCACAATCCACTAGCTTGGCGCAACTCCTCCACCCTGTTAAGCCGCTCCCAGGGAAAATCTTGATCCAAGCGTCCAAAGTGTCCATACGCAGCTGTCGGCAGGAAGGGAGTATCCAGCAACTCGAGCTGCTCAATGATTGCTTTGGGCCGAAGATCAAAGACAGTGGCAATCGCTTGTTCGATGGTCTCCGGTGACACCTTTTCGGTGCCGAAAGTCTCGACAAAGATACTCACCGGGTGTGCCGTGCCAATCGCATAGGAGACCTGGATTTCGGCCTTGTCGGCGAGGCCAGCCGCTACGACGTTCTTCGCTACCCAGCGCAACGCGTAAGCGGCCGAACGGTCGACCTTTGTGGGGTCCTTGCCACTAAAGGCTCCCCCACCGTGGCGAGACGCTCCCCCATAGGTGTCAACGATAATCTTCCGGCCGGTCAGGCCTGCATCCCCATCCGGCCCGCCCGTGACAAAGGGTCCGCTGGGGTTGATGAGATATCGAGTAGAACTGGTATCGAGATCGACGAGCTCGAGCACAGGATTAATCACGTGCTCTTTCAGGTCGGCTTCGATCTGCTCGTGGTCAATGCCCGGATCATGCTGGGTAGAAATAACCACGGTGTTGAGCTCCACGGGTTTACCGTCATCAAAACCAATGGTCACCTGAGTTTTGCCGTCTGGACGCAGATAGGGCACAGCGCCAGATTTTCTGGCGATGGAGAGCTGTTGGGCCAAGCGATGCGCAAGCCACAACGGCATCGGCATGTAGGAGTCGGTTTCTGTGGTGGCAAAGCCGAACATAATTCCCTGATCGCCGGCCCCGAGTGTGTCGTACGGGTCCACCGAGCCACCCGATCGAGCCTCGAGTGCCGTGTCCACGCCGTGAGCAATATCTGCTGACTGCTGACCGAGAGACAGATGCCAATCGAAACCATCCGCGTCGATTCCAATGGACACGTCCGTGTAGCCAATCGATCGCACAAGGTCTCTCACAACCTTCTCAACGTCGACCGTGGCGCTGGAGGTCACCTCACCGGCGACGTGAATCATATTGCCCGCGCTGAGTGACTCGATGGCGCAACGCGAATTCCTATCGCCGGCGAGGAACGCGTCGAGCAAGGCGTCACTGATTTGATCACACATCTTGTCGGGGTGACCTTCAGTGACTGATTCCGAACTGAAGTACCTCATGAGCCCTACCTAAAGTTCTGGCAGAGCGTCCAAGAGCCGCCCCGCAACGGAAGATTTTGTTCCTTCGAACGTCTGTGACTGCGGGCTCGCGGTAATCAATGTCACTTCTGTTTCAACTTCGCCAAAGCCTACCTGGTCCCCCACCTGGTTGAGAACAACAGCGTCGGCCTGTTTCTTCTCGAGCTTTTCCCGGGCGTGCTGCTCCCTCACGCTCCTGTCGGCATCCGTTTCGGCCGCGAAACAGATCAGGATTTGACCTTCAGATTTGTCGGCTCCGAGCTCGGCGGCGATGTCCGGTGTCCGCACCAACCGCGGAGACCACTCGTCTCCGAGATCTGCGCCGCGCTTTTTTTCAGAAGAAACAGACTCCGCCCGCCAGTCAGCCACAGCCGCGGCCATAATGATGACGTCACTACCCGCTTGGTGGCCTTTCATCGCGTGAAGCATCTCAAGGCTGGTCGACACGGGGACACTGTTCACCCGGTTCGGGATGGGAACCTCGCAGTGGGCGTGGACCAGCGTTACCTCTGCGCCACGGGCAAGAGCTTCTGTGGCGAGCGCGACGGCCATAGCTCCTGTCGATCGGTTCCCCACATAGCGAACAGGGTCCAGTGGCTCTCTGGTTCCCCCTGCCGAGATCAAGACCTTTTTGCCCGACAGGGAACCTCCCTCGACAGATGCCAAAGCCCGATCCACAATCTCGGCAGGCTCCGACATGCGCCCCACCCCGACGTCATCACCCGTGAGCGCGCCGCTGTCTGGGCCCACCACGATCGCCCCTCGGGCTATGAGGGTGGAGATATTCGCTCGGACCGCGGGGTTCTCCCACATCTCGGTGTGCATGGCCGGAGCGAGCACCAGAGGCGCCTTGGAGGCGAGAACCGTCGTACCCAGTAGATCCGCAGCGAAACCGCTCGCGAGTGACGCGAGTGTGTGCGCAGAAGCTGGAGCAATCACTATCAGGTCAGCACCTTGCCCCAAGGCAACGTGCTTCACCTCAGCGACACCGTCAAACACTTCTGCTGTCACCGGATTGCGAGAGATTGCCTCCCAGGTGGGCGCTCCCACAAAGCGCAGTGCCGAATAGGTCGGCACCACCGTCACATGGTGTCCGCGTTGTACAAATTCGCGAACGACGGACACCGCCTTATACGCGGCGATTCCCCCGGAAACACCGACGACTACGCGCAGGGACATGGTGTGCTCCCCTCGAGAGCAAACGTCCTAGGACGCCGGGCGGTGAAGCACGAGCTTGCCTTCGTTGATTTCACGAAGAGCAATGCTCAGAGCTTTCTCATCAATCGTGGAGGGAACAAGCGGACCCACGTGGTCGTAGATGTTCCCATCACCGAGGTCGGAGTAGTACGCATTAATCTGACGAGCACGCTTGGCCGCGTAGATGACCAACTGGTACTTGGAATCAACCTTGCCCAACAACTCATCAATGGGCGGGTCAATAATTCCATCGCGATGTAACGACATTCTTACTCCTTGGTCACCTGGGTGCGTTGAGACGCAAGAACCAAGTCTACGATGCTTTGACCGGCTTCCTCTACGGTCTCGTTGATAACAACATGATCAAACTCGTGCTGACGAGAGAGTTCCTTTTTTGCGGTCGTCAAGCGCCGGCGTCGCTCGGCGTCATCCTCCGTACCGCGGGTGGCAAGCCTCGCTTCGAGCGCGGCGAAGGTGGGGGGCGCAACAAAGATCGAGAGTGCGCGCTTCACTCGCCGTTTAACCTGCTTGGCACCTTGGACGTCGATTTCGAGAATCACGTTCTTTCCCTCATCGAGAAGCGTTTCGACCGGCCCCATCGGCGTCCCATAGAGGTGCTCTCCGTGAACGACGGCCCATTCGAGCAGCTCGCCCGCATCGATTAGTGTCTGAAAACCTCGAGGTGAGAGAAAAAAGTAGTGCTCACCTTCACGCTCCCCAGGACGCGGAGGCCTGGTAGTTGCCGAAACACTGAGAACAAAGTCGGGAAAACGTCGCGTGATCCACTCCACAATCGTGCCCTTGCCCACGCCGCTGGGCCCGGCGAGAACGACCAGAGTTCCCCTGTGGTGGGGGAAATAGCGCCGATATAGGGCCACAACCTCCACGCGTAGAGCAGCGCGCTGACGGACGCGCAAACCCCCGAGTGTTGCTGTAGGGCGCACACCGACGCGTTCCAGGACAGCTTTCGTCTTTTTCGCGCCAAAACCAGGAATTGTTCGCAGGAACCACTCCACGCGAAGCCCCCGAAGCACTAAATCGGCGTCAGGATCCTCAGACCGATCGAAGACCTCCAGGAGCCGGTGCCGCCCATCGCTCAATTCGTGCTTGAGGGCAGCTCTCGCCCGCCTCACCTCGAGACCTCGACGTGAGGCGTCTTGCGCATCGAAACCTATTGTCATGATGACAACTCAGCACTCGCAGCCTCAATAGCGCCCGCACATCCGGCCTCACCGTGAAGAAGAACGGAGCGGGCAACAACCGCTGTCACCGGCGTTGTCTCGGGGAACAAAGAGTGGGCGTCAGACAACACAGCGCCTTGATGCCCGAAGCCAGGCGCCAATACAGGTATTCCCGGATAGTCGCGAAGGTCGAATGCGTAGTCCGAGACGGCCACAGTTGCCCCCACGACCACGCCGTAGGCGTCAGCAGACGCAGAACAGTCTTCGACCCAACGCCAAAGGTCATCAACAACCCCGTGCGCGATGGTTCTCCCATCGCTTCGGATTGCCATCTGGGTCTCTCGTGCTTGTGGATTTGACGTCGCCGCAAGCACAAAGACCTTTTTGTCATGCTCCCCCGCAAGTGTGAGCGCGGGCTCGAGCGCCCTGAGCCCTTGGTAGGGAACCAGCGTCACGGCATCCGTCTCAAAATCAGACCCCGGCGTGAGCCACGCCTGCGCATAACCGGACATGGTGGAGTCGATATCGCCTCTTTTTGCATCGCCGATAGTGAAGATTCCCCTGCTCCTGAGCTCCCCAAGGAGGACAGCCAAATGTCGCATTCCCGCCACACCAAATCGTTCGAAGAAAGCGACCTGAGGTTTGACCACCTCGCATCGACTACTCTCCAGAACCGGGACAATCGCACGCACGAAAGCCTTCAGGCCCGACTCGCTGTCGGGAAGGCCCCAGGCCTCCAAGACAGAGGGTTGCGGGTCTAGGCCAACACACAGAGTGAGGTGCGCTCCTCGGGAATGAGTCGTCATCACACTCTCTCGTCACGTCTACGCTGATAATCCTGCAAGCTCGTAACCTCGGGATTCTCAGGTCGTTGCTCAAGGGACGCTACCGCTGCGCCTACCTGCGCGATGGTAGTGAAGAGGGCTTTATCCGCCGCGACCGTGGCTGTTCGGATTTCGTAGCCATCTGCCCTGGCACTTCGGCCTCGAGGGGTGTTGATGACGACATCGATAGAGTTTTCCTGAATAAGGTCCACCACACTGGGACCCTCTGCAGAGTCTCCAACCTCCGTGTGCTTGCGAACTACGCGAGAGGGAATCCCATATCGCGCGAGGGTTTCTGCAGTCCCCTCGGTGGCAATGAGATCGAAGCCCAACTGGCTGAGGCGAAGTACTGGGAGGATGACGCTTCTCTTGTCGCGATCAGCGACAGAGACAAACACCGTTCCAGAGCGAGGCAGGCCGCCGTAAGCAGCGTCTTGACTCTTTGCAAACGCTTTCGGGAAGGTGCTGTCTATGCCCATCACTTCACCGGTGGAGCGCATTTCTGGGCCCAAGATGGAATCCACGATGTCGCCCGCAGGAGTCCGAAAACGCTTGAACGGAAGCACGGCTTCTTTGACCGCCACTGGTGAATCCAGCGCAGGGCGCCGACCATCTTCTTTCGGGAGCACTCCCTTTTTCACCAGGGACGCGATACTCGAACCCGCCATGACGAGAGACGCGGCACGCGCGAGCTGAATACCTAGCGCCTTGGATACAAACGGAACTGTCCGGCTGGCCCGAGGGTTAGCCTCGAGTACATACAGCACCCCGGCAGCCACGGCGAACTGGACGTTGAGCAAGCCTTTCACTCCAATACCCTGTGCGAGCTTTTCCACGGCCTCACACACCTTGTCCACGACGTCACGCCCGAGAGTCACCGGAGGTAGGGTGCACGCGGAGTCTCCGGAGTGAATACCCGCCTCCTCAATGTGTTCCATAACTCCGCCGATGTAGAGCTGCTTGCCGTCATACAGAGCATCGACGTCAATCTCGACGGCATCGTCGAGGAACCTATCAACGAGCAGAGGCGCCTCAGGACCGACAATCGCAAACTCTTCAATGCGCGTGAAGTAGTCGTCGAGAGAGGCCTGGTCGTAGACAATTTCCATGCCCCGACCGCCCAGCACGTAACTGGGCCTGACCAACACCGGGTAGCCGATATCGGCAGCAATGGCTTGGGCTTCTTCCACCGTTGTCGCGGTGCCATTTTTGGGGGCAACGAGGCCGGCTTCGTCGAGAATGCGCGCGAAAGAACCACGCTCTTCGGCCAAGTCAATGGCGCCCGGGGTTGTGCCCAGAATGGGCACCCCTGCCTTTTCAAGGCCAGCAGCGAGTCCCAGGGCAGTTTGACCGCCCAACTGAACGAGAACCCCGAGGAGCTTGCCGCTCTGCGATTCCTGGTGAATAACCTCGAGGACATCTTCGAGAGTCAAAGGCTCAAAATAGAGCCTGTCGCTGGTGTCATAGTCCGTCGAGACCGTCTCTGGGTTGCAGTTAATCATGATGGTCTCGAAACCGGCTTCATGGAGCGCGAACGCAGCATGAACACAGGAGTAGTCGAACTCGATTCCCTGACCGATGCGGTTGGGTCCCGATCCGAGAATGACCACCTTGGTTTTGTCCGAGGGAACAACCTCTGTGGAGTAGTCGTAGCTGGAATAGTGATAGGGGGTATAGGCAGGAAACTCGCCCGCGCAGGTGTCGACCGTTTTGAAGACAGGTCGGAGTCCCCACTGGTACCGAAGTGAACGGACCTCAGACTCTTCGAGACCCCGTAGCTGGGCTAGCTGCGCATCGGAGAGCCCGTGGTCTTTGCCGTGGCGCACGATCGCTTCGGTGAGCTCTCCGGCGCCGCGGACATCGTCCGCCACCTCGTTAATGAGCGCTATCTGGTCGAGAAACCAGGGATCAATCCCCGTCGCCGAATAAAGATCTTCAACACTGGCTCCCTGTCGCAGAGCCTGCTGAACCGTCACAATACGTCCATCGGTAGGAACTCGAGACTTCTCTACAAGGTCCCCCGCGCTGAGGGGTTGCTCTCCCCAATGGAAGGAACTACCTCGTTGCTCCAACGAACGCAGAGCCTTATTCAGCGCTTGCGTGAAATTCCTGCCCAGTGCCATCGCTTCGCCGACAGATTTCATGGTCGTCGTCAGGGTTGAATCCGCGAGCGGGAACTTCTCAAACGCAAAACGCGGAACCTTGACGACCACGTAGTCCAGCGTGGGCTCGAACGAGGCGGGTGTCACTTTGGTGATGTCGTTCGGTATCTCGTCCAGTCTGTACCCCAATGCGAGCTTGGCGGCAATCTTGGCGATAGGGAAACCCGTTGCTTTAGACGCCAAAGCAGAACTTCGGGACACTCTGGGGTTCATCTCAATGACGATCACGCGGCCAGTTACGGGGTCCACAGCAAATTGAATATTGCATCCCCCGGTATCAACCCCGACGAGTCGAATGATGTGGATCCCGATGTCGCGAAGACGCTGGTATTCACGATCGGTCAGCGTCAAGGCAGGCGCGACCGTGATCGAGTCGCCCGTGTGAACACCAACGGGGTCAACGTTTTCAATCGAACACACCACCACGGTGTTGTCCGCGGTGTCTCGCATGAGTTCGAGCTCATACTCTTTCCACCCCAGAATTGATTCCTCCAGAAGGACCTCCGTCGTGGGGCTCTGGTGGAGTCCGTCGGTCACCATGCGCACCAGCTCGTCGCGGTCGTGGGCGAATCCTGACCCGAGACCCCCCATCGTGTACGAAGGCCTGATGACGAGCGGATAGCCCAGATCGTCGGCAAACTGGACTGCCTCCTCGACAGTGGTGGCGATGTGGCTTCGGGCGACATCAGCTCCCGCCTCGATGACCAAATCCTTGAATATCTGGCGGTCTTCACCCCTCTGGATGGCCTCAAAAGACGCTCCGATGAGCTCCACCCCATACTTTGCAAGGATTCCCTCCGTATGGAGTGCCATCGCGGCATTCAAAGCGGTCTGTCCCCCGAGAGTCGGGAGAATCGCGTCGGGCTTCTCCTTCTCAATAATGGCCTCGAGGACCGGGGTCGTGATGGGTTCGACGTAGGTTTGGTCTGCGAAGCCCGGGTCGGTCATGATGGTGGCAGGATTCGAGTTGACCAGGATGACGCGGATTCCCTCTTCGCGCAGCACCCGGCAAGCCTGAGTGCCTGAATAATCAAACTCCGCAGCCTGACCAATCACGATGGGTCCAGACCCAATCACGAGGACACTCTGAATGTCGTCACGCTTGGGCATTAGTGTTCCCCCTTTGCCGTGGTCGCAAGAGATTCCACAACGAGGTCGCGGAACCTGTCGAACAAATAGGTCGAATCATGAGGACCCGCGGCGGCTTCGGGGTGGTACTGCACCGAGAACGCCGGAACATCGAGGGCAGTGAGCCCTTCGACAACATCATCATTCAAACTCACATGACTCACCCGAACTTTTCCAAAACCGGCCGGTGAGTCCACCACGCCCTCTCGGGGAGCTTCGACCGCAAAACCATGGTTCTGCGCCGTAATTTCGACTTTGCCGGTTGCTCGATCGACGACGGGCTGGTTAATCCCTCGATGGCCGTATTTGAGCTTGTAGGTGCCAAAGCCGAGCGCTCTACCCAAGAGTTGGTTACCAAAACAGATGCCAAAGAACGGCAACTTGTCACCCAAAGCCTTCTGAAGGAGTTCGACATGATGGTTACTGGCCGAGGGGTCCCCGGGGCCGTTTGAGTAAAAGAGCGCGACGGGATCGAGCGAGCGAACTTCCTCGTAGCTGACAAAAGAAGGGAGAACATGGACGTCGAAGCCACGCGCAGCAAGGTGATGGAGTGTGGACTCCTTCACACCGAGATCTAATACGGCGAGTCGACCCAGAGATGGCCCCACGGCCGGAACAACTCTCATCTCTTGGACGCTCACATGGTCTGAAAGGTTCGCGCCAGCCATGGCTTGGCTGGATTTAACAGCGCTGAGCTGATCCTTGGCGGGCAACTCTGCGCTATCCCCACTGAAGATTCCCCCTCGCATCACCCCTGCTTCACGAAGGATCAGAGTTATCGCTCGGGTATCGACCCCGCTGATCCCGACAATTCCGTCGGCAATGAGGTCGTCCTCGAGGCTTCGTGTCGATCGGAAGTTGGACGGGCGTCGAGCGGGATCACGCACAACAAAGCCGTCTACCCAAATGCGTCTCGATTCGGGGTCTTCGTCATTCATCCCTGTGTTCCCAATGTGGGGAGCAGTCATCACCACAATCTGTCCGGCGTAACTGGGATCGGTGAGGGTCTCTTGATACCCGGTCATTCCCGTGGAAAAGACCACCTCTCCGAGAGTTTGCCCTGTGGCGCCCCATGCCGACCCTTCGAAACGGCTGCCATCCTCTAAGACCAGTACCGCGCGTTCACGTGTCACCTCGTTTGTCCTCCCACAGAATTGATGGCCCTAATGACGGTCGCCGCATCACTCTCGACAATACGCACATAACTATCGACTCCGGTTCCTCCTAGGTCCCAGCGAATCATGACCAGACCATCTGGCTCCACGACCCGGTCAATCGTCCATGTTGCTTTTCCCGCCTTGAGGCCACCTGATGAGTCGAGCAGCACCGAGGCCTCGCCCTGAGGCCTGACCACAACCCCTTCAGGGTGCACAGAGAAGTGTGCTTTCGCTCTAAAAGCCAGAGGGCCCACCGGTATTCGATTCATCGGTTGGTCTGCAACGGTGGTCGCGACGTAGAGTCCCGAGAAATCGAGAAGTGAGGACGACGCTGGGGTTGTTCGAATTAGTGCCCCCTCAAGATGGCGGAACCTCTGAGTGCGATTCCTCCAACCCCACCAGGCCAAAGCCAACAGAACTACAGCCAGAGCAATCAGAATTACTGCGGAGAACTCCTGAGTCATGCATTCACCTCTGGCCTCTCAACGAGTTCTCCGTCCGTCACGGTGAGGTCTCCCCGATACATCGTGTGGACCACTCGACCCTCGAGATCCCGGCCCCGATATGGGTTGTTGTGACTCAAGCTTCCGCGGGGTTCTGAGGCTTCTGCGGTGGGGTCAACAAGGGTGATGTGAGCAGGCTCTCCCAGAGCAAACGGTGACGAATAGCCCTCAAGGCGACCAATCGCTGCAGGGGTTGTGGACATAAACCGCGCAACATCTTTCAGGCTGACCACTCCCGGGTTAACCAGAGTGCTCAACACCACGGGGAGAGCCGTCTCCAAACCGAGCATGCCAAAGGCTCCTTCGGGGAAACTGCAGTCCTTGACCTCGCTGGGGTGTGGGGCGTGATCCGTTGCCACAATATCGATGACGCCCGAAGCAACCGCTTCCCGGAGAGCAAGAACATCTTCCTGCCTCCGGAGAGGGGGATTCACTTTGAACAGCGGGTCGAAAGTGGAAACCAACTCCTCTGTCAACAAGAGATGGTGAGGGGTCACCTCGGCGGTCACGGAAATTCCACGTGCTTTAGCCCACCGGATGACCTCAATGGACCCCGCCGTCGACACATGGCACACGTGCAACCGCGCCCCGACTGACTCAGCAAGGAGCACGTCTCTGGCGATAATGGACTCCTCGGCAACCGCTGGCCACCCTGCCAACCCGAGGGCCGCCGCGAGTGGCCCATCATTCATCTGCGCGCCCTCGGTGAGCCCCGGGTCCTGGGCGTGTTGAGCAATCACGGCATCCAAGCTTCTCGCCTGCTGAAGAGCCCGCCTCATTAGTGACGAGTCGTGCACACACTTTCCATCGTCGGAAAACACACGGACCTGCGCCGCTGAGCGGGCCATCGCCCCGAGGGGGGCAAGTTCTTGTCCCTCTAAGCCCTTCGTGACGGCTCCCACCGGCCGGACCTCAACATATCCGGCCTCAGCCCCCCAACGCGCCACGGCAGACACTAACTCGGCGGTATCAGATACCGGGCTTGTGTTGGCCATCGCGTGGACCGCGGTATAACCACCCAGAGCTGCCGCTCGCGACCCGGTGCGAACGGTTTCTGCCTGCTCCCCGCCCGGTTGACGCACGTGCGTGTGGAGGTCCACAAGCCCTGGAAGCGCCACCAATCCGGTCGCATCAATGACACGGGTCTTCTTGAGACCCGCAACCTCTGAAGCATCCACAAACGCGCCACCGAGAACGCCGAGGTCAGCCGCCTTCGCTCCGAGAAGTGATGCTCCTTGAATCAGATACGACGTCATTTCTCACCACCCCATAGGTCAAACAACACGGCCATACGCACCGCTACGCCCTGGCGTACCTGTTCGAGGACAACGGATCTCGGGGAATCGGCAACGTCGGAGGCGATTTCCACTCCTCTGTTCATCGGACCTGGATGCATAACCAGGGAGTGGGAGGGAAGCCGGTTGGCTCTATCCGTCGTGAGGCAGAAATTTCGCACGTAGTCGCCAGAGGCGGGCTGGTGCTCACCCTTGATGCGCTCGCGTTGGATTCTCAACATCATGAGGGCATCCGGCGCATCTTCTATGACTGAGTCGAGATCCGACCTCACCTCAACCGGCCAGTCCTCCACCCCGGTAGGCATCAACTCGGCGGGACCCACAACAGATACTCTCGCTCCCAGTGTGGTCAGGAGTGACACGTTGGAGCGCGCAACCCGGGAATGAGCAATATCGCCCACTATCGCAACGTGAAGACCGGACAGGTCGCCCCCGCGAGAGTCCTGGGTCAATCGATGACGAAGAGTTGCCGCGTCCAGGAGAGCTTGAGTCGGATGCTGGTGCGTCCCATCCCCGGCATTCACAATCGATGCCTCCACCCACCCCGAATGAGCAAGACGATGCGCAGCCCCCGAGGCCGGGTGGCGCATCACGATAATGTCAGCACCCATCGCCTCGACGGTTTGGGCCGTGTCCTTCAGGCTTTCGCCTTTGGAGACGCTCGAGCCTTGCACCTGGAAGGTCATCACATCGGCGGACAAACGCTTAGCTGCCGCCTCGAACGAGAGGCGTGTCCTCGTGGAGTCCTCGAAGAACAGGTTGACCATGGTGACACCGCGCAGCGTCGGTAGTTTGGGCATGCTGCGATTTGCCACGCCCGAGAATTCCGCTGCCGTATCGAGCAGTCGCACTGCCTGTTCGCGATCAAGTGTTGTGGTGTCCAGAAGATGTTTCATGACACCACCTGCACGTGTTCAACACCGTCGGTCTCTTGGAGTTGAACGGTAATGCGCTCATCCAGAGCCGAGGGGAGATTCTTGCCGACGTGATCAGCGCGTATGGGCAGTTCTCGGTGACCTCGGTCAACGAGAACCGCAAGCTTGACGGCATGGGGCCGGCCTAGGGCTGTGAGGGCATCGAGCGCTGCGCGCACCGTGCGACCAGAAAACAGCACATCATCGACGAGCACACACACCTTCTCGTCGATTCCGCCGTCGGGAACCACGGTGGGGGCTGGGGTTCGGTGACCACCCCGCTGCAGGTCATCCCGGAACATTGTGACGTCGAGGTCACCGTGGGGGACTGAATGCCCGGTAATCGACTCGATAAGAGTCGCGAGGCGACCAGCGAGGACTGCTCCCCTGGTTGGTATCCCCAGCAACACCAGCTGGGGAGTGTCAGGAACTGCTTCGACGATTTCGTGAGCAATGCGACGGAGGGTTCGATCGATGTCTGACCCTGTGAGAACGGTACGCGCGCCCATCGAGCCCTCCTTTCGCGCCTCACGGGACGCTAGTTAAAGCAGGTCTGCTCCCGACAGAGTAGCGCAGTCGAGATGGCTATGGGGATACTTCGGCAGCTTTTTCTGCGATTGCGGCAAGAATCCCGTGCACGAAGGCCGCCGAGGAATCGGTACTCAACTCATTAACGAGCTCAGCCGCCTCAGAGATTGCCACCGCAGGGGGAACATCCGGGTTGTGCACAATTTCCCAGGTCGCAAGTCTCAAGACTGATCGGTCGACCGCGGGCATCCGCTCGAGTGGCCACGACTGAGAGGTCCCTCGCAGGAGCTCATCGAGGCCCTCTCCCTCCTTGATGATGCCTCGAACGATCTCCTCGGCGTAGCCCCAACTCGATGACCGCTCGGGCTCTTCCGTAGCCCGTGTTGCAGCGGCCTCGAGCGCATCGACCAGTGGTTGTCCGCTGACATCCGCACTAAACAGAATCTCGAGCGCGCGTTTACGGGCTTTGTGGCGGGCGCTCACTCGTCAGACACTCGCCCGAGGTATTCCCCAGTTCTGGTGTCAACCTTGACCTTGGTGCCCTGCTCGACAAAAAGTGGCACCTGGATTTCGTATCCAGTTTCGAGGGTTGCTGGTTTGGTTCCGCCGGTCGAACGGTCACCCTGGAGACCCGGTTCGCTGTAGGTGATTTCCAGCACGACAGAAGCGGGAAGATCTACGTACAGGGGTTCTCCATCGTGCATGGCGATCGTCACCGCCTGATTGGAGAGCATGAAGTTTGCCGCGTCTCCTACAACCGGCCCCGGCACCGTCACCTGGTCATAATCGGTTTGGTCCATGAACACATAGTCCGCTCCGTCTTGATAGAGGAACGTGTAGTCGCGACGGTCAACGACAGCAAAATCAATCTTGGTCCCCGCGTTGAACGTCTTGTCGACAACCTTTCCCGACCTGACGTTCTTCATCTTTGTGCGCACAAACGCTCCGCCTTTGCCGGGCTTTACGTGTTGGAACTCCACGACAGCCCACAGTTGCCCCTCCAGGTTGAGAACACTTCCGTTCTTGATGTCGTTCGTGGTTGCCACGTCAGTTCCTCTCTACAAGGGTCAGGATTCGAGCTAATGCGAGGTGGTAAGACTGGGCGCCAAAACCAGCGATGACACCGCTCACAGCGCCGGAAATGACTGAGGTGTGCCGAAAACTCTCGCGCGCATGAGGATTCGAGAGGTGGACCTCAATAATGGGAACCCCCGCGTCAGTGACAATCTGGCAGGCATCGCGAAGCGCGTACGAGTAGTGCGTGAACGCCGCCGGATTGAATATTACGGGGGTCATCGCATCCGCGGCCTCGTGAAGCCAACCGATCAGTGTGGCCTCATCATCGCTTTGCCGAAAGTCGAGCGCTACACCATCAGAAAGACGCTCTCGAAGACCCATTTCGATGTCGCGCAGGGTCTCTGAACCGTAAATTTCGGGCTCTCTCGATCCCAAACGGCTCAAATTGGGTCCGTTGAGGACCATCACGGTTGTCATGCGTCCAGCCTAGCTGTCGGTGGTGCCAAGCTCTTGATACGCAGCGAAGAGGACGGACTCGTCAGGGATCGCCAATACGCGGGGTTTTCCCGGCGCATCGAGCACGACAAACCGCACAACGCCTCCCCGGGCTTTTTTGTCTTTCTGCATCGTCGCAAGAAGCGTTCTCCATCTGCCCTGTGGATAATCCAGAGGGAGACCGAGTCCTCCCAGAATCCTCCGATGGCGCTCCACATCTTCGTCACTCAGATTGGCAACAATACGAGAGAGTTCGGCCGCGAACACCATCCCAATCGAAATAGCTGCACCGTGGCGCCATTGGTAGCGCTCGGCGTGTTCAATGGCGTGACCAAGGGTATGACCATAATTAAGAATTTCGCGCAGGCCAGATTCACGGAAGTCATCACCAACTACTTCTGCCTTGACGGCGACTGCCCGCTTCACGAGCTCCACGAAAACCTCCGAGGCAGTGTCCAACGCTTCCTCGGGGTTTGCTTCCAGCACATCGAGAATGGTGGGATCCGAAATGAAGCCACACTTCACGACTTCGGCCATTCCCGCTTTCACCTCGTTCTCCCCCAGACCAGCGAGAACATCGGTATCCGCAATAACGGCCCTCGGAGAGTAGAACACCCCCACGAGGTTCTTTCCTTCTTGCGTGTTGACCCCTGTTTTTCCTCCGACCGCTGCATCCACCATCGCGAGGACGGTGGTGGGCACTTGGATGAGAGCGACACCTCGAAGCCAAGCAGCCGCAACGAAACCCGCGAGATCTGTGGTTGCCCCACCGCCGAGACCGAGAATCGCGTCGTTGCGCTGGAAGTCGAGTTGCCCGAGGATTCCCCAGCAGAATGCCGCAACCTCGACACGTTTAGCTGCTTCAGCATCGGGTACCTCGACGAGGAAGACCTCCCGTTCCCCGCTCAAATCCTCTTTCATTTGCTCCGCAATCCGCGCAAGAGCAGGAGCATGAATAATGAGGAGTTTTTTCGCATCGCCCGGAATGTGCTGCGGGATGTCCTCCATCGCGCCGGGGCCCACCACAACGGGGTAGTTGCCCTGAGAAGCGTTACTCACCGTGATGGTGTGTTTCATAGTCCCGCATCCTCTCGAATCCACGTCGCAATGTCTTCCGTGAGGCTATCGACTGTGCGGTGCGATGCGTCGAATTCCCGGTCTGCCACTGTGGCGTAGAACTCCTCACGCGAAGCGACAAGCTCTTTCCAGGAGTCAAGCCCACCTTTCAGGAGAGGACGCTTGTTGTTGTTCAGACGCTCAGCAACGCTGGCGGCATCGATGGTAATGAGCGCCACGCGGTGCTGATCGAGATCTCTTCGGGTATCTGGATTCAGGACTGCACCACCACCGAGTGACACAATCCCTGATGTCGTGAGCGCCTCCGTTACTGCGTCGCGCTCCTTCTCGCGAAAAAACTGCTCTCCCTGATTCTCAAATATGTCGGGAATAGACCCCCATCGCGATGACACGAGCGTGTCGGTGTCCACCACAGCGACACCAAATATCTTTCCCAAACGTTTCGCGACACGAGTTTTACCGGCCGCAGGGGGTCCCACCACCACGACGAGAGGCTGAGCGCTCACGAGGAGTGGGGCCGAATGTTGTCGGGGATACTTTCCAAGTAGGAGTGGAGGTTTCGTTGCACCTCCGCCACCGAATCACCACCAAATTTCTCGACGAGTGCATCCGCAATGACGAGCATCACCATAGCTTCCGCCACAATCCCCGCGGCCGGTACTGCACACACGTCCGATCTTTGGTGATGAGCCACCGCTTCTTCGCCTGACGCGGTATCGATGGTGCGAAGCGCTCTCGGGACTGTCGAAATCGGCTTCATCCCGGCGCGAACTCGAAGAGGTCCGCCGGTCGACATTCCACCCTCGATTCCTCCGGCGCGCTCACTCACTCGTTGCACTCCATCGCCGTCATTGACGATTTCGTCATGAGCTTCAGACCCGCGCCGTCTGGTGGTCGTGAATCCATCCCCGACCTCAACACCCTTGATGGCTTGAATGCCCATAAGTGCCCCAGCGAGGCGAGAATCAAGTCGTCTATCCCAGTGAACATAGGAGCCAAGACCCGGAGGAAGTCCCCGAACAACGACCTCGACAACACCACCCAATGTGTCACCGTCCTTGTGTGCCTGGTCGACCTCAGCCACCATCGCAGTCGACGTCTCCGGGTGCGCGCAACGCAGGGGGTCTTCGTCAAGACGCGCAATGTCCTCGGGGCCAGGAATTGGGGCGTCCTCCGGAACGCAGACCGGACCGATGGCAACCGTGTGTGACAGGACCGAAATACCCAACTCGCTCAAGAAGCATCGAGCTACAGCGCCCAATGCGACTCTTGCGGCGGTTTCTCTGGCGCTCGCGCGCTCGAGTACGGGACGAGAATCGTCAAAGCCGTATTTCTGCATTCCGGCGAGGTCCGCGTGACCGGGCCTGGGCCTGGTGAGGGCGGCAGCCCGACCGCCCTGGAGCTCAGACTCGTCCACCGGGTGAGGACTCATCACCGTTTCCCACTTGGGCCACTCTGTGTTCGCCACACGGAGCGCGATCGGACCGCCTTGGGTCACACCATGTCGAACGCCACCAGAGAAACTGACGTCGTCTGCCTCGAATTTCATCCTGGCGCCCCGGCCGTACCCGAGCCTTCTGCGCGCGAGATCGTCTTGAATGTTCTCGATAAGCAGCGGAACGCCAGCTGGCAAGCCCTCCAGCACACCGACCAATTCAGGGCCGTGAGATTCGCCCGCCGTCATCCATCGAAGCATTGTTCCATTCTCCCACGGATCCGGGTTCTTCCTACCCCACGGGGAGACCCACCGCGTCGAGCATGGCGTCAAAGACGCGGCTCTCGTCCGGCAGGGATTGGGACACATCGCCGTGCACAAAGAGTCTTACCTGCGCCAACGCTTGGTAGGCCAGCATCCACAGTCCGGAAACAACCTGGCCCGAAGACTCGCTCCATACCTGTGCGTAGTGCGAGGGCCACGGTGAATATGCCACATCAAATAGCGCAGCTGCTGCGACAGCAGAGGGCGGAATCTCGGGGAATTCGTCAACTCCTCCGGGGAGCGTTGAGACGACAAGGTCGGGCACCGATAACTGATCAAGGTCCGTGAAAGTGACAACACTCACACTCAGTCCTGACGCCCTCATGAGGTGGGCGGACCTCCCGGCTCTTTCCGTGTCTCGCGCGCACAACACAATCTCCTGCACGCCTCTCGCTCCCAGTGCATGAGCAACCGACCTCGAGGTTGCACCGGCACCCAGAATCCACACGGTTGTTGCCTCAACGCCAAATCTCTCCAACGCCTTCTGAACACCAAAGGAATCAGTGTTTGAGAGCACCAGGGTGGGGCCTGAGCGGTACACCGTGTTGGCACACAGCACCTCATCCACGATGGGGTCGCGAAGCGCCACTAGGTCCAGGATGCGTTCTTTCAGCGGCATGGTGAGAGATATTCCACCCAGGTGGGCTCCGACCCCGACCCATGCGGGAGTAATCAGCTCCTGAGTTACGGTGCGGGCGCGATAGGTCCAGTCACGACCGAGAGCTCCATAAGCGGCACGGTGCAGAGCCGGGGATAACGAATGCTCAATGGGATCACCCCAAACCTCGAAATCCGTCTCAGCAGTAGGCGCCATTCTCTTCACTCTCCCCACACCACGAGAGCCACTGTTCTACTGCTCGCAAATGCTGGCCATAGGTCTCGGAGAAGACTGTTTCACCGGTGCGCAGATCCACCGAGACAAAGTAGAGCCACTCCCCCTCGACAGGATTCAAGGCAGCATCGATGGCTAGTTCGCCGGGCAACGAGATGGGACCGGGCGGCAGTCCAGTTCGGACGTACGTGTTGTAGGGGTTGCCCTCGTCGGCGCGATCAGCATCACTGGTGCCCGCACTTCCATACTCACCAGTCCAATACGTGATGGTGGCATCGGATTGCAGGGGCATCGAGACGTCGAGCCGGTTGGTGAACACCCGAGACACGCGATAAAAATCATCCTCGAAGCGAGCTTCCCTTTGGATGAGGGCTGCCAAGGTCAGTGTCTCGTGCCAATCCTCCTCTGCAACTCCCGCAGATTCCAGGCGATCCTTCATTTCCTCCACCATTCGCGCGACGATGTCGCCCGCCGTTGCGCCGGGTTCGAAGGTGTAGGTCGCGGGGAACAGGTACCCCTCCAAGCTTCCCGTCGGCGGGTTGATGCCATAAATCGTCGGATCAGCAACAGCCTCGGTGAGTGAGTCCAGCGACAGGGAAGCCTCTGCAGAGATGATTTCCAAGGCACGCTGAAGGGTGACGCCTTCTGTAATCAAGATTTCAATCTGCACTCGATTGTTGGGGTCTCGGAGAGCGG
>JBMUEW010000012.1:0-27595 GCA_049460875.1 Pontimonas sp.
CCTCAGATCTAGCCGCCGACCCTGGCGCCCTGTACAAGGAACTAGAGCTTCCCGGATCTGTCGAAAACGTCATTGCCGAGCAGGGCGTGTCCGTGGTGCGCGCACTACTGAACTATCGCTCGGTCATGCGGCCTCTCCTTGAGGGAGTCTGGGATGCGACTACCCAGCAGATTCTCGATCTCCGCCCCGATGTTATCGTCTATCACCCGAAAGTAATGACCGCTGCCCTCGCCGCCCACGCGGTAGGAGCTCTGGCTGCCGAAGTGGACATTGTTCCCACGATGACACCCACCGTGGAATTTCCGCCGGCGGGGATTCCTTCGGGAATCCCCCGCTCATGGAACAAAGCTTCTTACTCTCTGGTGAGGGCAGGTATGTCGTCCTTCGCCTCAACGCTCCGGAAACGGGCTGATGATCTGGGAGTGATTCGAGTCGAGTCTGACCTGGTGCTCTGCCCTGTCAGTCCCACCCTCGTTCCGCACCCCTCCGACTGGCCAGACTTTGCTCACGTCACCGGACAGTGGCATCGGGCCAGCGAAGACGACCTCGATCCTGGGCTCGAGAGCTTTCTCCGTGAGGGCCCCATCCTCTATGCGGGTTTTGGCTCCATGCGAGACTCTCGCGGACAAGCTCGAGCTGAGGCTGTGGTGAAGGCGGCGAGGTCGCTCGGCATGAAGACCCTGCTGGTCACCGGTTGGGGAGGCCTGGTTCCCTCGGCAGAACATGACCAGGCATCAGATGTTCTCGTCAGAAGGGCCGTTCCACACTCGGCGGTGCTATCTCGCGTTGCAGTCGGAATTCACCACGGTGGGGCGGGAACGACGCATGCCTTCGTGCGGGCCGGAACCCCGTCTATCATCGTGCCCTTCCTTGCTGACCAGCCGTGGTGGGGAGCCAGGCTCTCGAGCCTGGGTCTCAGCTCGAAGCCTCTGTCTCGAGCGACAACCAGTCCCTCGGTAATCGCCAAATCCATCAAGGAAGCACTCTCGAAGCGCGACCAGGTGGAGCGCGCCGCCGCCACAATGGCGCAAGAGGACGGAGCAGGTGTAGCGCTCACCATCATCGAGCGAGCAGAAGCAGGAGTTTCCCCACTTCGACCCGCCTAAGCGGCTTGGGCCAGGTAGCCTTCCCAGCGCTCCTGAGGACGCTCGATGCCCCGAACAAGCCACGCCGTTCCATAGGGGGTCTTAGGCACACTCAAGAGACGCCAGCCCATTTCGGTGGGAGTGCGATCACCCTTGATGTTGTTGCACTTGAGACAACAAGCCACGAGGTTCTCCCACTCATCCTTGCCGCCACGGGACCTCGGCAATACGTGATCGATAGTGCTCGCCGAGGCGCCGCAATAGGCACAGCGGTGGCCATCTCGTCGAAGAACACCTCGTCTCGAGACAGGGACCTGACGGTTGTGGGGCATCTTCACATACCGCGTCAGCACAATCACGGAAGGCCGCTCCCACGTTCCATCGGGACTGCGAACCGGATGGGAATTATCGCTCTCAACAATTACCGCTCGTCCATTCATGACGAGAACGAGCGCTCTCTTGAACGACACCACCGAGAGCGGTTCGTATCCGGCGTTCAGGACCAGCGTTCGCATGCTGACAGCAGGAGGCTCCACCGTGGATGTTGCGGTTTTCTGGGGACTCACGATTCCGACCCCTTAACGCAAAAGACACCATCGAAACACGATGGTGTCTGGGGCACACGATAGACCGGACATGCCAGGGCCGGCCTCGTGGAGACCTGTATCCGAAAGTGAGCGCGCACGTCCCGGGGCGCTTGGCACTCCCGTAGACCCATGAGCTACTCCTTCGCGACATCCGAGGCGCAATGCACTAAGAGTAACCAGCCAACCCTGAGACCGGCTGATACGGCACGCCGGGCTTACTGGGCCAGATATAGATGCTCAGCGATGGACTCCGGCACGACAACCTCACCCTGAGGTTGCTCTGCCACAAGCCGATACTGATCCCCGGTTCGGGAGACAGTGACTCGCGCACCCGGCATCACTCCGGCTGCCTTGAACGTGGCCAGGAGCGAGGGATCAAACTGTGCCGGTTCACCCAGTCGTCGAAGGAGGCCCGGCTGGGGTTCCTCCGTCGCGAAGTCAGTGACCCGGATAACTCCTTTGAGGAACTTCTCGGACGCCTTTCCGCCGATGTCCTCCATCGCAGGAATCGGGTTCCCAAACGGAGACTCAGTGGGGTGACCCAGCATCTCCACCAAGCGTCGCTCGACGTGCTCACTCATGACGTGCTCCCATCGGCACGCCTCCTCGTGAACCAGCGACCACTCCAAACCGATGACATCGGCGAGCAAACGCTCCGCAAGACGATGCTTACGGGTTACTTCAAAAGCTTTCTTTCGGCCCTTCTTGGTGAGCGCTAATTGACGGTCCGCCTCGACAACGAGCAGACCATCTCGCTCCATGCGCGCCACGGTCTGGGACACGGTCGGACCCGAGTGGCCGAGGCGCTCTGAGATTCGCGCGCGAAAGGGAGGAATGCCCTCTTCCTCTAAATCCACGATGGTGCGCAGGTACATTTCTGTCGTGTCGACGAGATCTGTCATGGGTGCACCTCTTGCGTTTATTTAGGTGAGGCTTAGCTTACTTTGAGACCCT
This sequence comes from Pontimonas sp., assembly GCA_049460875.1. Lineage (GTDB taxonomy): Bacteria > Actinomycetota > Actinomycetes > Actinomycetales > Microbacteriaceae > Pontimonas. The sequence continues at coordinate 2,627 of JBMUEW010000012.1, forward strand.
CAGAGGGCACCCCATGCACCGCCTAGACTGGGAGACATGGCCGACCTCACCATTCCCCAGGACCTTCTTCCCCAGGATGGACGCTTCGGCGCAGGACCCTCAAGAGTTAGCTCTCAGCAACTTGATCACTTGATCAGAAACGCCTCACTGCTTGGCACCTCGCATCGGCAAGCGCCGGTCAAGGAACTTGTCGGTCGTATCCAGGGAGCTCTAGCGGCCTATTTCCGACTGCCCGAGGGCTACGAGGTTGTTCTGGGTAACGGGGGATCAACCGCGTTCTGGGATGTGGCCGCAGTCAGTGTGGCCAAGAACCGCAGCGCACACTTGAGTTTTGGCGAATTTGGAGCGAAGTGTGTGAAAGCTCACACCACTCCCTGGCTCGAGGCACCCCACGTGGTGACAAGTGAACCGGGAACGCGCGGAGTGCTCGAAGCTGTGGAGGGTGTGGACCTCTATGCCTGGCCTCACAACGAGACATCGACGGGAGTGATGGCTCCTGTTCACAGAATTGAGGGAGCTGACTCTGGTGCTCTCATGATGGTCGATGCAACCAGTGCCGCCGGAGGTCTCGACTTTGAGGCATCTGAAGTTGACGTGTACTACTTCGCACCGCAAAAGAACTTCGCCAGTGATGGCGGACTGTGGTTCGCTCTCCTGTCACCCGCCGCGATTGAGCGCGCGTTTGAGATCGCGGCAACCGACCGTTACATTCCCGATTTCCTCAGTCTCACCCAAGCCATTGAGAACTCGAGGCTCAACCAGACTCTCAATACTCCAGCACTCACAACCCTGCTTCTGATGGAGTCTCAGCTGGAGTGGATGATGAGCCTGGGCGGGCTCAGCGCAGCGGCCGCCCACACTCAGGAATCTTCTGCACTGCTGTATGACTGGGCGGAATCTCGCTCGGATGTGTCTGCGTTCGTGGCGGACCCCACTCACCGCTCTCACGTGGTCGTCACCCTCGATATGGACGACAGCATTGACGCTTCTCGGGTGACCTCGGTACTTCGCGCCAATGGAATCGTCGACACTGAGCCTTACCGGAAGCTAGGGCGCAACCAGATTCGGATCGCGACGTTCGTCGGGGTCCCTCACAGCGATGTCGAGAAACTCATCGCGAGTCTCGACTACGTCCTCGATAACCTCTAAGGATCGAGGGGGTCGGGCTCCTCGAGCTCGACGTGATCGAAAAGATCATCGGGCTCGTCAGGAACCTCCAAAGGAGCCGGATCGAGCTCCACATCGAGCTGGTCGATATCGACCCCATCGACGTCATCATCGATCTCGAGGGCGTCTTCACCTTCATCTTCGTCTTCGGCTTCTTGTGCCTTGAGCTCTTGCTCGTGTAGCAAGTACTCTTCCAGGCGATCGGCCCAAGGAACCCAGTCCGGTGCGACCAGGGAGCCCTCCCCGGGAACCAAACTCAGCTCCAACACGGTGGGTTCAATTCCGGGAGTGTTCGACAGGTTGACACTCCATTGCCAGCCCGGATATCCGGGCTGGGTTGAGGGAAATGCCACCGTAAGAGTGTCATCCCCGCGGGTCACGGTCGCATCGTCGCTGTATGTCTCCGGGGTGGTCACCTCGTTCAATGCCACCAGCGCGAGAGAAATCACCACTTCATCAGTGGGAGAACTAGACGCCGTCTTCTTCGAGGGGGCTTTCTTAGGCATCAAACTCGTCGGCCACTCTGCGCAAGAGAGCGGCAATCTTCCGTGAGTGGTCATCGTCGGGGTAGCGACCTCGACGAAGGTCTCCACTGGTGCGATCGAGAAGCTTCAGGAGGTCTTCCACGATGATGGCCATGTCTTCCGCGCCTTTACGCCCCAGACGGGTAGCGGGAGCATCGAGGACTCGCACGCTGAGCGCTTGAGCGCCGCGCTTACCTTCCGCGATACCGAATTCCACACGAGATCCAGATTTGACGACGTCTCCGGGTTCCAGCGCCGAGGCGTGCAAAAAGACTTCCTCACCCTCATCCGTGTGGATGAAGCCGAAGCCTTTGTCATGGTCATAAAACTTGACCTTGCCGGTGGGCATGTTGACGCCTTTCTGTCAGTCACCAGGCGAAATCTCGCCTCTGGCAGGATACCGCCAATCGAGCCCCGATATCCTGGGTCAGTGACCAGCCCCGCCAACTTCGAACCCTCGGCAGCAGAGCGTCTCCTCGCTGCCATGATCGTGGGCGTTATCGCGCTGTCGATACTCGCCTTCTTCGCCATCATTGTCGGCACCTGGCAGGGCATGGACTCCGCGGCGTTTTCGGCTGGACTCTGGCCAGCCATCACGATGACGCCGCTCTTCGGGCTCCCGATTGGTTTTGTCCTCATCATCGCGCTCCTCGTCATATCCACGAGGAGGCGTCGAGCCCAGGGAACTGATGACGCTTCCGAGTGATTCCACTCTCGCGCTCATCAGTTGGCTCGCTTCGAGGGACTCCACTCAACTGCTCTCCCTCGTTCGTAGCCGCGACATCGAGCCATCCGTGTGCAATAGTTTTCGCGCACTCGCCGGAGCCCTATTAGAGCCAGACAACATTCGCGATGCCCTCACCAGCCTCTCTCGTGTGGAGCTCGCAGCGCTCGGCGCACCAGACACAGCGTCCCGAACAGACCTCACCGCACTCGAGAATCTCGGGCTTGTCTCGCTCACAGGAGAGCGGCCCTCACTCCTTATCCCTGCCTCCCTTGTGCCCCCGCAGGATTCCTTGGAGGAACACTCCAGCTCGGCCGGCGCCACGTCCGATCCCCCACTCACCGAGAAAGAGTGCGCTATTGCTGCAACCCGAGGGTTAAACGCCGTTGTCAGCATCTCGGAACTCATCGACGCACTCGCCCACCAGAACTACTCCGTGAACGCGGAGGGAAAGCTTGCCGCTTCCGCACTGAAGACACTGGAGGGCGAACTCGGCGTCGGATATGACGTCGCGGAGCTGTTTCGAATCGCCCGGCATACCAGCCTGGTGGCATCCCACCTCGGGATGGCGGCACTCACCCCTTCTGCGCTCAGCTGGCGTGAGCTTCCCGACGAGGAGCGCTATGAAGCTCTGGTGGCAACGTGGTGGTCACGAGTTCCCTCCTGGCTCGTGGGGATCATGAGCGAGAATCCCGAGCACGCCTGGAACTCCACGCTCGAGGAGGCCGTGGCATTCTTCTATCCCTTGGTGAACCCGGAGCCACTCTTGAGTTACATCCGGGCTGATGCGAAGTGGCTTGGGCTCGTGCACAACGAGAGCCCCACACCATGGGCGAGGGAACTCTGGGGGCAGAACAGGGTCGCCGCACTCTTTGGCTCGTCTCGTCCGCCCTACGCCGAGGGGGTTTTTGCCCACGATGACTACACCCTTCTTGCGACGGGTCCGCTCGAGCCCCAGCATCGTGCAACGCTGTCACGTATCGCCACACGAGAACTTGGCGGACTCGTCCCCCGTTATCGACTCACGGCGTCTTCCGTTCTTGCAGCACTCCACGACGGTCTATCTCCCCAGGAGATTCCTGGACTTCTCAGGGATGTCTGCATAAACGAGGTCCCCCTGGGCATGCTCGCTCTCGTCGACGACGTTGCTCGTCGAGCGGGCGATCTAGAAATTCACTCCCACGGTGACCAGACGATTCTTCGCACCACACGGGAGGGGCTAGGCGATGAGCTCGTCTCCGACCCTGGTCTTGTGGTGTTGGGCCTGAAAAGAGTCAGTGACACTGAGCTCGCGTGTTCCTGGCCCGCGGAGCGGGTGTATTCGACCTTGAGCGCTGCTGGTTACGTGGGCCTATTGGTGGGCGCCTCTGGCTCCCCGCGCAGTCCTGAACCAGCCGCACTCGCAGAAGAATCTCGCGATAACACAGAGCTCATTGACGCTCTCGAGAAGTTAGTCGCCGATGCGAGAGAGGCGGCGGAGCGTGGTGTGCCGGCGGGGCTCTCCAGCATCATCGAGGTCGCCACAGAAACGAAGACCCCGCTCGAAATTGTCGTGAGAATGCCCGATGAGTCCTCCCTCACCGTGGTGATGGAACCCAAAGCACTCAGTGCTGGTCGACTGCGAGGAGTTGAACTCAAACACCAGGTGGAAAAAACACTCCCGGTCTCACACATCACCAGTGTTCGAGCATGGTCGGAGGTTCCTTCGTAAGCCGCGCCCCGTAGACTGGCTGGTTATGAATCCCGACGGTCCCCTCATCGTTCAAAGCGATAGGACTGTCCTCCTCGAAGTTCACAACAGCCTCGCTGATGCGGCTCGTCACGCTCTCGCGGTGTTCGCTGAACTCGAACGAGCGCCCGAGCACATGCACACCTACCGCATCACTCGACTGGGGTTGTGGAATGCCAGGGCCGCAGGCCACTCGGCTGAAGAGATCCTCCACACACTGGAGGAGTACTCGAAGTTCCCCCTCCCTCCAGGTATCGCGGAGGAGATCACGGAGACGATCGGCCGCTATGGCCAAATCGAAATCACGAGAGAAGGAGAGACGCTTCTCATCTCCTGTGGCACGCCCGCCATCGAAGCCGAAATCACCCGCAGCGAAAAGATTAGGGAATTGCTCGGCGAGCGAGACGACCAAGGTCGATTCCCGCTCGCGCCGTGGTCGAGGGGACTGATCAAACAAGAACTCCTCAAGAAAGGCTGGCCGGCTGCCGACCACGCAGGCTTTACCGAAGGTGAACCCCACGACATCTCTCTGGCCTCGGGCGACTGGTCACTCCGGGACTACCAAACCGAGGCCATCTCTCGGTTCACTCAGAGCGGCTCGGGAGTCGTGGTGTTGCCCTGTGGCGCTGGGAAGACCATCGTCGGGGCTGGTGTGATGGCGGAGCTCGATACCACAACGCTCATTTTGGTGACCAACACCGTCTCGGCTCGCCAATGGCGTGCGGAGCTGTTGTCCAAGACATCTCTGACCGAGGACGAGATCGGCGAGTACTCGGGAAGCGTGAAAGAAATAAAGCCGGTCACGATCGCCAGCTACAGCATCATGGCGGCAAAACGCAAAGGAGAGTTCGCGCACCTGGGTGTGCTGGATGCCAAGAATTGGGGGCTCGTGGTCTATGACGAGGTCCACCTCCTCCCGGCTCCCGTGTTTCAACTCACCGCTCAACTCCAAGCTCGCCGGCGACTAGGCCTCACGGCCACCCTGGTCCGCGAGGACGGTCGCGAAGGTGACGTCTTTAGCCTCATTGGACCCAAACGCTTCGACGTCCCGTGGAAGCAACTCGAGTCCGAGGGTTACATCGCCCCGGCGACCTGCGTCGAAATCAGACTCGATCTCCCCCAGAGTGAACGCCTGGAGTATGCAGCAAGCACCGACAAGGAACGCTTCCGCCTCGCCTCCACCTCACCTACCAAGAGCGCTGCCGTGAAAGAGCTTCTCGCCCTTCACCCGGATGACCCAGCCCTGATCATTGGTACCTACCTCGAGCAGATTGAGGCCTTGGCTGAGAATCTGGACATCCCGATGATTACCGGAGACACCCCCGTTGCAGAGCGAGAAGAGCTCTACCACGCGTTTCGTGAGGGAACTCTCACGCGCCTCGTGGTCTCTAAGGTGGCGAACTTCTCCATCGATTTGCCCGAAGCGTCGGTCGCGATCCAGGTGTCGGGATCTTTTGGGTCACGACAAGAAGAAGCCCAACGGTTGGGTCGCATCCTGAGGCCCAAAGCTGACGGTAGGCCCGCTGTTTTCTACACGTTGGTCGCGAGGGACACCGTGGATCAGGACTTTGCCCTCAATCGGCAGCGCTTCCTCGCCGAACAGGGCTATGGCTACACCATCATGGATGCCGCTGATGTGACTCAGAAAGTGCCAACGATTCTGTCAGACAAGCTTCAGTAATTTCCCAGATAATGGGGTCATGGCTGATGGACCCAAAATTCTTGTTGTTGACGACGAACCCAATATTCGGGATTTGCTCACGACCAGCCTGCGCTTCGCGGGCTTCATGGTGCGCGCCGTCGGAACCGGTGCGCAGACAATCTCGGCAGTGCTCGAAGAAGAGCCCGACCTCATCGTGTTGGATGTCATGTTGCCCGACATCAACGGCTTTGGAGTAACCAAGCGTCTTCGCTCGAGTGGCTACACCTGCCCCATCTTGTTCCTCACCGCGAAGGACTCCACCGAAGACAAAATCACGGGCCTCACGGTGGGTGGTGATGACTACGTCACGAAACCCTTCAGCCTCGACGAAATCGTTGCCCGCATCAAAGCCATTCTGCGCCGCACCCTGAATGAAGAAGATGACGCCATCATTCGCGTCGGTGACTTGAGCATGGACCAAGACACCCACGAAGTCTTCTTGGGTTCGATCCCGATCGACCTCTCCCCCACCGAGTTCAAGCTCCTCCGGTACTTGATGCTCAACCCCAACCGCGTGCTCTCGAAGGCTCAAATTCTTGACCACGTCTGGGAGTACGACTTCAACGGCGACGCCGGGATTGTCGAAAGCTACGTGTCGTACCTGCGACGCAAGCTCGACCCCCACACCGCGGAGCCGCTGATCCAAACCAAGCGCGGTTTTGGATACATGTTGAAGTCCGACAAAGCGTAAACACTTCGTCATGCTCTCTGGCGTGCAACAGTGGTGGGAATCCACTCAGTTGCGCACCAAAATTACTGGCGTCACGGTCATTGTGATCACCCTGGGGCTTTTTGGCATCGGGGTTGGGACGATGACGACCGTCCAGCAGTATCTGCAAGACGAGGTCGATCGGAAAATCGACGAAGTCGCAGCGAGTCTGTCGCCTAGCCTCACCACCAGCGATTTCGAATCCTTTGATACCACGGGACAAACTGGCGCGAGAAGCTCCTACTTCCTCGCCGCCATTACCGATGACGGCGACGTTCTCGCGAGTAACCTCGACCCCCGAAGCTCGGGATACCAGCCGGACATGAGCGGAATCACCCAGAGCTTCATTCTGAACAACTCCCCCAACTTCACCGTGCCAAGCCTCGATGGCGACACGGAATGGCGACTCCACGCCTACAGCCTTCGCATTATTCAAGAAGCCGACATGACTCAGGAGCAAGCCACCCTCATCATCGGCGTTGACCTGGAGGACTCCAGGGCCACCGTGGGTCGCTTCGCGACGATCTTTCTTCTCTTTGGGCTTGCTGTCGTTCTCCTCAGCGCAATCTTGACCCGTTTTCTGGTCACCACCACCTTCCGCCCGCTTCGGGAAGTCGAAATGACCGCAGCTCGGTTCGCCGGCGGTGACTTCTCCCAACGGCTCGGCGGCGCAACACCCAACACCGAGGTCGGGCGTCTGACCCGATCCCTCAACACCATGCTCTCCAGGATCGACCGCGCCTTTGCCGACCGTGCCGACACCATCGAACAAATGCGCCGATTCATTGGGGACGCCAGTCACGAATTACGTACACCGCTGGTGTCGGTCCGGGGTTACGCCGAGCTTTACCGCATGGGAGCTCTCACCAAGAAGGCCGACGTCGCTCAAGCAATGGAGCGAATCGAAAAAGAGGCCGAGCGCATGACCACCTTGGTCACCGACCTGCTCGAGCTCGCCCGACTCGATGAGGCAAAACCGCTGGAGCTGGCTCCTGTGAACCTGATGGGTCTGGCCCATGATCAAGCCATGGATGCTCAAGCCAGTGCGCCGGGGCGAACCGTCACCCTCTGGCACGATGGCGAGCTCGTCCACGACCCCACACTCGTGCCCCCGATTACCCTCAGCGCAGAAGAAAATAAGATTCGCCAAGTTCTGGCCAATCTTCTTCAGAACGCTCTCCGGTTTAGTCCTGAGGACACCCCCATCGAGGTCATTGTCGACAAAGAGGACAACCCCGCCCGCGGTGTCATCAGCGTGGTGGACCACGGCGAAGGAATCCCCCTCCAACTCCGTGACAAAATCTTTCAACGTCTCTTCAGAGCGGATAACTCGAGAGCTCGAGACACCGGAGGCTCAGGTCTTGGTCTCGCCATCGTCGACACCATCGTGAGACGCCACAAGGGAACAATCCGCGTAGATGAAACTCCAGGAGGCGGCGCGACGTTTAGAGTCTCCCTTCCTCTTGTCCCCAACGAGTCCTCGTAACGTTCTCTTCCTCACTCTCCACTTCGAAGGTACGAGACGCCTGCGCGTCTCTAGGGTGCTCCCAACAACCCAGGAGGAGACATGACTCGATACTCAGTGGACGCTGACGCTGTCCTCAGCGCAGCAGACCACGCCCGCGCCACCATTGCCAGAATCCACAGCGATGTGCACACTCTCAATGCCCAACTCAACGCCCTCGGAGCAACGTGGACAGGTCCCGCAGCTACTGCGTTTCTCGGAGTGCACGAGACCTGGAGGGGTACTCAGAGCGCCGTTGAAGCCAATCTTGACGCCCTGACCCAGGCTCTTTCCCAAGCGGGAGCCCACTATCGGGATATGGAAATCGCGAACCAACGACTTTTTGTTCGCTAACGCCGGTGGGGCGCCTCCCGAAGGAGACGCCCCACCGTTGAAATGCTGTGGATTTAGAAGTCCATGCCTCCCATGCCACCCGAGGGGTCTCCGGCAGGAGCAGGAGCGGGCTCCGGCTTCTCTGCCACGACGACCTCGGTGGTCAAGAAGAGACCTGCGATGGATGCTGCGTTCAGCAGAGCAGAACGAGTCACCTTCACCGGGTCAGCGATGCCAGCCGCGAGCATGTCAACATACTCACCCGTGGCGGCGTTGAGGCCGTGACCGACCTTCAAGCCGCGAACGTGCTCGGCAACAACACCCGGCTCGTGCCCTGCGTTGATCGCAATCTGCTTCAGCGGAGCATCGATAGCCACCTTGACGATGTTGGCACCCGTCGCCTCGTCACCCGAGACCTTGAGGCCATCCAATGCCTTCGCGCCGGCCTGAATCAGGGCCACGCCACCACCGGCAACGATTCCCTCTTCAACAGCAGCCTTCGCGTTACGCACGGCGTCCTCGATGCGGTGCTTGCGCTCCTTGAGCTCCACCTCGGTTGCGGCACCAGCCTTGATGACGGCAACACCACCGGCCAGCTTCGCGAGACGCTCCTGGAGCTTCTCACGGTCGTAGTCGGAATCGGTGTTGTCGATCTCCTGGCGAATCTGCTTGACGCGACCTGCGATAGCGTCGGATTCACCGGCGCCCTCGACGATGGTGGTCTCGTCCTTGGTGACGACGACCTTGCGTGCACGACCGAGCATGTCGAGCTCGATGTTCTCCAGCTTCAGACCAACCTCTTCCGAGATCACTTGACCACCGGTGAGGATGGCGATGTCCTGGAGCATGGCCTTGCGGCGGTCTCCAAAGCCAGGAGCCTTCACCGCAACCGACTTGAAGATTCCGCGGATCTTGTTGACCACGAGAGTTGCGAGAGCTTCACCCTCAACATCCTCGGCAATGATCAGGAGCTGCTTGCCCGACTGAATCACCTTGTCCACGATCGGCAGAAGGTCCTTGATTGCAGAGATCTTCTGGTTCGCAATCAGGATGTAGGGGTCTTCGAAGACGGCCTCTTGACGGTCGGGGTCTGTCACGAAGTAAGCGGACAAGAAGCCCTTGTCAAAACGCATACCCTCGGTCAGCTCCAAGGTGGTGCCAAAGGTGTTGGACTCCTCGACGGTGACCACACCCTCCTTACCGACCTTGTCGATGGCCTCGGCAATCAAATCACCGATCGCGGGGTCCGCAGCGGAAATCGACGCGGTAGCGGCGATCTCTTCCTTGGTCTCGACCTCTTTAGCGATCTTCAACAGCGCTTCAGAGACAGCCTCGGTGGCCTTCTCAATCCCGCGCTTGAGGCTGATCGGGTCAGCACCCGCTGCAACGTTACGAAGGCCCTCACGGACCAGTGCTTGAGCGAGAACGACAGAGGTGGTGGTTCCATCACCAGCAACATCGTCGGTCTTCTTCGCAACCTCTTTGACCAGCTCGGCGCCGATCTTCTCGAAGGGGTCGCTCAGTTCGATTTCTTTGGCAATCGAAACACCGTCGTTGGTGATGGTGGGGGCTCCCCACTTCTTCTCCAAGACGACGTTACGACCGCGGGGTCCTAGCGTTACCTTGACGGCATCCGCCAGGGTGTTGAGCCCACGCTCGAGACCACGACGGGCCTCTTCATCAAAAGCAATTAGTTTTGCCATCAGTTTCTCGTCCCTCCCGGACGTCTAGTGTGCTGTAGCTATTGGCACTCGCGTATTACGAGTGCTAATTGATTTTGGCACTCTCAGGCTGAGAGTGCAAGTGCACACCGGGAGTGTGTCGGACTAGTTGATGGTGAGAACGCCTGCCTCCACGTCGGATGAGTCATTCGGGATGAGCTCGATCCAGGTGTTTCCCACACCCAGGAGGACCTCATCGCCATCCGCCGTGGTGAGAACAATCGGGGACTCAGGAGTTGCTTTGAACCAGTTGATCTCCGCAATGGATCCACCAGTGGCCACCCATCCGGTCCCCTGGTTCACCAAGCGCGTGGTGGGGATGTCCTCCACCACATCGATGCCGACCTGAAGGATCACGAGGTTGGTCGCAGAAATCTGGTTTCCACTCGCCGCTGAATCAGCTGCACCGTTGGTCTGGAAACGCAGGAACGCTCCCTGAGTTCCATCCCACTCCCACGTAGGACTCGAGAAACCACTAAAGCGAGGGTTAAGCGAAGCCACCGCAGAGCCAGCCGTCATGGCGGTCGACTCTTCAATGCTCGCGGCGTAGGCGAACTGCTGGTCGGGGGCTGGAAGATTCAGGTGCTGGTCAATCAGCTCAGGGGCTTTCACCAACACGTTGTGGGGAGCAACCTTCGCGCTGGTGCGATAGAAGGTGTCGGCCGTGTCGGGCTGGCCGTGGATAGCGTTATACACGGGGGCTTCCTGCATCATCTGGATGAAGCGAACCTGGCCACCCGAGTAGGCAAAGACACCTCCGAAGGGGCTCACAATTTCAGGGTCCATCGGTCGAACCGAGCGGACTGGGCCAATCTCAGCGGGAAGGGTGGAGTGCCACACCGCGACGTAGCGAGTGAGACCACCTTCTACAAGTTCTTCAAAGACAATGTCCGCTTCGTCGAGACCAACCTGTGGCCTGGCGGAGGGGTGGTTGTCAATCTTGGCGGACAAAGCAGGGCGCGACAGGCTTCCCGCCTCGATAGCCTCGCCGGTCAGAGCTGCCACAGTGGCGTTGTCCACGATGGCTTCGGTGGTCTCTGTCTCGCTGGACGTGACAACTTCGTCCTCCGGAGAACTGGTGTCACTCGCGCAACCGGCAAGCGCAAGCGCGGCAACGGCAGCAACAGCAAAAAGTGAGCGGGCAGTGGATTTCATGGGGTTTACCTTTTTTCGAATTCGGGTGTGGGACAAGATTAGGTCGACTCGGTATCGACGTAGTCGGCTCCAAGAACCACGGTGACACGGGCTCCCGGATATGCAGTTGTCTGGACGACGGCGTCCGCGTCAAGATCCAACTCCCCAGCAATACCCAGAGCGATGGCCTTATCGGCGTCCTCACTATACGCCACCACGCTTTGTTGGACGTCCGCAGAATCGGCATTCGTCGCCGTGGCCTCGGGCCACCCGACGGCGACCAAACGCTCCACCGCACGGGCAGCCATTCCCTGGGTGGAGGTTCCATTGAGAATGGTCAGGGTGAGCCCTTCCGTGTCAATCTGGGTGGGGTCGGTCACGGCCACGACCTCTTCGGGAACCTCGGGTTCCAGGACTACAGGCTCGTCGGCGGATTCTTCCTCGGGTGCGTCACCGGAAATGACAGGAATCTCACTGGCATCCAACGTGAGATAGTCATCGCTTCGGTCCACAACCCACAGACCAGCGAGAACGAGAACAACAACGGCACCGAGGCCGATACCAATGGGGGCAAACACCGACCACGATGAACGCTCACGGCGACGAGTGCCGACATAGGAGAGATCACGCTCGACGTCATCAAAACGATCGGGCAAGAAGGAGGTTTTTCCGGGCGATGCCATGAGGGCCTACCCTCCTCGTCTCTCTCGTCTGCGGGCCGATGCCTCGAGACAATTTCTCACCAACACTGCGTCGTAGTGCACGGCAGCTTCGGTCTGGCACAGTGCATACACCCGCTGATAATAACGAGCCAAGGACAGTCCAAAGCGCTCCCTCACCGCAGACTCTTTATTGGGAATTGCCCCCCAATGGGCCCTCTCGAACTCCAACAGCTCGATGTCACCACGGGCCAATTCACTCTTATCGCTGTGTGCGCTCACCATCTCCGCCCATGATACGTCGCCAGGGTGACCACCCAGGGGAGGCAACTACGCTAGGGAACACTGTGCCCAAGTTTTCTCTCGCCCCTCTCGGGGCGCTCGCCGCGGTGGTCCTGGCTCTCGGTGCGTGCCAGCCCGCCTCCTACCAGGCACCTGTGGGCAATCCGGGTTCCGCCGAGAATCGACCGCCACTGTCTGACATAGCCTGGCTCGATTCGCCTGGGGAATGGGTGGGGCCCTCCACAGCATTGCTCAGCGAGGTCGCTATCGACCCCATCACTGACGACCCCGAGCTCACCCTGCCCACCACGGTGACATCGGATGACCTCTCAGGCCCGAGAGAGGTCACCGTTAACGAGGCTGAGCGTGTTCTTGCACTGGACATGTCGGGCTCGCTCGCGGCAACGGTCTGGGCGCTGGGGTTGGGGGATCGACTGGTGGGGCGCGATATTTCGACCACGTTTCCGGGTGTGGAGGATCTCCCTGTGGTTACGGGAAGTGGTCACGCCATCTCGCCAGAAGCGGTGTTGGAGTTGCGACCCGATCTCATCGTGACCGATGGAACTATTGGGCCCCTTGACGTGGTGCTCCAGCTTCGAGAAGCGGGCATCACTGTCGTTTTTGTGCGGGAACAACCGGGCCTCGAGGCACCCGCGGCGATGGCTCGATCCGTGGCCGATGTTTTTGGAATCTCCGAGGTCGGCAACGCCCTGGCTACGAAAATCACTGCAGACCTCGAGAGCGTCCTCGGGACTATTGCCGACAACACCCCCCAGGCACGAGACGACAAACTCCGCATGGTCTTTCTCTACATCCGCGGAGCTAATGGCATCTATTACCTCTTTGGCCAGGAATCTGGTGCCGGGGACCTCATCGAAGGGTTGGGTGGTATCGACATTGCCACCGAGGTCGGCTGGACCGGCTTGCGTCCGATGACGGATGAGGCCCTCATCGAAGCCAACCCGGATCTGATTCTTGTGATGACCGATGGTGTGGAAAGTGTGGGGGGACCGGAAGAGTTAGTTCGACTCAAACCCGCAATCGGGTTGACCAACGCCGGTCAAAATCTTCGCTTTGTCGATATGGATGACTCTCAAGTGCTGAGTTTTGGCCCGAGAACTCCAGCGATCATGGATGCTCTGGCCCGGGCGATTTACGACCCCGCCGGATAGCAAGCGCTATCGCGCTGGCAACAACCGCAAGAGCCGCGGCGCCACCGGGAATCCATCCCACGCCAGTGCCCTGCAAACACCCCTCGTTCACCTCGAAACTCGCGGACATAGGGTCCATGACCTCACCCGCGGGATAGGTTCCAAAGGCCGCAGAGCCTTCCTCGGTGAGCACGACCTCGGCTCCCCGAATCTCCCAGAGTCCACTGGTGGCAACAACGGCCTCGTCTGAGCTTCCCCACACCACCCGGGCAAAGGGAACATCAGTCTCGCTCACACTGACCTCGTCCATGGTGTCGCCTGTGACATCGACAAAGAGCACGGCTGACCGAGTGTCGACAACCGTGAGCCTGGGGTTTGCAAGAGTGGTCTCCAAGATCCCCTCGTGACCTGAGAACACGAGTTCACCGTCAAAAGACACGTCGGCGTTCGTGCGATCCGGTGTCACATAGCCCTCGCCGCCGGTGAAGGTGAACTCGGGAAGGGAATACCCGACATCTCCCGAAGTATCCCAGGAGCCTTGGGCGATAGCTCCAGAAATATAGGAGCGGAAGGATTCTTTAAAACCCCAGGTAATCGTGACTTCCCTCACCTCGCACGCCCCCTCGGGGGCGGCAGCCGGCACCACACCCAGGAGCGAGGCCAGGGCTAGCGTGATGAGCTCACGCATGGGGGTGTCGCACCATCAGTACGTGGGGAATACCTGCCTCAAGAAAAGTCTCGCCCTGTGCTTCAAAACCAAACTGCGCATAGAGCGAGGTGATGTAGTCCTGCGCGTGCAAATACAACGGCTTATCACCCGCGAGTTCGAGCGCCCTGGTCATCAAAGCTTGGGCTAAACCTTGACCTCTCGCAGTTCTCCGCACCACCATGCGGCCCAAGCTGTCGGGAATTCCCTCGTGGTCCGCTGCTGCCTGAGGGTTGTGGACGATACGCAGATAGCCCGCCATCCCCTCATCATCAGTAATCCACAGATGAATCGTGGAGGGGTCGCGGTCTGCTGCATCGAATTCCTCTTCGTCAATTTTTTGCTCGAGGAAAAAAACTTCCGAGCGCAGCACTGCCATCTCGAAGACCTCGTCAGGTGTGAATTCACCCCAGGTTTTCTGGATAACCTGACTCGACATCATGGGGCGAGTTTAATGGGAGAAACTTCATCGCCCCCGAGCTAAGGAATGCACATGGCCGACAAAGTAGTCAAAGACGACGCCCTCTGGAAGGCCGAGCTGCCTCCAGAGCGCTACGCCATCTTGCGCCAAGCAGCGACCGAGCCACCCTGGACGGGCGAACTCCTCACCGAGAAGCGAGACGGCGTGTATTCGTGTGCGGGGTGTGGGAACGCATTGTTCGACAGTGGCACCAAGTTTGAATCAGGTTCCGGTTGGCCATCGTTCTTTGACGCCATCACACCCGGTGCTGTGGAGCTACACGAAGACCGGAGCCTCGGAATGGTCCGGACCGAGGTGGTGTGTGGAGCCTGCGGCGGACACCTCGGCCACCTGTTCGATGACGCGATCGGCACCCCCACCGGGCAGCGCTACTGCATGAACTCGCTCGCCCTGGAGTTCGACGAAAAAACCGCTTAGGTTTTACGCCCGAGAGTCACCAAGGCTGAACCCGCCAGGGTAATGAGAGCACCCACAATTGTCGCTGGGTGAAGACTCGACGAGGCCACCGGAAAGAACACATCCAATGCGATGGACCCGAGTAGCTGACCGGTCACGATGCTCACTCCCAGGCCTAGAACTCCGATCACGAGGACTGTCGAGGCCTGAATGGTGATGAAGATGGTGCCCACTAATCCGCCCGTCCACACCCACCACTGATCGGGTAGGGCACTCGGTCCACCGGTGAAAGGGAGCGATAGTGCCGTCACGACGGCGAGGGTCAGTGCCCCGGCGGAGAAGTTCACAAAGGTCGCCGCGAGAGCGGAGCCCGCTGCCGCCTTCACCCGACCGTTGACCGCTTGTTGGTATCCCGTTCCAAAGCCCGCGATAAGGGGCAGAAAAAAGGCCAATGTTTTACCTTCCAAGGAGCCCGAGAAAACATCGAGGGCAATCACAGCTCCGATGATGGCCAGCAGGGCACCCACTACCCGTAGTGCGGTGAGCCGCACCTGGGGAGCACCAAACCACCCCTTGGTATCAATGGCCAAGGAACCAAACGCCTGACCGGTCACCACCGCAATCGTGAACAGTGCCACCCCGAGAATTCCTGCGGAGAGTCCCTGGGTCAAAACAAGGAAAGCTCCTCCGGCACCGCCGACCGCCGCCCACCACGGCAAGCGGCCCGCCCGAATGTCCTCTCGCACTGTTGTTAGGCCCCGCCGCGCCTTGGGGTTGAGCGTGATGGCAAGACCCACCACCACCAGTCCACTTGTGAAGGAGAACAGTGCGGCGACAAAACCATCACCGAGTGCGACACCAAGCTCACCGTTGAGTCGTGATTGGAGCGCTACCAGAACACCCGAAAAAACACTCAGCAGAAAAGCGACGACGTAAGAGCGCTCGATACCTGGGCGAGAAGACACTCGCCCAGGGTATCGGGCTAGGGCCCCTAGAGGAGGTTAGGAATCTTTTGTTCTTCAGCCAGGTTTGCCCTGCGGAACCAGAGGGTCACCAGCGTCGAAACAATCACGATAAAGAGCGAATACAGAGCGGGGATTAAGAGGATTTCGTCGACGTGATCGGTCTCCAAGTAGATGGCGATAATCACCGCAATCGCGAGAGGACCATTTTGAATACCCGTCTCCAGACCGACTGTTCGAGCGTTCATCGGGTGGAGCTTAATGAGCCTCGCAATGCCATAGGCGGTGAAGATACCTACCACACCCAAACCGATGGCGACTGCGTAGGTGGGCCATTCTGTCGAGAGCAGAAGCTGCCAGTTTCGTGGCACCCAAATTGCAATCAGGAAGGGGATGAACAACACACCAAAGACCCCACCCACGAGCTCGAGTACCGCTCCTACGTTGGAGCTCAGGCGCCTCACGAACATGCCCAGTGCTACGGGAACTACCAGACCTAAAATGACCGTGGCCAACTCAATCGGATCAATCGATACCGAGCCGTCCAATCCCAGGAAGTTTGCGTACAGCAGAAGAACTGCCGGGGTCATGATGAAGGCCCATAGTGTGGAGTTGACCGTCATGGTCAAGCTGAGTGCCAAATTACCCTTCGAGAAATAGGTAAAGAGGTTGGAGGTTGTTCCCGCCGGAACGCTTCCCATGATGAGGGCCCCAAGGGCCACCCATACCATTTCACCGGGTTCGGAGAACGGGAAAAGCACGGTCACGATCAAGATGTAGGCAACAAACGGCATGATGGCGAACTGTGTCACCCAGCCGATAATCAGACCCCACGGTCTGCGAAGAGCCAGACCAAAGTCCTTGGGGGTAAGTCCCGCTCCGAGGCCAAACATGATGACCACAATGAAGACGCGGAGCAGGGTTTCCTCAAGCTCATTGACGACCGTTGCTTGATTGTGGTTATCCGCGAGGAAAATCAACGTATCAATCATGACTAGGCACCCTTCGTGGTGGTCGTTGCGGACATCGCGTGGTCTCGAAGCTCTCGACGCAGAATCTTGCCGATGGGGCTCTTGGGGAGCTCATCGACAAAGACAACGCTGGAGGGCACCTTGTAAGCAGAGAGTGTCTCTCGACAGTGCGCCTGGATGGCTTCTGCGGTCGGTGCCGGAGCAGACGCCACGACGAAAGCACGCACCGCTTCACCCGACTTCTCATCGGGGACACCCACGACACCAACTTCCAGGACACCGGGAACAGCAGCTATGGCTTCTTCCACGTCGTTGGGATAGACGTTGAACCCACTGACAATCACCATGTCTTTCTTACGATCGACAATCGTGAAGTAACCATCGGAGTCCATCTGCGCGATATCCCCGGTGTAGAGCCAGCCATCTTTCAGGGTCTTCTTGGTCTCGTCATCCCTGTTCCAGTAGCCCTGCATGATTTGGGGGCCTTTGGCGATGAGCTCACCGGGCTCATCCACAGCGACCTCTTTACCCTTCTCGTCCACACACACCATCTCGGTGGAGGGAACGGGGATTCCGATGCTGTTGTCCTTGAACATTCCACCCAGCGGGTTGAACGACAATACGGGCGAGGACTCGGTCAAACCATAACCCTCCACGATCGGGGTACCGGTAACCTCTCGCCACCGCTTCGCCACTGACTCGTGAAGCGCCATTCCGCCCGCTGCCGAAGCCTTCAGGTGCTTGGGAGGGCTATCAGTGAACCAACGCTCGTTCAGGAGGGCGTTGAACAAGGTATTCACACCTGTCGTCCAGGTGATCTTGTAGTTTTCGAAGGCTCTCTTGAGGTTGCTCGGTGGTCTGGGGGTAGGAATCAGAAGGTTTCTCGCCCCCACGTGGTAGAAGCCCATCAAATTCACCGTGAAAGCGAAGATGTGGTAGAGCGGGAGAGCCGTCAACGCGACCTCTTTACCGGGGACGATGTAGTCACCGTTCATTTGGAGGAGCTGCATCGTGTTGGAAACGAGGTTCCCGTGACTGAGCATCGCACCCTTGGAGACACCGGTTGTTCCCCCTGTGTACTGCAGAGCTGCCAGGGTGTCAGGCCCGACTCCCTCTAGGTAGCTTTCTACTTGGGCTTTCGAGCAGACTTTCTCCCCCGTCTTCAGCGCATCCTGGAACGAGGTGTGAGGCACCGTGATTTTGGGCAATGTCCTCGACCAGACTTTTTGCACCAGACGAATGACACCAGCCACAACGGGCGTAAAGAATTCGGAAATCCGCACTGTCACGACAGTCTCAATGTCGGTCTGGGGAAGAACCTCGGGGAGACGATCGGCAAACATATCGCTGACCACGAGCACCTTTGCTCCTGAGTCTTTGAACTGGTGGGTCATCTCCGATGCGGTGTAGAGGGGGTTGGTGTTGACCAAGACCAAACCGGCCTTCATGACCCCGAAGGCCACAATCGGGTAGGCCAGAGAGTTGGGGATTTGCAGGGCGACCCGGTCACCTTGCTTCAGACCCAAGGTCTCTCGGAGATACGCAGCGAAATTATCGGAATGAACGTCGACTTCGCGGTACTTCAGTGAACCATTCATACCGTTGGCCATCACCTGCGTGAAGGCGATGGTGTTCGCATACGTTGCAGAAGCAGCTCGGGCGAGAGCCGGGACATGCGGGAGAGTGATGTCCTGGAGAACAGGATTAACATCTGCGGGATAGTGATCGAGCCACGGGCGTTGGGGCATCTCTACTCTTTCCGGGTAGGGCATCGCCCACAATCACGTCGGCGATGAAGTGTTCGCCTCATCATAGCCATCTCGGCCGTTCTGCCACCAGGGCGCCTGACTTTTAGCTGGGGCCCACCAAGTCCCAAATTAGCGACTCGACTCTGGCCTTGATGTCGTCTCGAATACTGCGAACGGTGTCGGCGTCCTGACCCGCAGGGTCCTGAAGATCCCAATCCTCGTAGCGCTTCCCTGGATAAAACTTGCACGCATCACCACACCCCATGGTGATAACCACATCGCTGGCCTGAACCTGCTCATCGGTCAGAATTTTGGGCTCATTGTTGCGAATGTCGATTCCCTCTTCGAGCATGACCTCGGCAGCAACCGGATTGATCGAATCTTTGGGAGCACTACCGGAGCTCATGACTTCGATGCGATCACCAGCCAGGTGTTGGAGGTATCCCGCAGCCATCTGCGAGCGCCCAGCATTGTGAACACAGACGAACAACACGGTGGGTTTGTCAGCCATTCTTTGTCTCCTTCGATCCAGCAACGAGTGGTGTAACAAGAGCAAGGGCGAGCGCCATTCCCACCAGCTGAGCCCCTATAAATCCCAGTCCAGAGAGCGGCGCGATGCCCGTGAAGGAATCCGTCCACATTCGGCCGAGCGTGACAGCAGGGTTCGCGAATGCTGTCGAAGAAGTGAAGAAGAAAGCTGACCCAATCCAGGCTGGCACCGCGAGAGGAATGGCTGATTCGTGCCCGCGGTGCGCGAGCAGAATAATCACGGCAAGCAGACCCGCAGTGGCAACGACTTCGCCCACAAACGTGCCCGCGGTGAGCCGATCCTCACCTGAGATGCCCATGAGCGCCCGGCCAAACATAAGGTGCGCAAGAACTACGCCACCCAGGGAACCGAGTAGCTGAGCAAGCACATACATCGCCGCGTCAGCCCCAGAGAGTGTGCGCCTGAGAAACAAGGCGAGGGTGACGACCGGGTTGATGTGGGCCCCCGATACCGGCATGAGGACGGCGATGAGGACCCCCAAACCAAGGATTGTCGAGAGTTGGTTGAGCAGCAGGCGCAGTCCGACGTCTGAGGTGACTGCCTCCGCCATGATCCCCGACCCAATGACAGCGGCAACGAGCAAAGCAGTACCGATTAGCTCGGCTACAACTCGGACCGCTGCGTGCATCGCACCCCTTTTCCTGCCCTCATTATTGAGCAGTCATGACGGCGAGACTCGCGCCACCGAGGTTATTCACCCAATGTTCACCGAGCATCCCGCAGTGGGTCAGGCGACCTCCACGGTTCCCAGGCCCGCTTCGTGAGCCGCGGTCTTCAACCCCCGATCAAATGTTGCAATGCGGGACCCAGTTGATAGCGCGCAGTGCAAGACCAGGGCATCAGGCATACGAATCGCGTGGTTAGCCCTCAAGTGAGCAATCGACATGCCATCGTCGGGTTCAACACCAATCGTCTTGACCCCGAGGCGGCGAATAGAGGAGAGCGCTCTGTCTTCTTTCCCCGCTTTCGCAGGATAGACGAGTGCTTCGGCCAAGGTGACAGCACTTACTCCGAAACCCTCCACAAAATTCGCCTCTATGAGATCTTTACTGTCGCGATGGTGGGGATCATGTTCATCAAGAAAAGCAATAAGAAAGGTCGCGTCGAGAATAATCACGAGGGCCACTCAGAGAGCAGCTGATCGCGAGCATCTCTCGGATAACAGCCCGTTGCTACCCCCGCAAGTTCATCAATGAGGCCCGATAGGGAGCCCTCCGCCTTCACTGACCTAGCGCCGGCTTCGATCAGTTTTCTCAAAAGCGCAGACTTATCGCCCGCGAGCTCTGGCCAGACCAGCGCGGCGTCGGTCAAGGCAACACTAAGCTCCGCCGTTTCCGTGAGCATGTGACGTGGACGAGTGGTCGGCATAGAGAGAGTGTAACACCTACAATTGGTGCAACACCTAGGTTCCCCGAGCTTGTTGGCGAGTCCGAGCCGCCTGCGGGAATCGAACCCGCGACCTTCTCATTACGAGTGAGACGCTCTGCCGACTGAGCTAAGGCGGCGAACCCCGGAGGGAACACTTCATAGTAGTGGAGCAAAGCTAACCACGAGGAAAGTCACGCCACACAGGTGATCCCATCCTCCGGGAGATCGCCGGTCACAAAGTACGTATCGACCGGGTCGTTGATACAGGTCACACGCTCGTCATAAGCGAGATGCCCCTCTCCCACCAAGGTGAGGAGAACGGAGTTCTCTAACTGCTCGTTGAGCGACACCGACCAGTTATAGGGAGTAGCGGGATCGCCGGTGGTGCCAAGGATGACGACGGGGTTCGCCCCCTCACCTCTCACGGGTCCCTTGTTGAGTTTCGGTGGGTAGGGCCAATTCATGCAGACGAGATCGCCATCCCCACTGGGGCGCGCAGTGTAAGGGGCGGCCTCGCGAAGCTGGTCTGCTTGTGCTTCAAGGACAGCGGGGTCGCTCTCCACCGGGTAGTCCAAACAATTAATGGCGATAAAAGCTTCCATGGAGTTGTTCTGGTACACCCCGCCCTCGCGGTCATAGTAAAAGTCAACGAGGAAAATCGCGGTGTCGGTGACGCCCTCTTGGAGTTCTTCAAACATTCGGGTGAGGAAAGGCCAACTAGATTGCGCATAAAGCGTGGTCACCATGGCTGTGCGCAGCATTCCATCGTCAATCAGGCGACCGTCGGCGTGACGCAGAGGGTTTTGTTCCAGCTCGTCACACAAATCGGAGACGCCCCTCAGGCGCTGCTCCAGCGAACCCGCAAAGGGGCATGAGTTGGTCAGATCGCACTCCACCAAATACGCCTCGAGAGCCTCTTCAAAACCCCGATGCTGGTTGACGACCAAATCAAACTGACTTGCGCCAGGATCGACCGGGCCATCGAGCACCATGCGGCCGACCTTCTCGGGGAAGGTGTCGATATATAAAGCCCCGATGAGCGTCCCGTAGGAGTAGCCGAGGTAGTTCAGCTGCTCATCACCGACGAGATGACGCAAGAGATCGAGGTCCCTCACCGTCGAGAGCGTGTCGACAAATTCCAGAAGCTCGCCGGTGTTGGCTTGGCACTCTTGGCCAAATCGAATCGATTCAGCGAGAAGCTCGGCGTCCCACTCGGGTGTGTCCGGTTGCGCCTCCAGCTCTCCGAAGAAGAAGTAATCCAACTCTGCATCTGTTGCTGCACACGAGACCGGACTCGAAAAGTTCACACCCCTGGGGTCCCAGCCAATGACGTCAAAAGACTCTCGGAGCATTTCGGACACCGCAAAATCGACGCTATCGAGGACAAATTCGTAGCCACTGGCACCGGGGCCACCAGGATTCACAAACAATGACCCCAGCGCTTGACCAGTCGCGCTGTGACGAGAGACCGCGAGATTCACGTCCTCTCCAACTCCGGGATTGTCCCAATCCAGGGGCGCCATGACAATCGCGCACTCGGCTCCCGCTCCGCAGTCCGACCACTGCACCTCCTGACCTAGATAAGGCGCGAGAGGATCCTCGGTGTTTTCTGCCGGGTTGTCGGCCACTGCCACACAGCCTGCAAGAACCGCAGCAGACAGAGCGACACCGAGATGGCGCCTCATACCCGACCCTTCACGGCGGGCGAGAGAGAAATCAGGAGCGCTTCCAAAACGAGCAACGGTGGAGAGTTATGGGCAATACGCTCCCTCGCTTCCCGGGTCGCATCCAGTGCTGCAAGCGTCATCTCCGGTGTGGTCGCGGCTGCGCGCTCCTCAATCGCTGGACCATGGGTCACATTGATGAAGCTCAGACCGGTGTTGACCTGCACCATCAGGACATCACGAAGAATCGACATGACGTCCACAAGAATTCGATCGAGTGCATCACGCAAGTTTCGCGTCTTGCGCCGTTTCTGATCCTCCTCGAGCGACTTCACTTGCGAGCGCAAAGCGCTGGGAACAGCACCGCCTGGGGCAACACCCAGCGAAGTCAACAATGCGTCGCGCTCCTCCTGATCGGTGCGCTCACCTAAGGCCGTGGCGTCCTCGGTGGCAAGCTCGAGCAGTTTCGCGGCCGTTCGCACCGCACCAGACACAGTGGTCACGCCAAGAACCAACTCCATCGATGTTGAACGCCTCGCCCGGGCAGCCTCATCAGTGGCGAGCCTGGTGGCCATACCGATGTGGCTTTGAGCTTCGGTAGCGGCGCGGAGCGCAAGGTCTCCATCGAGACCCTCGCGGCGCGAAATCAGCTGTGCAACCTGTTCGGGACTGGGTACCTGCAACACGATGGTGCGAGTTCTCGACCTGATGGTGGGAAGAACATCAGCGGTGGAGGGTGCACACAGTATCCACACCGTCTGGGGCGGAGGCTCCTCCAAGGCTTTGAGCAACACGTTCGACGTTCGCTCCGTCATGCGATCCGCATCCTCAATGACGACAACGCGATAGTCCGACGCAGAGGGAGAAAAATAGGAGAACGCGACCAGAGCGCGAACCTCTTCAATGGTGATGGTCACCTTGTTGGTCGACAGAATCGACACATCGGGGTGAGCGCCGGAGAGAACCTGACGCCATGCTTCTTCACTGTCTCCCGCGCCCACGAGCTCCGCAGCGAACGCGTGGGCAAGAGTGGAGCGCCCCGAACCAGGGGGACCGGTAATCAGCCAGGCGTGTGTCATCGCCGAAGACCCCGGAACGGCTGCTGCTTTCATCTGGGCAATGGCTGGCTCCTGGCCGACCAATTCATCCCAGAGCGTCATGCCCTAAGGCTATCCAAGGAGGTCTGACACCTTGTCGACGATGGCTCGGTGAATCTCTTCGATGGAAGATTCTCCATCAATGACGAGGAATCGATGGGGTTCCTCCGCGGCGAGAGCGAGGTAACTCTCACGCACTCGAGTGTGAAAGTCTTCCGCTTCCGCCTCGAGGCGGTCGTATTGACGCTCCCCTGCAGCCTGGCGTTCTTTTGCAACAGAGGCAGGAACATCGAGCACAACGGTGAGGTCTGGCATCAGGTTCTCCGTTGCCCACACGGAAATATTGCGAACTTCGGTGGGGTCGAGAACGCGGCCCGCTCCCTGGTAGGCAACAGAGGAGTCGAGGTAACGATCTTGAACCACTATCTCCCCTCGCTGGAGAGCCGGCCGCACCAGTGTGTGGATGTGATGGGAGCGGTCTGCGGCATAGAGCAGAGCTTCAGCACGGGGGGCGATAAACCCTTCGCGATGCAGGATGATGTTGCGAAGCTCACTACCCAGGTCGGTTCCTCCCGGCTCCCTGGTAATCACGACGGTGTGTCCCTCGGATTCGAGCCAACTCGCGAGCAGATTAATCTGAGTTGTTTTTCCTGAACCATCCCCGCCTTCAAACGTGATGAAGAGACCTGTCATCTTTACTCCTCATCCCTGATTTCGACGGTCTTAGCGCTCTTCGAAGAAGGATTCCCGTCCTTGGAAGGTGTGGCCTTCTTCTTTGCCACGGTTTTCTTCGTCCCTGTTTTCTTTGCGGCAGTCTTTTTCTTAGCTGGAGCCTTCTTGGCGGCACGTTTCGGAGCGGGGCCTTTGGCACGCTTATCGGCAATCAGTTGAACCGCAGCCTCAAAATCCAATGTGTCCAGTGGCATTCCCCGCGGAACGGTGGCGTTGATCTCTCCGTCGGTGACATAGGGACCAAATCGACCGTCCTTGAGCAGGATGGGCTTTCCGCTAACTGGGTCTGCCTCGAAGGTCTTGAGAGCCGAGGATTGACGTCGACCTCCATATTTGGGCTCAGCAAAACGCTGAAGGGCGCCTTCGACATCAATCTCGAAGATCTTTTCTTCGCTATCCAGTGACCGAGTGTCGGTTCCCTTCTTCAGATACGGGCCATAGCGCCCGTTTTGAGCGGTAATCATCTCTCCTGATTCAGGATCCACACCGACTTCTCGGGGCAGTGCCAAGAGCCGCAGCGCGGTATCGAGATCGATGGTCTCAATGTCCATCGACTGGAAAAGCGAGGCTGTCTTCGGCTTGGGCGCCGAAGCTTTCTTCTTCTTCGGTGCGTCCTCGGCCGGCTCGTCAGGCTCCGGGAACACCTCGGTCACATACGGACCGAAGCGACCCTTCTTTGCCACGATCTCCAGCCCCGTCTCCGGATCAACACCCAGCACGCGGTAAGTTTTCTCTTGTACTTTAAGGCATCATAGACCCCTTGAATTTGATAGTCCCTGGGTTCATGTGCACAGATGCTTTTCATGTAGTCTCTGACACCTTCTAGGGATATCCCATCATCCATTTCACCAGGGAGTCCATAGTATTTGTTTTCCAGAAGTTCAAATTTGTAATTATAATTATCACAAAAGGAAATAAGTTTATCTAAAAGACCAGCATATATCTCACCAGTCTG
>JBMUEW010000013.1:0-27530 GCA_049460875.1 Pontimonas sp.
GCCTTCTGCTCCGGAGGCAGACGCTCTATCCCCTGAGCTATGGGGGCTCGGTGGGGCACCCACCAGGCTACAACCTCGAGGCGCTCCGAAGAGCCTCCGCTACTAGGATGAGGCGTTGTGGACCCCCGAGCGCTAGCGGAACTCATTCGAGAGTGCGCGCAGACCACACTGCCTGAATCCTCGGGGCTGTCGTTGGACGATATTGCCCTCGAGCGTCCCAAAAATCGAGACCACGGTGACTGGGCGACCTCGATCGCGTTGAAGCTCGCTAAGACTGCCGGGACCAACCCTCGAGACCTGGCAACGTCGATTGCCTCTGAACTCCTCACCCACCAAGGGATATCGTCCGCGGAGGTCGCGGGTCCTGGGTTTATCAACATCACGTTGGATGCTGGGAGCGCTGGAGCACTCGTCAAGACGATTGTGGAAGCGGGCGAGAGCTACGGTCGAGGCGACGAGCTGACCGGTCAGGTCATCAACGTCGAATATGTCTCGGCCAACCCCACAGGGCCTCTCCACATTGGTCACACCAGGTGGGCGGCACTCGGAGATTCACTTGTTCGAGTCTTGCGGGCGGCAGGCGCCAGCGTTACTGCCGAGTTTTATATCAACGACCAGGGTGTCCAAATGGACAAGTTCGGGCAGTCCGTGCTGGCTGCTGCAGAGGGCGCCGAAACCCCGGAGGATGGCTACCAGGGTGCCTACATCCAGGACTTGGCGACCCGGGTTCTCGAGCGCTCACCCGACCTTCTGAGCTTGCCGGATGAGACCCAAGTGAGCACCGCGAGAGATCAGGCCTATGAGCTTCAGTTGGGTGATATTCGAGAATCCCTCGAGCGTTTCAATGTGCACTTTGATGTCTGGTTCTCTGAGCGCACCCTCCATGCCTCAGGTAGCGACGGAGTCAGTCCCATTGATGACTCCCTCGAGCGCCTTCGTGCGGGAGGGCACGTGTTTGACGACGACGGTGCCACCTGGGTGCGCACCACCGACTTCGGTGACGACAAAGATCGGGTTATCCGTCGGGCCAATGGCGCCTACACCTACTTCGCAGCCGATGCCGCGTATTACCTCTCCAAATCCGATCGGGGATTCTGGAAAAAGATCTACCTGTTGGGGGCTGATCACCACGGTTACATCCATCGGCTCAAAGCGCTTGCCGGTGCTGCTGGGGAAAACCCGGAGGAGAACGTCGAGATCCTGATTGGTCAATTGGTCAGTATCAATGGAGCAAAACTCTCCAAGCGGGCGGGCAACATTGTCGAACTCGATGACCTCCAGAAATGGTTGGGCACCGACGCGTTGCGCTATTCCCTCGCTCGCTATCCGGCAGACTCTCCGCTCACTCTCGACTCGGACATTCTTACCAAGCGCAGTAACGACAACCCGGTGTTCTATGTGCAATACGCGCACGCCAGAACTCATCAGGTTGCGAGAAACGCTCAAGCGGCGGGCGTCACTCGGGAGGTCTTTGAGCCCTCAACATTGACCCATGACACCGAAGCCGCGCTCATCGCCTCGCTGGGAGATTTCCCCCGGGTTGTCTCGCAAGCGGCCGAGCTTCGCGAGCCCCACCGGATCGCCCGCTACCTGGAAGAAGTTGCCTCGGTGTATCACCGCTGGTACGACGCCTGCCGGGTGACCCCGCTCGGAGATGATCCGATCGAGTCGGTTCACGCCACGAGGCTGTGGCTCAACGACGCCACCGGTCAGGTTCTTCGCAATGGTCTGTTCCTGCTGGGAGTCAGCGCCCCGGAGCGCATGTAACTATTGCCCGCTAGCGGTGATTCGCTATCCTGGGGGAGGCTTCAGGGACCAATCCGGGTTCGCTCGCCTCACACCAAGACTGCGACTCGTGAGGTGAGTGTTGTGTCTCATCCCCTAGCACCAGGGTGGCTTTCGGCGCCCCGTGATGCGAATGCTCTGCATTCGGGGATTTGGCCTGCCAGCATGCGCCGGGGCTCCAGTGGAGAGCTCGAGGTCGGCGGAGTTTCGGTGGGTGACCTCGTGGAGCGTTATGGCACGCCCCTGTATGTGTTTGACCAGGATGACTTCGTATCGCGCGCTCGTCTGGTCCAGGATGCCCTCACCGCAGCATGCTCGCGCCATGGCGTGAGCGGCACCGTCTATTACGCCTCCAAATCCTTTATTTCCGGACACGTCGTCTCGTGGGTCGAGGACGCAGGACTGGGTTTTGACGTCGCGACTGCTGGAGAAATGGCGATTGCGTTGGGCGGTGGCGCAAACCCCGACCACCTGGAATTTCAGGGCAACAACAAGTCGGAGGATGAAATTGCTCAGGCTATGAGCGCTGGGGTCGCCACCATCGTCATGGATGCACCCATTGAGGCGGAGCGTATTCAGCGCATCGCGTCCTCGATGGACACCCGCCAGAAGGTCATGATTCGAGTCAACACCGGCGTTCACGCGGACACCCATGACTACTTGGCTACCGCTCGGGAGGATCAGAAGTTTGGTCTTTCGCCCGATGAAGCACTTTCGTTGGTGGAGGTGATTCGAGACTCGTCACACCTTGATTTCGTGGGATTGCACTCTCACATCGGCTCACAAATTTTTAGTACCGAAGGTTTCCTGGAGGCCGCCACCCGAATGGTGGACGTTTATGCGAAAGCCTTCGTGGAGGGCGAGCCTTTCACTCTCAACTTGGGGGGCGGATTCGGTATCGCCTACACCGAGTCAGATCACCCCATGGATGTGGCCGAGCTGATCACGACCATCGTGGATCATGTTGCGCAGGAGTGCGCACAGCGAGGATTACCTATTCCCGATCTCGCCTTTGAACCGGGACGGGTGATCTCTGGTCCTGCGGGAGTGACCCTGTACACGGTCGGGGTGACGAAACCTGTCAGCGTGCACGAGGGTGACGCAGTCGCTACTCGGCTGTATGTCAGCGTCGATGGGGGCATGAGCGATAACGCTCGACCCGCTCTCTATGGTGCGCACTACAGCGCCCGGATTGCATCTCGGCAATCCGACGTCGCTCCTGAGCTCGTTCGCATCGTGGGTAAGCACTGTGAAAGCGGCGACATTGTGGTGGATGCTGAGTTCCTTCCCGGTGATGTGGCACCCGGAGATATCGTCGCGGTGGCAGCGACCGGTGCGTATTGTCACTCGCTAGCCAGTAACTACAACGTGGTGGGACGTCCTCCCGTTGTGGCAGTATCCGGTGGCTCCTCTACCCTGATGGTGGCAGGCGAGACCCTCGATGACGTGTTGGCCAGGGATCAGGGACTCTCGAGAGGTCAGGAATAGGACGATGCGCGAGAACTATCGAAAGCTTCGGGTCGCCGTATTGGGCGGGGGGACCGTTGGTGCTCAGGTTGCCCGTCGACTGTTGGACAACGCCGAAGAGTTGGGGTCCAGATCCGGTGCTGGGCTGGAGCTCATCGGTGTTGCTGTCCGCGATGTGTCGGCCCAGCGCCCGGTATCACTACCCAAGAAGCTTCTGACTGACGATGCTCACTCGTTGATTGTGGGTGCCGACATTGTCGTCGAGCTCATGGGTGGGCTCGAGCCGGCTCGCACCCTGATTCTGGAGGCTCTGAGTTCCGGTGCTGATGTCATCACCGCCAACAAGGCTTTGTTGGCCGAGCATGGACCCGAGCTTTTCGACGCCGCAGCCAAGGTCGGCGCGCAGCTCTACTACGAGGCTGCTGTCGCCGCAGCTATCCCGATTATTCGTCCGCTGCGCGATTCTCTCGCAGGTGACCACGTCACCAAGATCATGGGAATCGTCAATGGGACCACCAACTACATCCTCGATGAGATGGACACTCTGGGACTGGGATTCGAAGAAGCCCTCGCTGCTGCCACCGAACTGGGGTATGCCGAAGCAGACCCTACTGCAGATATCGAAGGGTTCGACGCCGCTCAAAAAGCGTCCATCTTGTCCTCACTTGCGTTCCACACCGCAGTGCCGCTGAGCGATGTCCACCGTGAGGGAATCACAGGGGTGAGTGCTGCTCAGATCGAGGCGGCTAAGCGCTCCGGTCACGTCATCAAGCTCTTGGCTATTTGCGAGCGCCGGATCGATGCCAGCACTGGCACAGAAGGTGTGAGTACCCGGGTTCATCCGACCTTGATTCCCCGCAGTCACCCGCTGGCCGCCGCGCGTGGGGCTAACAACGCCGTCTATGTCGAGGCAGAGGCCGCTGGTCCACTCATGTTCTATGGCGCGGGTGCGGGTGGTCCAGAGACCGCTTCAGCCGTGTTGGGTGACATCGTGTCCGCTGCTCGCCGCCACGTCGTGGGTGGACCCGGTGTGGGGGAGAGCACTCACGCGGATCTGCCGAGTATTCCCCTGTCTCATGTCGAGAGCAGACTCCAAATCACCCTCGAGGTAGCCGATGAACCGGGTGTGCTCGCTGCCATCGCGGGGGTGTTCTCCGAGAACCAGGTGTCGGTTGAAACGCTCCACCAAACGGTGGCGAGCGCCGGGGAGGATGCCAAGCAGACCGCTACGCTGGTCATCCAGACGCACCGGGCGCCAGAGGACAGGACGCAAGCAACTCTTGCTGCTTTGGAGAAGCACCCCGTGGTGTTGAGCGTGTCGAGTGTGTTGCGAGTAGAGGGATAGACCAGATGGCGTTGTTCGGTTTCAACCGACCCGAGGGACGAAGGCACCGTCTGGGTTCGAGGCAGTGGCGTGGAGTGATTCACGAATATGCCGACCGCCTCGATGTCAGTAAGAAAACCCCCGTTATCTCGCTGGGCGAGGGCGGTACGCCCCTCATCGAAGCGCATCGCTTGTCAGAGATGACCGGTCTGAAGGTGTTTATCAAGTTTGAGGGAATGAACCCGACGGGTTCTTTCAAGGACCGCGGCATGACGATGGCGGTGTCGAAAGCGAAAGAGCATGGTGCCAAAGCCGTGATCTGTGCCTCGACGGGGAACACTTCAGCGTCAGCTGCCGCCTACGCGGCGTATGGCGGGATGACCGCGGCCGTGCTCGTTCCCGATGGCAAGATTTCGATGGGCAAGCTCAGCCAGGCCGTCATTCACAACGCACACGTGTTGCAGGTGGCGGGCAATTTTGATGACTGCCTCGACATCGCCCGTGACCTCGCTGAGAACTATCCGGTGCACTTGGTCAACTCGGTCAATAACGATCGCATCGAGGGCCAAAAGACCGCCTCTTTTGAAGTGATCGACGTGCTGGGTCGCGCCCCGGATTACCACTTCTTGCCCGTGGGCAATGCCGGTAACTACACCGCCTATCACCGTGGTTATCGGGAAGAAGCGAAGCGCGGACGAACCTCGCGGATTCCCAGGATGTTTGGTTTTCAAGCTGCAGGGTCTGCGCCTTTTGTTACCGGCGAGCGGGTGACAAAACCCGAAACCATCGCCACGGCAATTCGGATCGGTAACCCTGCCTCTTGGGATTTAGCTCTCGCGGCGCGAGAAGACAGCAATGGTTACTTCGGAGCAATTGACGACAAGGGAATTCTTGCCGCTCACAAGCTCCTGGCCGGAGAGGTCGGAGTCTTCGTGGAGCCCTCCTCGGCGATTAGCGTCGCCGGGTTGATGGAGCGGGTGGACGCCGGCGCCATTGAGAGAGGCGCCACGGTGGTGCTCACGGTTACCGGGCACGGTTTGAAGGACCCACAGTGGGCTCTCACAAACGCTGATGGCTCGGATGCTGAGCCCACCAAGGTCCCCGTCGATGTTGCTCATATTGCTGAGGTGCTGGGATTGAAGGCTGGCTCATGACGAAGACAATTCCGGTAGGGCGGAAGGTTGTTGTCGAGGTTCCCGCCACGACAGCCAACTTGGGCCCTGGGTTTGACACGTTGGGTATGGCGTTGACCATCCACGACACCCTGACCGCCACGGTTGTCGACACCCCGGGTATCCGAGTGGATGTTCATGGGGTGGGTGAAGGCGAAGTGCCCACGGACGAGACGAACCTCATCGCCCGCTCGATGGCGCACGCCTTTGCTTCCAAGAAAATCCCTGTCCCCGGCGTTCTCCTGGAAGCCCACAACGTGATTCCTCACGGTCGAGGCCTGGGGTCTTCCGGCGCAGCGATTGTCTCGGGTGTGATGGCTGCACAGGGGCTCCTGGAGGGCATCGCTGAGTTCAGTGCGTCGGAGTTACTCGCGTTGGCTACCGATATGGAGGGCCACCCCGACAACATTGCCCCGTCGCTTTTTGGTGGCTTGACCATTGCCTGGATGACAGAGGATGGCCCCAAGCACAAGAAGCTCAGTGTCCACCGAGGCGTTTCGTTGGTGGTGGCGGTTCCCGAGGATGCCAGCATGTCAACCCAGTTGGCGCGTAGTTTGCAGCCGGAGACTGTTCCTCACCAGGATGCGATCTTCAACCTTTCTCGATCCGCGCTACTGATCGCTGCACTGATTCAAAGTCCTGAGTTGCTGTTTGAAGCGACCGAAGATCGACTGCACCAGAACTATCGAGCCAGTGCGATGAAAGATACTGATGAGCTGCTGCAAAAGCTGCGCTCCCAGGGGTATCCAGCAGTGGTCTCCGGAGCGGGACCCTCGGTCTTAGTTTTGTGTCCCGATCCGGGGCAGCGTTTGGACATCGCGCAGGTCGTCGAAGCCCACGGTGGCGGCAAGTGGACAAGCCACATGCTGACTGTCGATGAGCGAGGTGCTACAGTTGAAGTAGTTCCGGCGCTCGCCGACTGACCCCAGTTAGCGCTCCGGATCGCCTCATCACCGTCAACGCCACGTCCGTTCCAGGGCGTGAAGGTCCATGTGACAGAGGGAGCTAGTCTCCATCGGACCGCCAAGCCACACGGCGATGTGGGTCAATCTAGGGCCGCACTCGCGGCGATAAATCAAGGAGAAAACGTGGATTCAGAGAATCAAGAATCAACCCCAGAGACCTCGGAAGCAGCATCGACACCGCGCAAGCGCGCACCTCGTCGAGTGGTCTCGACTGATCTGCCCGAGAAGGCTGCAGAGAAAGGCACGGACGCGAAAGCCGAAGCCCCCGCTGAGGCAGCTGATGGTGGTAGCGAGAAGCCAGCCACCGAGCGTCCTCGTCGACGCCGACCAGCCTCCGACAAGAGCGAAGGCAACGCTTCTGACACGGACTCCGCTGAGTCCTCAGAAGAGTCAGAGACCTCGGAGGACAATGGCGATGGCGGCGGTTACGGTCGGGGCCGCGGGCGCGGCCGCGGGCGGGACCGTCGTCGTGGTGGCCGAGGCGGCTATGGCGACGATGGCGAGCCGGAAATTTCGGACGATGATGTCCTCATTCCGATTGGTGGAATTTTGGACGTGTTGGACAACTATGCCTTTGTTCGCACCCAGGGATACCTTCCCGGACCCACCGATGTCTATGTGTCACTGGGGCAGGTCAAGAAGTACAACCTGCGCAAGGGCGATGCCGTTATCGGTGCAATTCGCCAGCCTCGTGAGGGTGAAAACCAGGGCCGCCAGAAATACAACGCTCTCGTGAGCGTGGACACCATCAATGGCCAGACCGTGGAGGAAGCCGCGAACCGCGTCGAGTTCCAGGCCCTGACCGCCGTGTACCCGAGCGACCGGGTGCGTATGGAGACCACGAAGGATGAACTCGTGGGCCGCATGGTCGACGTGTTTGCCCCTGTGGGCAAGGGTCAACGCGGTGTGATTGTGGGAGCCTCCGGGACCGGTAAGTCACACACTGTGGCTTCGATGGCCGCCGCTGTCGCTCAGAACGTCCCCGATGCGCACCTCATGGTCGTCCTCGTGGACGAACAGCCCGAGGCCATCACGGAGATGCAGCGTGGCGCGAAGGGTGAGGTCATCACCTCCACCTTCGATCGCTCCGCCGATGACCACACCACCATCGCAGAGCTCGCCATCGAGCGCGCGAAGCGCTTGGTCGAGCTGGGTCACGATGTCGTCGTGTTCGTTGACTCGCTGACTCGACTCGCTCGGGCTTACCAGCAGAGCATCGGCGGTAGCTCTCGTGGCGGATCTGATTCCGCGTGGGTGTACCCGACCAAGAAACTCTTCGGTGCTGCGCGCAACGTTGAGGGTGGCGGCTCGCTCACCATTGTGGGAACTCTTGCCACCAACACGGGTATTGCTCTGGATGACGTTGTGGCGAGCGAGATTGCCGGGACAGCAACAATGGAGCTGCGCCTGAGCGAAGATGGTGCGGCATCGAGGCTTTTCCCCGCGGTTGATATTCGCCACTCGGGAACTCGCAAAGATGACCAGCTTCTCTCCGCCGATGAGCTTCGCGCGATTTCGGAGATTCGCCAGGGAATCGGTGCCATGGATGCTCTGGCGGGCTCGAAGAGCGTTTTGGAGGGCATGAAGTCCTCGGCCTCCAACGTCGAGTTCCTTGTTGCCATGCCCAAGAGCCTCTAGAGAGAACATCTCGATGTTTGAGTCTGTGGATGCGTTGATTGCGGAGTATGCCGAGCTCCAGGAGAAGCTTGGCGATCCCGCAGTCCACGCTGATGCAGGTCTCTCGAAGAAGCTGAACCGTCGCTTTGCGGAGCTCTCCAAAATCATTGCTGCCCACGAGAAGATGACTACGCTCAGCGATGACCTCGCGGCAGCACAGGAACTGGCGAGTGAGGACGAGTCCCTCGCGGCCGAAGTTCCCGCTTTAGAGGAACAGCTGACCGAAGCGACCGAGGCACTCCGGTCGCTTCTCATCCCTCGCGACCCCGACGATGGCCGTGATGTGATCATGGAAATCAAAGGGGGTGAAGGGGGCGAGGAGTCAGCCCTTTTTGCCGCGGACCTGTTGCGGATGTATATCCACTACGCCGAGTCGAGGGGATGGAAGACCGAGGTCTTGGACAAAACCGAAAGCGATATGGGCGGTTTCAAGAACGTCCAGGTCGCGATCAAATCCTCGGCTACTGACCCCGCCGAAGGTGTGTGGGCGAGCATGAAGTATGAGGGTGGGGTTCATCGTGTCCAAAGGGTCCCCGTCACTGAATCCCAGGGTCGAATCCACACCTCGACCACGGGTGTGTTGGTGTTCCCCGAGGTGGATGAGCCAGAAGAAATCGAAGTCAACCCGAACGACCTCAAGATCGATGTTTTTCGCTCGAGCGGACCGGGGGGACAGTCGGTGAATACGACAGACTCCGCCGTGCGCATCACACACCTTCCCACCGGCATCGTGGTGTCGATGCAAAACGAGAAGAGCCAAATCCAAAACCGCGAAGCGGGAATGCGGGTGCTTCGCGCCCGCTTGCTTGCTCGTCAACAAGAGGAAATAGCGGCGGCCGCTTCTGATGCGAGAAAGAGCCAAATTCGAGGGATGGACCGCTCGGAGCGCATCCGCACCTACAACTTTCCGGAAAACCGAATTGCCGATCACCGGACGGGCTACAAGGCCTACAACCTGGATCAGGTGATCAATGGTTCTCTGGGCCCGGTCATTGCCTCCTGTATCGAAGCTGACGAGGCTGAGCGCCTGGCTGCACTGGGCGACACTGCATGAGCCTTCCGGCTCTGATTGCTGAGATCAGCGCCAGGCTGGCGACAGCCGGGGTCCCCTCACCCGCAGTGGATGCGGAGTTTCTTGTTGCGCACGTCTCGGAGCTCTCCAGAGGTGAGCTTCTCGCGAGAATTCAGCGCGGCTATGAGTTAGACCCTGAACAACTTTCTACCCTGGAGGGACTGGTGGCTAGGCGCGAAAAGCGGGAGCCACTGCAGCATCTCCTGGGTGTCGCGCCGTTTATGTCCTTTGAGGTTCGGGTGGGACCGGGCGTCTTTGTGCCTCGGCCCGAAACAGAATCACTCGCAGAGCGCGCTATCCAGACTGCCTCCACCATGGCGGTGGGTGATGATGGCCTCCGGATTGTCGATCTGTGTGCCGGAAGCGGTGTCCTCGCGATCGCGCTAGCAAGAGCCATTCCGCACGCCACCGTGCAGGCGTGGGAAGTATCCGATGAAGCGCTTCCCTACTTGCGCGGGAATGTTGAGGAGTTGGCTCCTGAGATTCGAATCGAGCACGCCTCTGTTGAAACGTGGGCAGCAGGAACAGCGTCCTCGAGTGTTGACATGGTGGTCTCCAATCCGCCTTACGTGCCTGATGGTGAGATTCCCAACGATCCCGAGGTCCAGCTTTTTGACCCCGGTCTCGCCCTGTATGGCGGCACCGATGGTCTCGATGTGATTCGAGTAATCGCCGAGGGATCGGTTCGAGCGCTTCGGTCTGGCGGAATTCTGATGCTCGAGCATTCCAACCTTCAAGGCTCGGCAGTGAGGGACGTTGTGCAGAGCACAGGATTTAGAACGGTGTCCACCGAAACTGATCTGGTGGGCAGAGAACGCTTCACCTGGGGTTATCGACCCTAGGCTCGGGTCGAGACAAACTCGCTAATCGCCTCTTTCACAGTGACTCCTGTGTCCGTGGGGGAGAACCACTGGGAGGTAATCCCGAGGGATTGAGCACCTCGAATGTTGTCGGGGTGGTCGTCGACAAAGAAGGTGTTTTCGGCGCTGTGCCCATAGCGCTCGAGTACCCGGGAAAACACGGTCGGATCGGGTTTTCGCGCCCGGTAGTGAGCCGTGGCGAACATGTGGTCTCCAAAGAGGGGCACCAAATCGGGGGCTACTTCCTGGAGGTGCTCACCAATCAGCATTCCGTTGTTGGTCAAGAGCGTGACTTGACCGTGTTGTGAGGCCATCGAGACGGCCTCGGCAACTTCGGGGCGAAATTCCATCGCAGCTTTGCGAATATCGACCCACGTTTGGCGGGCAATGTTTGACCCGAAAGCCTCATTCACCAGTCGGAGGTACTCGTCTCCCGTATCGGGGTCTCCTGCCTCTGCTTTCCATTCACCTTCGTCATGCCACCACCGCGCTCGAAGGTCGTGGAAGTCGTGACCGGTGAGCTCAGTCAGCGACTCCATCCGAATGCGCCAGTGATAGTCGTACAGGACGTTGTCCATGTCAAAAATAAAGAGCATGATTCCCTAAGCCTACGGCCCGGGTCTGCGAGGAACCGGCAAACTACACTGGGGATGTGGGCACGCTCGTTATCGATTCGTCGAACCCTGGCGCGTGGGAAGACGGTCGTTCTCGCGCTCTCGAGGCACTGGGGGCTGGTCAGAGCATCATCATTCCCACCGATACGGTCTACGGCATTGCGTGCGATGCGTTTTCGCCAGAGGCTGTGAACGCACTCCTTTCGCACAAAGGTCGAGGCCGCCATATGCCGCCTCCCGTGTTGGTGGCATCTGCTGCGGATGTCAGTCGGTTGGTCCGCACGATTCCCGATGGGGCGAGAGCGCTCATGGAGCAGCTGTGGCCAGGCGGAGTGACTGTCATTTTTGAGGCAGCAGCGGATGTCGAGTGGGATTTAGGTGAGACACAGGGGACCGTGGCTATCCGCATGCCCGATCACCCCGTTGCGTTGGAGCTTCTTCGAGAGTCAGGCCCCCTCGCGGTGTCGAGTGCGAATCTCACCGGCCAGCATTCTTCTCTCACGATTGATGAGGCACTGGACCAGTTTGGCGACGCAATCAGCGTGTATGTCGACGCCGGTCCAGTGGGTCACGCCTACGCCGACGCCCCGGGGAATCCTGGAAGCACGATCGTGGATGCAACCGAGGTAGCGTCAGGAGGACCGTGGAGGGTTATCCGCCACGGGGTCGTGCCCTGGGAGGACGTGAAAGCCGTGACGGGTGGAGAGTGGGAGCAGTGATCAATTATCTGCTGGTGGCGCTCTCCGCGGTGGCGGCGAGTTTCCTGCTCGCGCTGGTGCTGTGGCAGCTGGGTGTTCGCTATAGCTGGCACCGAGAAATCCGACCTAGAGATGTGCACCAAGAACCGACTCCTCGCCTGGGTGGAATCGCTGTGTATGTGGGAATAGTGCTCGCCACCCTTGTCGCAAGTCAACTTCCGCAGTTTGATGAAGTTTTTACTAATCCCAGACCGATTATTGCGGTGTTGGTCGCCGGGTTTATCGTCGTCACTCTCGGGGTCATCGATGACTTGATTGATTTGGACTGGCTGACGAAGCTTTCCGGGCAATTCATTGCTGCCGGAGTGGTTGCCTGGCAAGGCGTCCAAATCGTGTCGCTACCCATTGGAGGCATCACTCTCTTTTCGCCCACCCTGTCCCTAGTCCTGACAGTCCTCGCGATTGTGTTGGTGATGAATGCGGTCAATTTCATTGACGGACTGGATGGTTTGGCAGCAGGTGTTGCCCTCATTTCGAACGCGGTCTTCTTCTTGTATGCCCTGGTGCTATCACTGGGCGAGGGTGGCACTGCCTACTTTGGGCTCGCCACGTTGTTGGCGGTGTTGTTGGCGGGCTCCCTTCTGGGGTTCCTGCCCTTAAATTGGCACCCGGCCAAGCTCTTCCTCGGTGACTCAGGTGCTCTGCTAGTGGGTCTGATCATGTCGGTGAGCGCAATTTCTGTGACCGGTCAAATTGATCCCGGAGTGATTTCGCCGACCCAGCTGTTGCCTGCTTTCTTGCCGGTGATCTTGCCTCTTGCTGTGTTGATTGTGCCGTTGGTGGATTTTTCACTTGCCGTGGGTCGAAGGCTTCGCCGAGGAATGTCGCCCTTTGATGCGGATCGCGCACACCTCCACCACAGGCTCCTCGACATGGGTCACTCACACCGCCAAGCCGTGCTCATCTTGTATTCCTGGACTGCGGTGTTGGCCATTGGAACCCTCATGTTCCTCTTTGTTCAATGGTTCCTGGCTGTGGGAATCATCGTCATCGGGCTCGTGGGCTCGACTGTTGTAACACTCTCGCCCGATAACAGAGCTCCGCACGACCCGCTCGCTGTGGAGGAAGGATCCCCATCATGACCGTGTCGCAGATTGCCAAGAGGGCCTTGCTGGTGGGACTCGTCGTCACGTCTGTAATCGCCATTGTTGCCGCCACGGCGGGCGCTCTTCTCTCGGAGCTCCCGGGAATGCTGGGTGCGCTCGTGGGTGCCGCGTTGGGTTATGCCCTCCTGGGGTTGACGCCACTGAGCATCATGTGGGGTTTCAGGTTGGGAAAAGGAGACGTGCTCTCGCCCGGGTTCTTTGCCGCAGTGTTGGGGACCTGGCTTCTCAAGTTTGTGGTGTTTCTGGCTGCCGTGTTGTGGCTCGGTGACCAAGAGTGGCTTGATCGGACAGTGTTGTTTCTCACGATTGTGGCGGCGGTTCTGGCAACCCTCGTCACTGACCTCGTCGTGGTGGTGAAATCACGCATGCCCTACGTATCGGACGTGACTCTGCCAGGCGATAAGCCGAAGGACTAGTGCCCGGTGAGGGGTGCAATCAGTTTCGAGATGAGCGAAGGTCGCCCCGTGCGCTCTTCGAGTCGATCCGCGAGATCGACACCAATGATGGCGGCAGTTGCCCCCAGATAGCGAAGTGGCTCTGGTTCCCATTGTCGCGAGCGGTGACCGACGAAGGGCAGCGCGGTTCGCGAGGTCGTTTTTCCCACGATGAGGTCGGCGAGCGTGAGGCCTGCGAGATGAGAAAGTCCCACACCGTCACCTACATAACCTCCGGCTCGACCGATTCCGCTCGAGCTATCCAGCGAGACCGAGGCGTGCCAATCCCTCGGAACGCCCAAAACACCACCCCAGGTGTGGGTGATCGCCGCATCCCCTATCTGCGGGAACATCTCTTTCAGGGTTGCCTCGAGGGCCGTGAACACTCGGGGCACTCGGTCGAATTCCGATGAGATGGCGCTTCCCCAGTGATAGGGCGCCCCTCTGCCCCCAAAGGCAAGGCGATTGTCCGCAGTGCGTTGACCATAAATGACCAGTGACCGAAAATCCGAGAACGTCATTCCGTGCGGAAGGCCGATGGCGTCAAAAACAGAATCGGGTAGGGGTTCGGTCGCGATCATGAGCGAGTAGAGCGGGAGGGAAGTTCGTCGTGTGGAACGCATTTGGCTGCGATATCCCTCGAGCGCATCGATGATGATGTCGCCGTGTACGTCGCCATCCGGGGTGGTCACCACTCCGGGTTTGTAGTCCAGGACCTCGGTCTTTTCGGCGATCCGAATGCCTGCGTTCTCCGCGGCAGCTGCGAGGCCTCGGACTAGTTTTGCGGGGTGAATCCTCGCGCAGGCTGGATCAAACACTGCGCCCTGTGTGTGGCTTGCCTGCAGGGTTTCCTCGGGCTCTCTCCACTCGGGCGAGTCAACACCAAGGCGGGCCGCCTCTGTCAACGCATCAGTGGCCCGCCTCCGGTGAATGTTTGCTCGCACGAGAGACGTCGTCCCGCCCTGCACAAAGTCACAATCGATATCGAGTTTGGCGGCCCACGATCCCACCGAGGGCACACACTCGACCATTGCTTTCCTCATGGCGGTGGCCGCCTCAACACCATGGCGCTGAATCAGTGCGTTGGTGCTGGCGGGAAAAAGGGCAGACACCCAGCCGCCATTGCGACCGGACGCCCCAAACCCCGCAATCTCCTTCTCGAGAATCAAGATTCTTGTCGTGGGGGATTGCTCAATCAGTGACAGTGCAGTCCAGAGACCGGTGTACCCGGCGCCCATGATGATGACATCCCACTGGGTGGAGCGCTCTGTAGGTCTGAGAGGGGGTCTCGGAGCGAGGTCATCAGCCACACTCTCGTGCCACAGCGAGAGGCCTCGGTAGTCCGTCACGGGAGCTAAATCAGCTTGGATGCCCGGGTCAGCACATCGCGCAGGATGGCTTCGATCTCATCGAACTCCGCCGGACCAATAGTGAGCGGGGGAGCCAACTGGATCACGGGGTCACCTCGATCATCGGCACGGCAGTACAGGCCTGCTTCGAAGAGCGCTTTGGAGAGGAATCCGCGCAGAAGCTTCTCCGACTCTTCGTCGGTGAAGGTCTCCTTCGTGACTTTGTCTTTGACTAGCTCGATACCGAAGAAGTAACCGGCTCCTCGAACATCTCCCACGATGGGAATATCGAGCAACCGCTCGAGGGCAGCGCGGAACTTCGGCGAGTTCTTTCGAACGTGTTCGTTGATGCCTTCTTCCTCGAAGATTTTGAGGTTCTCCAAAGCGACGGCCGCCGAGACGGGGTGCCCGCCAAAGGTATAGCCGTGGTAGAAGGTCGTGTCACCGGAGCTAAAGGGCTCGAATAACCGGTCACTGGTAATCATCGCTCCGATGGGGGAGTAACCACTGGTCATTCCCTTCGCGCAGGTGATGATGTCAGGGACGTAGTCGAAGGCGTTGCACGCGAACATCTCGCCAATACGCCCGAAGGCACAAATGACCTCATCGCTGACGAGTAACACATCGTGCTTGTCGCAGATCTCTCGAACCCTCTGGAAGTAGCCAGGAGGAGGCGGGAAGCAACCGCCCGAGTTTTGGACCGGCTCGAGGAAGACCGCAGCGACTGTTTCCGGGCCTTCAAACTCGATCATTTCCTCGATTCGATTAGCCGCCCACAGCCCAAACTCCTCCTCCGAGCCACCTGGGAAACCCATTTCCTCGGCGCGGTAGTAGTTGGTGTTCGGGACTCGGAAACCACCGGGAGTAAGAGGCTCATACATTGCCTTCATTGCCGGGATTCCGGTGATGGCCAGTGCCCCCTGGGGGGTTCCGTGGTAGGCCACGTAGCGCGAAATCACCTTGTGTTTCATCGGCTGGCCTTTGAGCTTCCAATACTGTTTCGCCAGCTTGAACGCGCTCTCCACTGCTTCACCACCACCAGTGGTGAAAAAGACCTTGTTGAGATCTCCTGGCGCATAGTCGGCAAGCTTGTCCGCGAGCTCAATCGCAGCGGGGTGGGCATAGGACCACAGCGGGAAGAAAGCCAGTTCCTCTGCTTGCTGCTTCGCCACTTCCGCGAGGCGTTCTCGGCCGTGGCCAGCATTCACGACGAAGAGGCCCGCCAAACCATCGATGTAGCGCTTGCCGTTGTTATCCCAAATGTGGTGACCGTTCCCTTTGACAATGACGGGCACCTCGGCACCACCAGAGAGGGGACCTTGACGGGTGAAGTGCATCCACAAGTGATCCCGCGCTTTGACTTGGAGGGTCTCGGTTTTTTTGGAGCGCCGCGCCACCTTCGGTGTCGCACGCTTCGGTGTCTTCTTGAGTTTCAACTTGTCGATAATCGTCATCGTGTTCCCCAGTCGTAGTGTTCTTTCTCTAGTGATAGATAGGTAAAGGTTTCGGTGTCGATAACCCCGTCAATGGTGCGGATGGACCCGTGCAAAATTTCTCTGAGTTCGTGGTCATCGACACAGACGATTTCGGCCAGGATGTCGAATCGTCCGGTGGTGAGAACGAGGTAGTCAACCTGGTCGATGGTTTTGAGCGTGTCGGCTACTCGTCTGGCGTCACCGTTGACCCGAATTCCAATCATCGCCTGGCGGTGAAAACCCAGTTGGGAAGGATCGGTCACCGCAACGATCTGCATAATGCCAGCGTCCGTGAGTTTGCTTACCCTTTGACGGACTGCCGCTTCGCTGAGCCCTACAGCTTTGCCGACTTCGGCGTAGGACTTCCTGCCATCGCGCTGGAGGAGGCTGATGATGTCCTTCGAGGACGCATCAAGAGTCGCCGTCCGGGTCGACGCTGATTTCGGCATAGTGTGATTTTCGCACTGATTTTCTTTTATTGCAATTGAAAACTCATTGTTTTGTCATTTTTTCAACGAATTTATGACCAAAAAGCCCCCTAGACCTCCGGCTTCATCCTGGGCTAGGGTATCGGCATGACTACACGCACTCTGAAGAACTTTGTCAATGGTTCCTACGTCGAGGCGAAAGGCAAAGATGCCCTCGAACTTGTCGACCCCGCCACCGAGGAGGTGTATGCGCACTCACCCATCTCGACTGAAGCCGATGTGGACGCGGCCTATCAGGCGGCCCAGAGTGCTTTCGAGACTTGGGGTGACACGACACCCGGGGAGCGCCAGCTCGCACTCTTCCGCATTGCTGACGAGATGGAAAAGCGTGCGGATGAGTTTGCAGACCTAGAGTCGCAGGACACCGGGAAGCCTCGCGCCTCCCTTGTTGACGACGAAATCATGCTCAGTGTTGACCAGATTCGGTTCTTCGCCGGAGCAGCACGAAACCTCGAGGGCCGCAGCGCTGGCGAATATATGAAGGACCACACCTCCATGATTCGTCGCGAGCCCATCGGCGTGGTGGGTCAGGTCACACCGTGGAACTATCCGCTCAACATGGCGGTGTGGAAATTTGCTCCCGCCGTTGCAGCGGGTAACACCACGGTGTTGAAGCCTTCTGACACCACTCCTCAGACAACCCTGTTGCTGGCCGAGATTTGCTCGCTCCACTTGCCGCCCGGTGTTGTCAACGTCATCACGGGTGACCGCACCAGTGGCGCGGCGATGATCGACCACAAGATTCCTCAGATGGTGTCCATTACGGGCTCTGTTCGCGCTGGTATGGAGGTCGCGAAGGCTGCCTCGAGTGATCTCAAGCGTGTCCACCTGGAGCTTGGTGGTAAAGCACCCGTCATTGTCTTTGATGATGCCGACATCGAGAAGGCTGTCGAAGGTATCGGTATCGCAGGTTACTTCAACGCGGGACAGGACTGCACGGCTGCGACCAGGGTCCTCGTCCACAAGAACGTCCACGATGAATTTGTCACTGCGTTGACCAAGTGGGTTGCCGACAACGTGCAGACCGGTATGCCCAGTGACCCGAACACGTTCTATGGCCCGGTCAACAACCAGAACCAAATGACCCGTGTCATGGGCATGATTGATGCTCTTCCGGGTAACGCGAAGATCGAGACCGGTGGTGTTCGTCAGGGCGACAAGGGCTTCTTCATCGAGCCCACCGTCGTCACGGGTCTGAAGCAGACCGATGACGCCATCCAAACCGAAATCTTCGGACCAGTCATCACCGTTCAGCCCTTCTCAGAGGAAAAGGAAGCCATGCAGATGGCGAACGACGTTCTGTATGGTCTCTCTTCCAGTGTGTGGACCACAGATCACGGCCGTGCGATGCGGTTCGCGAAGGGGTTGGACTTTGGCGCGGTGTGGATCAACTGCCACATTCCACTCGTTGCGGAAATGCCCCACGGAGGGTTCAAGCACTCCGGTTATGGCAAGGATCTCTCCGCGTACGGGTTTGAGGATTACACCCGGATCAAGCACGTCATGTCGTTTATTGGAGAGTAAATACGGAACCGAGTAAAGAGAGTTACGACGCCGCATCACCCATCGTCCGTGGATGACGGGTGGTAGGTCTAGTATCAAAACAACCCCCGTGCACCAGCACCATAGTGAATGAAGGAGTTCAATGATGAATCGTCCACTTCCTGAGGACCCGATGGTCCGCAGCCTCGTCAAGATGGCTCGCAAATCGCAACTATCGCGGCGTTCTTTTCTCGCGGGAGCCGGAGGTGGCGCCGTGGCGCTGGGACTGGCTGCTTGTGCGGCGGACAGCGATATCGAGGCTGCAGAGGACATCTCAGCTTCCGACCCCACGCTGAATTGGTCCAACTGGCCGTTCTACATCGATGAAGATGACGACGGCAACTACCCCACTCTGGAGCGCTTCCAGGAGCAGACCGGAATCTCGGTCAACTACATGGTCGACTATGACGACAACAACACCTACTACGCCAAAGTCCGTGACCAGCTCCAGCTTGGCCAGGACATCGGTGCCGACATCGTCGTTCCCACCGAGTGGATGGCTGCTCGCTGGGGTCAGCTTGGATTTGTTCAGGAGCTGAACGAGGCCAACATTCCGAACAAGGCCAACGTTGTCGACTCTCTGGCTAACCCAGGTTGGGATCCCGGTCGCAAGATGAGCCTTCCCTGGCAGGGTGGGTTCGCAGGTCTTGCGTACAACGTCGACAAGGTCGGAGAAATTCGCAACGTCGAGGACCTGTGGGCTCCCGAGCTCAAGGGTCGTGTGGTTGTGCTCTCCGAAATGCGTGACACTGTTGGTTTGCTCATGCTGGCTAACGGAGTCGACATTTCGTCTGACTGGGGCGCCGATGAGTTCAACGCCGCACTCGACGTGCTCCGCGAGCAAGTCGAAGCTGGCCAGATTCGTAACGTGCGCGGTAACTCCTACACCGAGGACCTCGTCAACGAGGACGCCCTGGTGGCCATCGGATGGTCGGGTGACATCACGCTGATCAACTTCGAGAACGGTTACGACGACGGCGAGAAGTGGAAGTTCGTGATTCCGGAAACCGGTGCCACGATCTGGAATGACACGATGGTCGTCCCGATCGGGTCTCCTCGCAAGACCAACGCAGAAACCCTCATGAACTACTACTACGAGCCTGAGGTTGCTGCAGAGGTTGCCGCGTGGGTGAACTACGTGACTCCGGTCAAGGGTG
Source organism: Pontimonas sp. (assembly GCA_049460875.1). Lineage (GTDB taxonomy): Bacteria > Actinomycetota > Actinomycetes > Actinomycetales > Microbacteriaceae > Pontimonas. Next base: position 19,246 of record JBMUEW010000013.1, read on the forward strand.
CTTACGAAGCTGCCATGGAAATCGACCCCGAGTTGGCTGAGAACAAGATGATCTTCCCTGACGAGGCAACTCTGTCTCAGGTGAAGGCCTTCCGCACTCTCACCTCTGACGAGGACAACGAGTACCAGGCAGCCTTCCAGGCCATCGCACTCGGCGCCTAGACCCAGGAGTCGACGACGAGATGTCTGACGCTTCAGCAAAACAATTTGCGGAGGCGGGCGCTGACCTGTCCTTGGTGAACGTCACTAAGCGGTTCCCGGGGTTCACGGCGATTGACGACCTCTCGTTAGACATTCCCGCTGGATCCTTCTTCGCCCTGCTCGGGCCGAGCGGTTGTGGCAAGACCACGACGCTTCGGCTCGTAGCAGGGCTGGAGGAGCCTACGGAGGGACAGATCCTGATCGGCGGCAAAGACGTTACGTCGACTAAGGCTTACCAGCGCCCGGTCAACACCGTGTTCCAGTCCTATGCGCTGTTCCCTCACATGACGATCCTCGAGAACGTCATGTTCGGCCTGAAGCGTCGGAGGATTGCCGATGCCGAAAAGCTGGCGCGGGATGCTCTCTCGCTGGTGGAACTCGCTCACGTCGCCACGAGGAAACCTGCGCAGCTCTCCGGTGGGCAGCAGCAACGCGTAGCTTTGGCCCGCGCAGTGGTGAATAGACCAGCACTGCTTCTGTTGGATGAGCCTTTGGGTGCATTGGACTTGAAGCTGCGTCGACAAATGCAGCTCGAGCTCAAGGACATCCAATCTGAGGTGGGTCTTACCTTCTTGCACGTCACCCACGATCAGGAAGAAGCCATGACCATGGCCGACACCGTGGCCGTGATGAACCAGGGCCGCATCGAGCAAATGGGTGCACCTGAAGATCTCTACGAGTCACCTCAGACAGCTTTTGTGGCAACGTTCCTCGGTCAGTCCAATCTCTTCGGTGGCGAGGTGACGGGGTCCACAGCGTCCGTGATTACGGTGTCGTCGCAGGGCTACGAGCTTCGAGTCCCAGCCGATCGAGCCGTTGCCCACCGCGGGGTTGTCACCGTCGGAATCAGGCCAGAGAAGGTGAGCCTGCATCAAAGCAAGCCGAGTGCTGGTGCTGAGATGAGCGTCGTGGGACCTGGCCGAGTGGTGGATGCGTCATTTAGCGGAGTGAGCACCCAGTACTTAGTTGATGTCCCAGGACTGGGTGAGATTACGGTGTTCGCCCAGAACACCACTCTTGGCGAGCACGCCAAACACGGTGACGAGGTGTATCTCTCGTGGCAGGTTGCTCACGCTTTTGGGCTTGCGGATGCACCACCGGTGGAGGAGCGTTTTCAGCCCGATGCAAACACCCAGTCGGTAGCGGTCCAGGAGCGAGAAAAGCTAGAAGCTGAACTCGAGGAGTCCTAGTGGCTTTTGGTGCGTTTCAAACAGCGGCCCCGGCGGGAGCTCAGGTTCCCGTTGCGCACGTCCAGAGAAAATCTCCGGTAGCGCTGTGGTTGCTGCTGCCCGGCATTCTGTACCTCATCCTGTTCTTTTTGACGCCTCTGTTTTCTCTGGTCATCACGAGTTTTCAAGCCCCCGTCCCCGGAGGGTTCTTGGGCGAATTCCAGAATGCTTTCCGCTGGGAAAACTATGTCGACGTGGTGTCGACCTACTTCTCGCATATTTCTCGGTCTTTCGTTTATGCGAGTTTGGCGACGATTTTTGCGTTGCTCTTGGGTTATCCGATTGCCTACGTCATCGGGGTGAAGCTTCGAAAGTATCCCCTGTTACAGGCTCTCGCCCTGGTGCTCCTGATTGCTCCCTTCTTCATCTCTTTTTTGCTCCGCACCCTCGCCTGGAAGCAGATTTTTGCCGATGAGGGCTTCGTGGTCGGGGTGCTCAAGACTTTCCAATTGATTCCCGCAGACGCCTACCTGACCGGGACACCGTTCTCTGTGGTCTTCGGTTTGACCTACATGTTCCTGCCGTTCATGGCTCTGCCGATCTATACGACTCTCGAGAAACTCGATTTGCGTTTCGTGGAAGCGGGGGAGGATCTCTACGCGAATCCGTTCACCGTGTTCCGCACGATTACCTTTCCGCTATCGCTTCCCGGTGTGATTTCTGGAACGCTGTTGACCTTCATCCCTGCAACGGGTGACTACATCAATGCGAGCCGGGACTTCTTGGGTTCGACCGACACCGCGATGATGGGAAATGTCATCGAAGCTAACTTCTTGGTGCTGCAAAACTTCCCTGCGGCAGCAGCGCTGTCCCTGATTTTGATGATGGCAATTTTGCTGCTCGTTTCCGCCTATGTCAGGCGCAGCGGGACGGATGATCTGCTGTGAGGGGCTTCGGGAAGTACTTGCTGTGGGTGTACACCGGAATGGCCATGGTGTTCCTGCTTATTCCGATTGTGTACACCATCGTTTTTTCCTTCAACGATGCACGGCGCACCAACATCGTGTGGCGCGGCTTCACGGTCGATAACTGGCTCGATGTGTGCAATGCCCAGGATGTGTGCTCCTCGTTCGCAAACTCAATCCTGGTCGCCGGTGTTTCGACTGTTTTGGCAACAGCAATGGGGACAGCAATAGCTATTGCTTTGGTCCGCTATCGGTTCCGTTTTCGAAACTCCACCACCTTGCTGCTCTTTTTGCCGATGGCTACCCCAGAGGTGGTTCTTGGTGCTGGTCTGGCGGCTCAGTTCTTGCAGTTGGGAGTGCAAAAAGGCCTGCCCACCATCATCATCGCTCACACCATGTTCTGCATCAGCTTCGTGGTGGTGACCGTTCGCGCGAGAGTTGCTGTGTTGGATCCGGCCCTCGAGGAAGCCGGTCGCGACCTCTACGGCTCGCCCTCTCAAGTGTTCTGGCGAGTCACTTTCCCGCTGTTGATTCCGGGAATTATTGCCGCAGCGCTGTTGTCCTTTGCGCTCAGTTTCGATGACTTCATCATTACTAACTTCAACGCCGGGCCGGCCATGACCTTCCCGCGTTTTGTGTACACCGCGGCCGCCCGAGGTATTCCGGCAGAGGCCAATGTGATCGCCTCAGCCGTGTTCTTCGCGGCAATTGTGTTGGTCCTGATTGCTCAGGTCGGAGGCGCTATTCGTCGCAAGAGAGTCGCACTGGCTGGATAGAAATATCCGATAAACCGCTCGGGAGGGCACCGCTATGACCGTCGACCGCTCACACCTCGCTGCCCTCATGGCAGGCGAAGTTGCCCGTTTCGAAGCGGAACGGCCCGCTTCACGTGCTCAGTTCGAGCACTCGAAGGCAACCATGCCCGATGGGGTTCCGATGCTCTGGATGGCGAAGTGGCCAGGCCCATGGCCTGTGTATGTGAAGCGCGCCGAAGGCGCACACTTCACCTGTGTGGACGGTATCGACCACGTCGATTTGTGCCTCGGTGACACCGGGGCCATGGTGGGGCACTCTCCTGAGCCCACGGTCCGGGCAATCACCGCACAGGTGGCGAAGGGAATCACGACGATGTTGCCCACCGAGGATGCGGCAGTCGCTGCGGGGATGTTGGCGGAAAGGTTTGGTGTCCCTCAGTGGCAGTTCACCTTGACAGCCACCGATGCCAATCGCGCCATGATTCGCTACTCGCGACAGGTGACGGGGAAACGAAAAGTTCTCGTCATGGACTACTGCTACCACGGCAGTGTCGATGAGACTTTTGCAACCCTGGATGATCACGGAGCAGTGGTGGAGAGGCGAGGCAACATCGGTGCACCTGTCGACCCTGATATGACGACGGTAGTTGTCCCGTTCAACGATGTTGACGCTTTAGGAAAGGCATTCGCATCCGGGGACATTGCGTGTGCCTTGGTGGAACCCGCGATGACCAATATTGGCATCGTGTTGCCCGAAGACGGCTGGCATGAAGCATTGCGAGCCCTGTGCACAAAGCACGGAGCGATTTTGATCATTGATGAAACCCACACGGTGTGCGCGGGACCGGGCGGAATGACCCAGCGCGATGGGCTCTCTCCCGATGCCGTCGTCATTGGTAAGACCATCGCCGGAGGGATTCCCGCTGGCGCCTATGGGATGACCAGTGACCTTCAGCAGCGGGTCCGGTCATCGATTCAGCTCGAGGACATCGATGTCGGGGGAGTCGGAGGAACCCTCGCCGGAAACGCGCTCTCGCTCGCCGCGATTCGGGCCACCCTGGGCGAAGTTCTCACCGCTGAGGCATACCCTGACATGATTCAGCGGGCAACGGAGTGGACCGAGGGGGTTCAGGCAGCTCTGGACGAATTTGGCGTCCCGTGGCAGGTCACCCAGCTCGGAGCGAGAGCGGAATACAGTTTTCTTCCCCATGCTCCCCAGGATGGGGCTGAGGCTGCTCATGCGGATGATTTTGAGCTCCAGCAGTATCTTCATCTGCACGCGTTGAACCGAGGCATCCTCATGACCCCCTTCCACAACATGGCTTTGATGAGCCCGGCCACGACAAAGGCGGATGTTGCAGCTCACACGGCTCACTTCCGCGAGGCCGTGGGAAGCTTGTATGCGTGAGCGCAGAACTTTTTAGAACCGCCCAGAAAGCGGAACTACTGCAGGGCATGCGTCATGCCCGCATGGCCATTGGTCGAGGTCACGTTGTCTGTGTTCCCACAGACACGTCCTACGCCCTGGTCGCCGATGCGTTCAAACCCAGTGCCGTTCAGGCCCTGCGACAAGCGAGGGGCATGTCCGAGAAAGCTCCCGTCTCCGTTTTTGTGCCGGGTATTCCCACCCTGCGTGCCCTCGCTGCTGAGATAGCTGACGACGTGGCGGCCTTGGCGGCTGAGTTTTGGCCAGGTGCACTCACCCTGATCGTCCCGGCAGGGGAGTCGCTCAGTTGGGATTTGGGCGACACGGCGGGAACCGTTGCTTTGCGTATGCCTGCTAACCGCATCGCTTTGGAATTGTTGAGCGAAACGGGACCTCTTGCCCAATCGGGAGCTTGGAAGGTTGGTGGTAAACCATTGGTGTCTCCTGCGGCCCTCCAGAAGCGTTTTGACGCTTCGGTAGCGGTCGTTTTGGGTGCAGCGGACGAGAAACCGGGCAAGGAAGTGTCGACGGTAATCGATGCGACCTCACTCGATGCGCCGCAGGGAAAACTTCGCATTGTGCGGGAGGGTTCGATTCCGATTACGGACCTTTTTGACGTGGTGTCTCCCGAGAAATTTGCCTCAACTAGGGGCTGAAGCCTGATTCGTTTCTCCCAGCATTGCTTTGCTAGAGTCTGAAAGACGACATTCGCCGCGCTTCTTTGCGCCCCGAAACTGGAGACAGAGCTGTTAACAGAAGCCACTGACACGCTGTTCCAGTTAGCAGCCGGTGAAACTTTCAGTCCCCCGACGATTGAGGAATTCTTCCCTCCAGCGGTGCTCTTCGAGGGCACCATTTTTGAGGTCAACCGGATCATCTTGGTCCGGCTTCTCGCGGTTGTCGCCCTGGTGCTGGTTTTCTGGTTGGGCACTCGCAAGATGCGCATGGTGCCTGGCCGGTTCCAAGGGACCATTGAAATGGCACTGAACTTGGTTCGGGTGAACATTGCCGAAGATTTGCTGGGTGAGAAAGATGGCAAGCGCTTCCTCCCGCTGCTGACCACCATTTTCTTCCTCGTGTGGTTCATGAACGTGACGGGAATCATTCCCGGTCTCAACATCGCTGGTACCAGTGTGATTGGGATGCCTCTGGTCTTGGCGATTGCCGCATACCTGGCCTTTGTGTACGCAGGTTTGCGCAAGCACCCCGGTGCATTTTTGAAGAATGCTCTCTTGCCCCCGGGCGTTCCGTGGCCCCTCTACATCATTGTGACGCCGATTGAGTTCGTCTCGACCTTCATTCTTCGCCCGGTCACGCTGACTCTTCGTTTGCTGATGAACATGGTCGTGGGTCACTTCCTGCTCGTCTTGTTCTTCTCCTCCACCCACTTCTTCATCTTGTATTCGGATTCCTGGATGGCCTTCTTCGGCATCGGAACCATCGCCTTTAGTATCGCCTTCACCTTCTTTGAACTGCTGGTCGCGACCTTGCAGGCTTATGTCTTTACCCTTTTGACCGCCGTCTACCTCCAGCTCGCGCTGGCGGAGGAACACTAAACCTCAGTCCGATACGCCATCGGACTGACAACATGGAAGGAAACACCTGTGGACACAACCTCGGTACTCGCCGAACTCTCCGGAAACATTGCAACGGTCGGTTACGGCCTTGCAGCTATCGGCCCCGCTATCGGCGTGGGCATCGTGGTGGGCAAGACCATTGAGTCTGTTGCTCGCCAACCTGAACTTCAGGGCCGCCTGACGGTCTTGATGTATATCGGTATCGCCTTTACTGAAGCACTGGCCTTTATCGGTATCGCCACTTACTTCATCTTCACCGGATAGGCCCCATCATGCAGACCGAAGCACTCCTTCTCGCAGCGGAAGGGGAAGCATCCAACCCGTTGCTTCCCGCGATCTATGACATCGTCTGGTCGATCATTCCGTTTGCTTTGGTGTTGCTGCTGTTCTGGCGCGTTGTGTTGCCCAGACTGCAGAAAACACTGGATGAGCGCTCCGAGGCTATCGAGGGTGGTATTGCCCAGGCAGAGTCTGCCCAGGCGGAAGCGAAGGAAGCGTTGGAGAAATACAACGCTTTGCTCGCCGATGCCCGAGCGGAAGCTGCGAGCATCAGGGACCAGGCCCGCGCAGAGGGAACTCAGATTCTTCAGGAAATGAAAACCTCTGCCCAGGCAGAAGCGGACCGGATAGCCGAGAACGCTCAGGCGCAAATCGAAGCGGAACGTCACCAGGCTGTTCTGTCGTTGCGTAAAGAGGTCGGGAATCTGGCGCTTGATTTGGCCTCGGCGGTCGTTCAGGAGCGGCTCTCGGAGGACGCGAAAGCGGCGTCCGTAGTCGACAAGCTCCTGGCTGACCTCGATAAAGAAGCCTCGGCGCCTGCCAAGAAGGCTCCCGCCAAGAAGCCCGCGGCGAAGAAGACCCCCGCAAAGAAGGCCACCAAGTAATCATGGGTGCACAGACCACACAATCCCTCGTCGAGGCTCGCTCGAGCCTCGAAGGGTATCCAGCAACGAGTGAACTCGCCAGTTCGCTCTTTGCTGCTGCTTTGGGATTGTCGGGGTCGAAAGCACTCCGTGGGGCTCTCGCCGATTCCTCTGTCGATCAGAAAGCACTGCAAGCTCTCGCTGCGAGCGCTTTCGCGTCGTTGTCCACCGACGCGAAGAAGCTGATTGGTTCGCTCGTGAGCCTTCCTTGGTCGGCTCCCGAGGACCTCCAAGCCGCTCTGGAGGAGCTTGGCATCAGGATGCTCGCTCAGGTCGCTGGAGAGTCAGACCTGGTTGGTGAGCTTCTCGCCATCCAGGCACTCATCCACTCAGATCCTGAGGTCGAGCTGGCTGTCGGGTCTAAACGTGCCTCTGCCGAGGCAAAAGCAACTCTGGTGAGTGCTCTGGTGGGAGGAAAGGTGTCCGCCGAGGCCGAGGCCATTGTGCGCCACCTCGTCTCTGACTCGCGCGGTCGTCGAATTGGACGCATGCTCAGTGACGCGGCAGAAATTGTTGCCGACCAGGGCGGTAAGGGCCTGGCAGTGGTCACCGTTGCCACCTCGTTGAGCGCTGCTCAGCAGGCCCATATTGAGAAGCTCCTTGAAAAGAAGTATCAGCGCCCGCATTACATCGCGCAGCATGTCGACGACTCTGTCGTCGGAGGTGCGCGTATCCGCGTGGGCGATGACGTGATTGATGGAAGCGTGGCCACCCGGCTACAGGACTTGAGAATGAAACTTGCCGGCTAACGCCGGTGACACACAACCAAAGGAAAAACCATGGCTGAACTGACAATCAACCCGGATCACATCCGCGATGCCCTGAAGGACTTTGCCAAGTCCTATGATCCCGGCACCGCTGCCACCACCGAGGTGGGTCACGTGGTGGATGCCGCCGATGGCATCGCGCACGTCGAGGGTCTCCCGGGTGTGATGGCTAACGAGTTGGTGAAGTTTGAGGATGGAACCCTCGGCTTGGCTCAGAACCTGGACGAGAACGAAATCGGAGTCGTTGTTCTGGGTGAGTTCAGCGGTATCGAGGCAGGTCAAGAAGTAACCCGGACCGGTGAAGTGCTCTCGGTCCCCGTCGGTGATGCATTCCTCGGTCGCGTGGTTGACCCCCTGGGTAACCCGATTGATGGCATGGGAGCGATCAAGTCAGAAGGTCGTCGCGCTCTCGAGCTTCAGGCACCGGGTGTCATGGCCCGTCGCAGCGTGCACGAGCCCCTCCAGACCGGAATTAAAGCCATTGACGCCATGATCCCGGTAGG
>JBMUEW010000014.1:0-27404 GCA_049460875.1 Pontimonas sp.
TGTGTTAAGCACGCCGCCAGCGTTCGTCCTGAGCCAGGATCAAACTCTCCGTAAATAGCTTGTTAGTCGGTGCGAGCACCGACACACTTGCTGCCGAGTGCGTGAGCACTCAGGCGAGTTTGTTCTGACTAAATGACTTGTCTACTGACTTGTCCATCTAATCCAAAGGAATCTCAATGGCGGGATTGCTCCCACCACGGAGGTTTTTTGGCATTGACTTAGTGCACACTGTTGAGTTCTCAAGGATCGGGCGTCGCTAACTCCGCTACCGGTTTCCCAGTAGGGCGTCGGACGAATCCGTTGTGTTGTATCCAGCGCAGCTTTCGGTGCCAGTAACCAACCCGCCCCAGAGGGGGTGTTTTGGTTCGGCGCTGTGAAACGCTGGAGAACACACTCTAGTCCGGTTTTTTTCCCACTGCAAGCGGGAAGAAGCCGACCTAGATGAAGTTCCACTTGAGGCTGAAAGAGCGCGCTGGCCCTGCCAACCTTTGGGGTGACAACTTCATAACTATAGGTGCGCTATGACCATCACACAACTCGCTGTCATCCCGGGCGTGTCGGGACAATTTACGACTCGAAAAAGAGACCGGCCAGCGTCTTCTTCCCTCTCTTCAGCACCACTCCCGCGGGAAGTGGAGCTCGGGGGGCTCCGACAAGGGCGCCATCATCCTCAATCCCCTGGTTGTTGATGCTGACACCACCCTGCGCGATGGCCCTCCGGGCCTCCGAGAGACTCTGGCATAAGCCCGTATCGACCAGAGCTTGGGCAACAGTGGTCTCAGCAGTTACCGTTGCGTGAGGCAATTCGCGAAGAGCGCTCTCCAGGGTTGCTGGGTCCAGACCCTCCAACTCTCCCTTACCAAACAGCGCTTCCGAGGCTTCTTTAACGGCCTGGGTTTGATCTGGCCCGTGAACGATAGTCGTGACCTCCTCGGCGAGACGCTTTTGTGCAGCGCGAAGATGGGGAGTGTCCGCTACTGCGGCTTCCAGCTCTTCGATCTCGGCTCTCGTGAGGAACGTGAACACTTTCAGACGATCGATGACGTCCCGATCATCGGTGTTGAGCCAGAACTGGAATAGCGCGTACGGGCTCGTGAGTTCGGAATCAAGCCATACGGCATTGCCCTCAGACTTCCCGAATTTGGTGCCATCCGAGTTTGTGATGAGTGGTGTCCCGAGGGCGTGGACGGAGACCCCTAAAGCCTTATGAACGAGATCGGTTCCGCTCGTCAGATTTCCCCACTGATCAGAGCCACCGGTTTGCAGGACACAGTTGTAGGTCTCATAGAGACGCAGAAAATCCATCCCCTGAAGGATCTGGTAGGAAAACTCGGTGTAGGAAATACCGGCATCTGAGTTCAAGCGCGCGGCAACCGCGTCTTTCTTGAGCATGGTGCCCACTCGGTAGTACTTCCCAATGTCCCTCAAAAAATCAATCGCCGAGAGATCCTTAGTCCAGTCCAAATTATTGACGAGGGTGGCACCCGAAGCGCCCTCAAATTCAAGGAACCTGGCGACCTGCTCCCCCAGCTTCTCCACCCACTGAGCCACAACCTCAGGCTCGTTCAACACTCGCTCAGCGGTGGGCTTCGGATCACCAATGAGCCCCGTGGAACCCCCCACGAGCGCTAAAGGATGGTGTCCGGCTAATTGCAAGCGCCGCATCACCAGGAGTTGGACAAGATTTCCGAGGTGAAGGCTGGGAGCCGTGGGGTCGAACCCGCAGTAAAACGTAATCGGCCCGGCATCAAGGGTCTCTTTGAGCTTGACCTCATCGGTCGACACGTGGATGAGTCCCCGCCACACCAGCTCGTCATGGAGTGAGCTAAACGAGGAATCGTTGTGTTGTTCGCTCAACCACGGACTGCCAGACACGTCAACAACTTAGCAGTGTCGTAACAGTGGGACACGGAAGTGAGTGTTTCACAAAACCTGGTCCAGAATAGGAATGTTCCTAGTTAGTTACTCAAGTCAATTCAAGGAGAACTATGTCCGCTTCACAGCGTCTGCGCCGACTTGGCGCACTCGTCGGAGCCGGCGCACTATTGGTGTCTCTGGCTGCCTGCTCGTCAGCCCCTGATGCATCATCTGCGACCATCACCGACGGAAAACTCACCATCGCCACCGGCGAACCCGCGTACTATCCGTACGTAATCGACGATGCTCCAGAGAGTGGAGAAGGATTCGAGGCAGCCGTCGCGTACGCCATTGCAGAAGAACTCGGCTTCGCCGCCGAGGATGTCGTCTGGGTTCGCACCACCTTCGAAGCAGCTATCCAGCCAGGCCCGAAGGACTTCGACTTCAACCTGCAGCAGTACACCATCACGGAAGAGCGTGCTCAAAACGTGGACTTCTCGATTCCGTACTACTCAACTCCTCAGGCCGTCATCACTGTGGAGGGCTCGGCTGCGGCGAACGCGACGAGTCTGGCCGATCTGAAAGACCTTCGTATCGCAGCGGCGGCGGCAACGACCTCGTTTGACTCGATCGAAGAGACCATTCAGCCCACCGACGGTGGCCTTTCGTTCAACAACAACGATGACGCCAAGCTCGCTCTGGAGACCGGAGCAGTCGACGCCATAGTGGTTGACCTCCCGACCGCGTTCTACCTCACTGCAGTCGAGCTGACCGGCGGAAAGATTGTCGGACAGCTGCCCGCGTCCGCGGGTATCTCGGATGAGTGGGGCCTTGTCCTCACCAAGGACAGCGCTTTGACCGAATCGGTTAATGAGGCTCTTCAGAACCTCATCGACTCCGGTCGCCTGCAAGAAATCATCGACACCTGGCTGGGTTCAGATCAGGGCGCACCCGTCCTGCAGTAGGAAATCCCATCCACGGCATGTCGCCTGGTAACGCCCGGCGCCCGAGTTCGATTGAGCTCGAGCGCCGGGCCTTCCGGAGAAAACAAAGTGCGAAATCGGTCGCGATTTCGTTCGGTAGCACCCTGGTCTTCGCTGCCCTGCTGTGGATATTCGTCGTCAACACCCCTGGCTGGGCGCTCGTCCAACGCAGCTTCTTCAACCTCGAAGTCCTCGTCGGCGCTTGGCCACGAGTTATCGAAGGGCTCTGGCTGAACGTCCGAGTGCTTCTGTTCGCCGCGCTCGGAGTTCTCATCTTGGCGTTGCTCATCGCAACGCTTCGAACACTGCGCGGACCCGTATTTTTCCCCCTCCGCGCTCTCGCTGCCGGATACACCGATCTTTTTCGCGGCATGCCACTGATTATTGTTCTTTACCTCGTGGGATTTGGGGTTCCTGGCCTCGGCGCCTTACCCCGGATGCCGCTCGAGTTTTGGGGAACCATCGCGCTGATTCTCACCTATTCCGCCTATGTTGCAGAGGTCTTTCGCGCGGGAATCGAGTCGGTGCATCCCTCCCAACGGCTCGCAGCTCGCTCACTGGGCCTCGGCTATGGAAAAACTCTTCGCCTGGTGGTCCTTCCCCAAGCCATTCGAAAAGTCACTCCGGCGTTGATGAATGACTTCATCGCCATGCAAAAAGATGTCGGGCTTATTTCCGTGCTTGGTGCCGTCGACGCTGTCCGCGCGGCCCAAATCGAGACCGCTCAAGCGTTCAACTTCACGCCCTATGTTCTCGCCGGTCTGCTCTTTGTCCTTCTAGCCTTACCCATGATCAGGCTGACAGACTGGTATTCCGAGCGCCTTCGTGCCCGCGAGCAGGCTGGGTCTCTCGTATGACAACGGTCCTGCGCCTCGAGAACATCCATAAGAGTTTTGGGGACACCTCGGTGCTCCAAGGTATTTCTCTCGATGTGTCCCAAGGCGAAGTGATTGCCTTGATTGGCGCGAGTGGGTCTGGCAAGTCAACGCTCTTGAGATGCATCAATCTCCTCGAGCAGATCGATGATGGACAAATCTGGCTCAGTGGTGACGACATCTCCGACCCCAGAATTAACCCCGATGCAATCCGAGCGCGAATTGGGGTTGTGTTTCAGCAATTCAATCTTTTCCCCCACCTTTCGGTTCAGAGAAACATCACCCTCTCCCTGACGCATGTGCTGGGTACGCCTCGCGATGCCGCAGCCGAACGAGCTACGGAACTCCTCGAGAGGGTGGGTCTGGCAGAAAAAGCGCAGTGGTATCCAGACCGCCTATCCGGTGGTCAACAGCAGCGTGTGGCGCTGGCTCGGGCGATTGCGAGTCAGCCAGAGGTCCTCCTACTGGACGAAATCACCTCCGCACTCGACCCCGAACTCGTGGGAGAGGTGTTAGAGCTCGTGAAGTCACTCAAAGGCGATGGCACCACAATCGTCATGGCCACACACGAAATGGCTTTCGCCAGGGATGTCGCCGACCGGGTCTGTTTTCTCGATCGGGGTGTTATTGCGGAATCAGGATCTGCTCAACAGGTTTTAGAAAAGCCTCAGGACCCACGAACCACAGCGTTCCTACAACGCTTTATTGGTCCAGCGCTCTAGATCTCTGAGAGCGAGTGCACAAGCGCCGCGAGTTCGGCTCGTTGTGACGCCACTTGTTCCGGCGCAGTACCCCCTCGTCCCGCTTTGGAAGCGAGCGAGGACTCCAGTGTCATGGAGGAGCGCACCTCGGGGGTCAGGTGGGGTGAGATCGATGCCAGGTCCGCATCAGAGACCTCGTGGAGGTCGACACCCTGTTGCTCGCAGTGGGCGACGAGGGCCCCCACAACCTCATGGGCTTCCCGGAAGGGCACACCCTGGCGCACCAAAAAGTCAGCCACATCCGTCGCGAGGGAGAATCCTGCCGTCGCGTTGCTTTCCATCGTGTCGAGGTTGAATCTCAACGATGACAGTAGGCCGGCCATAGCGGGTAGCACCACCAACAACGTATCCACCGAGTCAAAGAGGGGCTCCTTGTCCTCTTGGAGATCCCGGTTGTAGGCGAGCGGTAAACCCTTGAGGGTGGTCAGCAGGCCACTGAGATTGCCGACGAGTCGACCACTCTTGCCCCTCGCAAGCTCCGCTATGTCGGGGTTTTTCTTTTGCGGCATCATCGACGACCCCGTCGAAAAAGCATCGTCCAGAGTGATGTACGAGAACTCTGCTGAAGAGTAGACAATGATTTCCTCAGCGAGACGCGACAGGTCGAGACCAATCTGTGCGGTGATGTAGAGGAATTCTGCGACCGTATCTCTCGAAGATGTGCCATCGAGGGAGTTGGGTTGAACGCCATCGAATCCTAAGTCTGATGCGATCGCCTCCGGGTCAAGCCCCAGCCCACCACCGGCAAGCGCTCCCCCGCCATATGGGGACACGTTATTGCGCGCCGACCACTCGTCGATCCGCTGGATGTTCCGAATCATCGGCCACGCGTGAGCAAGCAGGTAATGCGCGACCAACACGGGTTGGGCGTGCTGAAAGTGCGTACGGCCCGGCATGGCACGGTCGCCAACTTCCTCCGAGCGCTGGATAAGGATGCGCACGCATTCGAGGAGAATGCTGCGCAGAGACCGGGAGGCATCCCGTGCAAACATCCGCACAAACGTGGCGATTTGATCGTTGCGGCTCCGGCCAGCTCGGAGCGACCCTCCGAGGCTCTCCCCTACGCGCTCGATGAGGATGCGCTCGAGTGCGCCATGAACGTCCTCGTCGGACTCGCGCGGTTGAATTCGATCTGCGAGGTAGTCCTCTCGAATGCTGTCAAGAGCTGCCAACACGGTGGCGAGATCGTCAGAGCCAAGGTGTCCAGCCTTCGAGAGGGCGCGTGCGTGTGCGGCGGTAGCGTCCAGGTCATAGGGGACGAGACGCCAATCAAAGTGCGTCGACTTACTCAGCTTCTGGAGTGCGAGGTCGGGGCCCGACGCAAAGCGACCACCCCACAGGGCACCCTCTCCCGTCTGGCCTGCCATGATCTGCTCTACTTCCTGTGGGTCCGCTTCGCTGAAATCTTGCTCGGCAGTGACCACAGCTCGATAAAGCCTTTGGCGTGCGACTGATCGAAGGTGTCTCCCGTGTCATATGTCGCGAGATCGAAATCGTAGAGGCTTTCGTCGGACTTCCGACCGGTCACCATAGCGACTCCCGCGTGAAGCCGGACCCGGACGTCACCGGAGACGTGTTCTTGGGTGTGATTCATGAAAGCGTCGAGACTGCGCTTGAGGTCGGAGTACCACAAGCCGTCATAGATGAGGTTGGCCCAATCGGCCTCCATTTTGCGCTTGTAACGTCCCAAATCACGCTCGAGAACAAGGTTTTCGAGCTCCTCGTGGGCATTGATGAGGGTCTGCGCGGCAGGCACCTCATACACTTCGCGGGACTTGATTCCCACGAGCCGGTCTTCGATGATGTCGACCCGTCCGACACCGTGGGCACCAGCCTTGGTGTTGAGAATCTGAATTGCCTCCAGTGGCGTGACAGATTTTCCTTCAATCGCCACCGGAATCCCTTGCGCGAAGGTGATGGTCACATCCTCGGCAGCCAGACCTGCTGCTGGGTCTTGGGTGTATTCCCACACGTCGTCACCGGGTGCACTCCACGGGTCTTCGAGTGCGCCCGTTTCCACCGTGCGACCCCAGACGTTCTTGTCAATGGAGTAGGGGTTCTTCTTGCTCTGTTTGATGGGAAGACCGTGTTCTTCGGCATAGACAATGGCTTTATCCCTGGTCAAGGCAAGGTCACGAATCGGCGCAATGCTCGTCAGTGACGGGGCGAGAGCGGCGACCGCAGCCTCAAACCGGACTTGGTCGTTGCCTTTCCCCGTGCACCCGTGCGAGACCGTGTCAGCTCCCAGCTCCTGAGCAACGCGAGCCAGGTGCTTGGCGATTACAGGGCGCGACAGTGCAGAGACCAAGGGGTAACGCTTTTGATACAGCGCGTTGGCTTTGAGCGCTGGCATCACGAAATCATTCGCGAACTCATCTTTTGCATCGACGACGACGGCCTCCACCGCACCACAGTCCAGGGCGCGCTGCCGGATGTCTTCCATATCCTCGCCACCCTGACCGACATCCACGGCGAGTGCGATCACCTCTTTACCGGTGGCGTCTTTGAGCCAGCCGATACCCACCGAGGTGTCCAAACCACCGGAATACGCAAGAACCACACGATCAGTCAACGAGAACGCTTCTTTCTGCCACTGCCGTGGCGACAACGAGATAGAGGAAAAGTCTACTGGGGTGCCCGAGGGCTACGCTCGCTCGAGGAGCCAGACCAGCAAGGCCTTTTGAGCGTGAAGACGGTTTTCGGATTCGTCCCAAATCACGCTCTGTGGGCCATCAATGACCTCGGGAGTCACCTCGAAACCACGATCCGCGGGAAGACAGTGCAAGAAGATGGCGTCGCCTTTCGCTTGGGCCAAAGCGTTTCCATCCACTTGGTATCGACCGAAGGTCGACACACGCTCGGCCTTCTCGGACTCTTTCCCCATCGACACCCACGTGTCAGTCACGACCACATCAGCACCCTCGAGTGCGTCACCGGGCTCGGTGGTCACCAGGATGGAGCCGCCCGTTGACTCTGCGATTGCCCTCGCGTCACCGACCACGCTCTGGGCCGGAGAAAACTCGCTCGGGCAGGCCACTCGAACGTGCATTCCCGCTGTGGCTCCGGCCAGCAAGTAACTCTGAGCCATGTTGGACCCGCCATCACCGAGGAACGCCACGGTCAAGCCCGACAGCGATCCCTTGTGCTCACGGATGGTGAGGAGGTCAGCCAAGAGTTGGCAGGGGTGAAAGTCGTCGCTCAGAGCATTCACCACCGGGACGCTGGTGTTCTTTGCCATCTCCTCGAGGCCGTCCTGACCGTATGTACGCCAGACAATGGCCGCCACCATGCGCTCCAACACCCGAGCGGTGTCGGATGGAGTTTCCTTGCCTCCCAGTTGCGAGTTGGCAGTCGAGATAATGAGCGGTTGTCCCCCGAGATCGGCGATACCCACGGCAAAGGACACCCGGGTTCTGGTAGAGGACTTGTCAAAAATAACCGCCACTGTCTGGGGTCCCTCGAGAGGCCGCTCGCGCCACCGGTCTACCTTCATGGAGGAAGCGAGCTCGAGAATCTCGTTCTGCTCTGCAGGGGTGATGTCATCGTCGCGCAGGAAATGCCGGGTCATGATGCCACCACCTCAGTTCCAATCCCAGACGTCGTGAACGCCTCCAACAACAGCGAATGCGCCAGTCTGCCATCAATGATGGCCGCTTTGGGAACTCCCCCGCGAACAGCGTCGAGGCAAGCCGACATTTTGGGAATCATTCCGCTCTCCAACGCTGGTAACAACTGGGTCAATTCCTCGGCAGTAATGCTCGAAATAAGAGAGTCGGTGTTCGGCCAATCGGCATAGAGTCCCGCAACATCGGTTAACAGCACGAGCTTCTCCGCCCCGACTGCCACGGCAAGAGCCGCCGCGGCCGCATCAGCGTTCACATTCAACAACCCCGAACCATCAGTGTTGGGAGCGATCGAGGACACCACAGGAATCTTGCCCTGCTCCACCAGCGCCACAATCTCTGAAGGATCGACCTGCACCACTTCACCCACGTGGCCGAGATCCACAGACACCCCGTCCACCATCGCGCCCCTGCGGTCTGCGAGGAAAAGCCCGCCATCTTCTCCGTTGAGCACTACAGCCAAATCACTGTGCCGGTTGATGCGGGCCTGTAAGTCGGCGCTAATTTCCTCCCGCAAGACTTCTCGAATAACGGGAATTGCCTCGGTGGAGGTAACCCGGTATCCACCTTGAAACTCACTACTAATCCCCCGGCTCTCGAGGGCCCGAGAGATTTGAGGTCCACCACCATGGACAACGACGGGCTTCACCCCGACTGTTGCAAGGAACACCATGTCATCGGCAAACGCCTGCAAGAGATCACCGTCGACCATCGCGTTTCCGCCCAGTTTGATCACGAACACACTGCCTTGGAATCGCCTCATCCACGGCAGAGCCTCCGTGAGGGTCCCGGCTTTGATGAATGCGTCTGCGTGAGACGTCTCGGTTGTATCCATGGCTAACTCGAGTAGGCGCTGTTCTCGTGGACGTAATCGTGGGTGAGGTCGTTAGTCCAGATAGTCGCCGAGTCGCTTCCGTTATGAAGGTCAACCAGGACATGAGTGGCGCGAGGTGTAAGGTCCACCTCAGACCGCGGGCGGTCAGGGCGGCCCGCATGGCACACCCTCACCCCGTTCATGGACACGTCCACACTGTAGGGGTCGAAGTCGGCGGTGGTGGTCCCTATAGCGGCAAGAACCCGGCCCCAGTTCGGGTCCATTCCAAAGATGGCCGCCTTGAAGAGATTGTTTCTGGCAATGGACCGGCCTACCTCCAGCGCGTCGTACTCACTTGCTGCTCCCTGAACTTCAATGGAAATGTCGTGCGAGGAACCCTCCGCGTCTTTCATGAGCTGCTGGGCAAGATCGGAACACAGCTGCGTCAGAGACGCCGTGAACGACTCAAGCTCCGGAGTCACTCCGCTCGCCCCTGAAGCCATGAGCGTGACCTGGTCGTTGGTGGACATACATCCATCAGAATCCAGCCGATCAAAGGTCACTCGAGTCGCCGCGCGAAGGGCTGTATCCAGGTCCTCGGCTCCAAGAGAAGCATCGGTGGTGATGACCACCAACATCGTGGCAAGCCCTGGCGCCAACATCCCCGCCCCTTTGGCCATTCCGCCCAAGGTAACCTCACCGTCGGAGGTGGAAAGTGTCCGCGTTGCCATTTTCGGCACCGAATCGGTCGTCATGATGGCTCTTGCTGATTCGTCTCCGGCCGCTGGCGAATCGTCCCTTCGGGCAAGAGCGAGCTCAAGACCGTTGATGATCGCACCGGCCGGGAGCATCTCTCCGATAAGACCGGTCGAGCACACCTGTATCTCGGTGGCACCGTGATCACCGAGCAGTTCTGCTGCTTTTTCTGCGGTGGCGTGGGTGAGTTGGAAACCCTCAGGACCGGTAAAGCAATTCGCCCCACCAGCATTGAGCACGATCGCTTTCACGGTTCCCTGGGCAATTGCCTGCTCCGACCACAGGATGGGGTTTGCTTTCGCTCGATTACTCGTAAAGACCGCCGCACCCGATGTCTCTGGGCCCTCGTTGACGACAACGGTCAAATCAGCGCCACCTGAGGCCCTCAGGCCAGCAGCAACGGATCCCGCGGAGAATCCCTTCGCGGCGGTGACGCTCACGGAGCGACCCCGTTGCGAGAGAGCCCGAGAGTCTCCTCAAAGCCCAGAGCGATATTGAGAGCCTGAAGGGCTTGGCCCGCGGTTCCTTTCACCAAGTTATCCAGTGCGGAAATGACAATGACCCGATTGACTCGCTCGTCGAGGGCGACACCGAGCTGAACCTGGTTGCCGCCGATCACATCTCCGGTTTTCGGGAACTGCCCCAGCGGAAGTACCGTCACGAATGGCTCCGCATCATAGGCATCGCGGAGCTGGGCGTGAATTTCTTCTACACTCGGCTTCCCGATGCGCACACCACTGCAGGTGGCAAGGATTCCGCGTGACATCGGAACGAGAACTGGGGTCATCGACAACGACGCATCGAGCCCTGAGGCGACCCGCAGGTTTTGTAAGACCTCGGGAATGTGGCGATGTGTTCCCCCCACGGCATAGGGATTGGCTGATCCCTGGAGCTCTGAGCCCATAAGGTCACTGCGGGGAGTTTTTCCCGCCCCCGACGATCCCACGGCAAGCGCGGCGTTCAGGTCGTCTGGCTCGATGATTCCCTCTGCAAGGAGCGGAACGAGAGCAAGGGTTATCGCGGTCGCGTTACACCCCGGTGCCGCGAGGGTGCTCGCCTGGGCGATGAGCTCACGCTGGGTGGGGCCAGCCAGTCGGGGTAGCTCTGGCATCGCATAGGTGAAGGGTGCGACAAAGCTGCCCCCGTAGAAAGCACCCCAGTCCTCGCTACTCTCGAGCCTGCGATCAGCCCCCAGATCGATGAGGAGCCTTGGCGCTGACCCGGCGAGCAAAGCTTCACCGAGCTGACCGGATTCCCCGTGGGGAAGAGCCAGCACCACAACATCATGACCGGACAAGTTCTCTGCAGTGGTTGCCTGGAATATCTGACCGTGAAGGGACGTGAGGTGCGGATGAACCTGCTCCACGCTCTGCCCGACGAGTGAATGAGCGGTCAGTGTGGTGATTTCACATTCGGGGTGCTCGGACAACAGGCGCGCCACTTCGCCCCCGGCGTATCCGCTCGCACCGGCAATCGCTACCCGCAGTGTCATAGGGACAACCTTAGACCAGTTATTGAAGGTCTGAGCAGGGCCTAAGCCCGCAACGTAGCGCCGTGGCGAGAGGCCGCGAGAGTAACTCCAGCCTCTTTCGCTTCGGTTGCCTCCGCCTGAGTCAGGGTGCGGTCATGCGCTCGGAAACGCAGCGCAAAAGTCAACGACTTGTGACCCTCAGCAACCCCGTCGCCGCGATAATCATCGACCACGTGGAGTGACTCGAGAAGTTCGCCCATCCCTTCGACCAGGGTCGAGCGCAACTCATGGGCGGGAAGCGAAGCGTCAACAACTAAGGAAACGTCTTGAGTTGCAGCCGGGAATACGGAGAGAGCATGCGCCGTGTGAGGGGAGTCTCCCCGTGCATCGAGCACAGCATCACCGTTGATCTCAAATACAGACACTCGCCCTGGCAGGTCACGCTCGCTGGCGATCGAGGGCAAGAGCTCCCCTACTCGACCCACCTCGACACCGTGGACGACAATACGACCACAGCGACCGGGGTGGAAAGCCGGGTGGGAATCTTGGTGAATCTCGTAGGGAGCATCGAGCGCTTCGAGGGACACGCGCACCGCATCGAGAGCATCTCGAATGTCGCTCTCCTGCGATCGAAGGCCCGGCGATTTCTCAATCGCTGGCCCGAGAAACACTCCCCCGATAAACCAGGGTTGACCGGGAACGGAGGCATAGAGACGAGAAAGTGTTTTCTCGTCTGGCTTGACTCCCCCCGCGGGAATATCCGAAGTCCCCACACCGTCGCCAGACTCAAAAACGAGCCCCGCTTCGAAAAGTGCCAGCGACGTAAAGCCCCGGGAATAGTTACGGTGAGCAACACCTAAGAGCCCAGGGATGAGCGACACTCTCATCCTGTTGACGAGTGAGTCCAGAGCATTTTCCAGCGGAACACCAGGCATCGAGGAATCCCCGAACATCTCGTTATCACTCGCGGAGACAAACGGATACGACAATACTTCCGTCATTCCCCACGCGGCCAGAGAGTGCGACACCCGTCGCTTTGCGGCTTGGTGGGGGCTTAGTCCCCGACCCGCTGGTGCAATGGGGAGGTGAGAGGGAACCTGGTCATAGCCGACAATGCGCGCTACTTCTTCGACCAAGCTAGGTGCATCGACAAGGTCAGGTCGCCACGACGGCGGTGTGACGCTGAAGCCCGACGAACTCATCGACACGCTCGCGCCAATATCGCTCAAGATTTCCTCGGTGCGCTCCACCGGCACCTCGATGCCGGTCAATTCGGCAACGGCATTATGGTGAAGCTCAATGGTGGGCATCACGCCGGCAGACGGGGCCATGACCCTAGAGCCCAACGTCATACGGGAGCCCCCTGCGTAGCGCTCCAACAGCTCCACAACCCTTTCGGCTGCGGCTTCGGCCACGAGCGGATCGACTCCACGAGCAAACCTCTTCGAGGCTTCACTGGGCAACTTGTGTCGACGTTGTGTACGAGCAATCGACACCGGATCAAACCAGGCTGCCTCGACGAGAACTCGAGTGGTGGAATCAGAAATCTCGGTGGAGGCACCACCCATGACTCCGGCGAGACCTATCGGACCGCTCTCGTCGGTAATGAGGAGGTCTTCGGCAAAGAGCTCCCGCGTTACGTCGTCCAAAGTGACGAGTTTCTCACCCGGGTGAGCCCTGCGCACCGTGATCCCGCCAGAGAGTGTGTCGAGATCGTAGGCGTGGATGGGTTGACCCATCTCGAGCATCACGTAGTTCGTGATGTCGACGGGTAGCGAGATGGAGCGCATACCGGCAAGCGCCAGCCGAGCGACCATGAAAGCGGGGGTCGGAGCAAGAGGGTCGACACTCTCCACACCACGGGTGATGAAGACTTGGCAACCATCGACACCGCGTATAGGGGCAGAATCCTCGAGAGCTATCGAAAAACCGCTCGCCTGGGCGGGTGTCACGTTACGTGCCGGGTCGGTGTAGGCCACCCCCGTAGCGTGGTGGTACTCCCTCGCAATCCCACGAAGGGACAGCGCGTACCCGCGGTCGGGGGTGACGTTCACTTCGACCGCGACGTCATCCAACCCCAACAAGGAAATCGCGTCAGTGCCCACGTCAGCTTCGATCCCGAGGGTGGCGAGTCGGAGGATTCCAGAGTGATCATCGCCTAAGCCGAGCTCTTTGGCGGAGGCAATCATGCCATCGGACGTGTGTCCGTAGGTTTTCCGGGCCGTGATGGGGAATGGCCCGGGGAGAACGGATCCGGGCAGGGAGACCACAACCAAATCCCCGACGTCAAAGTTTGCAGCACCACACACGATGCCTCGAACGGCGGGGTTCTTGGGTGAATCTTTCGCCGCAACCCTCACCTGGCACCACCGAATGGTTTTCCCATTCGATTGGGGCTCGTCGACAAACTCGAGGACTTCGCCCACAACGATGGGGCCTGACACCTCGAAGTTGTGGATGTCTTCCTCTTCGAGCCCCACGGATACCAGTGCCTCGTGGACGCTCTCGGGTGTCACATCTTTGGGTAGCTTCACATACTCGCCCAGCCAGGACAGGGGGACGCGCATCAGACGACCATCCCGAACTGACTCGAGAATCGAATGTCGCCCTCAACCATGTCTCGCATGTCCTGCACGTTGTTGCGGAACATCAAGGTTCGCTCGATACCCATGCCAAACGCGAAACCCTGATATTCATCGGGATTGATTCCGGCGGAGCGCAGCACGTTGGGGTTAACCATTCCGCACCCGCCCCATTCGATCCAGCGGGCGCCGCCCACAAAGGTGGGGTGCCAAATATCAAGCTCCGCACTGGGCTCGGTGAAAGGGAAATAGTTGGGGCGAAGACGAATCTTCGCCTCGGGCCCAAACATAGCCCGGGCAAGGTGCTCGAGAGTTCCCCGCAAATGGGCCATGGTGAGGCCTGTATCAATGGCGATTCCCTCA
The DNA here is from genome assembly GCA_049460875.1 of Pontimonas sp. Taxonomy (GTDB): domain Bacteria; phylum Actinomycetota; class Actinomycetes; order Actinomycetales; family Microbacteriaceae; genus Pontimonas. Next base: position 14,086 of record JBMUEW010000014.1, read on the forward strand.
ATCTGGTGGAACACCGGAGTGTGGGTGGCATCGAGCTCATCCGTCCGATACACCCTCCCCGGAGCCACCACATAGACGGGTAGTTCGCGCTCCAGCAGTGATCGGATTTGAACCGGGCTCGTGTGGGTGCGCAAAAGGAGGTGGCGATCCACCGGTTCAACGAAGAACGTGTCCTGCATCGCCCGCGCGGGATGGTCAGCATCGAAGTTCAACGCATCGAAGTTGAACCACTCGTGTTCCACTTCGGGGCCCTCAGCAATCTCCCACCCCATGGCCACAAAGACATCTGCCATGTCTTCCATCAAAACGGTCAGCGGGTGCCTGGAACCGGGGGCCCGCCTGGGTCCTAACGAGGTGAGGTCGAGGGCTTCTTCGTGCAACCGTGCGGCTTCCTCCTCGGCCCGAAGCTCTGCCTCACGGGCGTCAAAAGCCTGCTGCACGTGAGCCTTCGATTCCCCCATCAGCTTTCCTGAGGCAGCCTTCTGATCGTTGGGCAAGTCTTTGAGCGTCGCGTTCATCCTCGACAACACAGATTTTTCACCGATATGTGCGCTTCGAACCTCTTTGAGTTCCGCCAAGGTGGACGCACCAGAAATAGCGCCAAGGGCGTCTGCAACGGCCTTCTGGGCGTTATCGGCGGTTATCGAGAGTGACTCTGACACGAGCGCCCAGTCTACTGGGCTTGATTCGCCGAATCAGGAGTTCTGGGCAAAAGCGGTCTCGTACATACAGATCGCGGCAGCGGTCTGCAGGCTGAGCGATTCGGCCTGCCCATAGAGCGGAACAGCAATAATTCGATCAGCGAGTTCCTGGTCCTCCTGCGCAAGACCGTGAGCCTCGTTGCCTAACAGCCACGCCACGGGTTGGTCGAGTCCACCCTCTGATCGAACCTCGGCAAGGTTGTCTCCCCCCGCATCGGTAGCCAACACCGTCACACCGGCGCCCCGCAAGGCGCTCACTGTGGGAGCCAATTCGACACCGCTGACGATGGGAACATGGAAAAGACTGCCGGTAGTCGCCCGAACGACTTTCGGGTTGTAGACATCAACACTCTGTTCGCTGAGAATCACGGCATCCGCACCCGCAGCGTCAGCTGAGCGAATGATGTTGCCCACATTCCCTGGGTCCTTCACCTGATGAAGAACAACCACGTGACGAGGCGTGGAACCGAGAACCTCGTCCAGGGACACGTCACGAAAATGTGCGACGGACACGACACCCTGGGGGGTAACCGTGTCGGCCATCTGGTCCAGAACCGCCTCGGAGACCAGGGTGATATCGAGGCCCGCACGCTCTGCCTGAGCGACCAGATCAGAGTTTCGCTCCTGCGCACTGGGAGTCATGAAGACATCCTCAATGCGCTCTGGCTGGGACACCAAAGCTTCCCTCGTGGCTTGGGGTCCCTCCACCAGAAAGAGACGAGCTTCGTGGCGGCGTTGCTTTTTAGACAGCTTCGCTACCGCGCGCACGCGAGGAGATCGAGGATTATCCAGCACGTGACAACAGTATGAGGGGCGCCCCAACAGTTGGTGAAGACTCGCTAAACAACTGATAGCGACAAGAAAGGGGGCCGCGCATCGCGCGACCCCCTTTGCCGGTAACTTAGGCCTTCACCGCAGGAGCGGAGGTGTCCTTCGGGAGGGCTTTCTTGGCTTCAGCAACCAGGGTGGCAAAAGCAGCGGGCTCATTCGTTGCGAGCTCCGCGAGCATGCGACGGTCCACCTCGATACCTGCGAGGTTCAAACCCTGGATGAAACGGTTGTAGGTGAGACCGTGTGCTCTGGCCCCCGCATTGATGCGCTGAATCCAGAGACGGCGGAATTCACCCTTGCGGGCGCGACGGTCACGGTAGCTGTAGACCAGCGAGTGAATGACCTGCTCTTTAGCCTTGCGGTACAGGCGTGAGCGCTGACCCCGGTAACCCTGTGCGCGCTCGAGGACAACTCGACGCTTCTTCGCGGCGTTCACCGCATTCTTAACACGTGCCATGATTCTTTTCCTTCGCTATGACGTCTACTTGTTGAGAAGCTTCTTGACAACCTTGGCGTCAGCCGGAGCCAGCACCTGCTCTTGGTTGAGGCGACGAGTGACGCGACTCGACTTCTTTTCCAGGTTGTGGCGCATGCCGGCGCCCTGCTTCATCACTTTGCCGGAGCCAGTGACTTTGAAGCGCTTCTTCGTTCCCGAATGGCTCTTCTGCTTAGGCATTGTTTTCTTCCTTCTGTGTTGTGGTCTTCGTGGTGGTTTTCGCTGCGGGCTTTTCCTCTTCCGCTGGTTCACTCACCGTGGGTTTCTTACTCGACTTCACCGCTTCGGCTTTCGCTTCTGCTTTGGACTTCAGCGGGGCGATGATCATGACCATGTTGCGTCCGTCAATCATGGGGGTGAACTCCACAACTCCGTACTCGGCAACATCCTCGGCGAACCGCTGCAACAGGCGCACACCCTGCTCGGGTCGAGATTGCTCTCGTCCTCTAAACAGAATCATGGCTTTGACCTTGTCGCCCGCTTTCAGAAAACTCTCTGCTCGCTTGCGTTTGGTCTCGTAGTCGTGAGTGTCGATTTTCAAACGGAAACGAACCTCTTTGAGGATCGTGTTCGCTTGATTCTTTCTGGCTTCTTTAGCTTTCTGAGCTGCCTCGTACTTGAACTTGCCGTAGTCCATTACTTTGACTACTGGTGGGTTCGAGTTCGGGGAAACCTCGACAAGGTCAAGGTCAGCTTCTTGAGCTAGACGCAGCGCAACATCGATGCGCACGACTCCGACCTGCTCCCCTTCGGGTCCCACGAGGCGAACCTCGCTTGCCCGAATGCGGTCGTTGATTCTGGGATCGCTGATACCAATCTTCCCTTCGTTCTGCGGTTACTCCAGCGAGCGAAGGAAACTTCAGAGAACACACGCTCTCTCGCACCCTTATCGCTGTGATGACCTGAGACATCACGGAGTGCAACGACCCGGTAGCCTTGCGGCATACGCGGGTGGGAGGTTTCTCCACTTCGCAGTATTCCCACCCCAGGGGCAGGAACCTCTGGAACAATAGCAGTCTTTCGCCCACTTAGCGAGAAAAATGAGGAGCCCTGTGGATACCGAACCGCTCGACGAGCTAGCGAGAGACATTGCCGATGTCGCAGCCGTCGAGGTCATCACCACGGTGGCTGTGCACCTGCTCTCCGCAGCGGCCGTTAAATGTGGACTGTCAGACAATCCCGACGAGGAGACCGATCTCGCGGAGGCCAGGAAGCTCATCACCGCGCTGGCGGGTCTGATTACCGCTGCCGCCCCGGAGATTGGTGACCATCACGCGAGGAGTTTGCGCGATGGCTTGCGTTCTGTCCAGCTCGCTTTCCGGGAGGCGTCACCGTTCCCCGATGCGCCCGGCCAAGGGCCTGGAGAAAAATTCACGGGCCCCGTGAACTAAGCGGAGACCACGGTGATGGCAAGACCATCAACCCGCGCCATGAGCACTGGGTGGTTCGCCCAGGCTTGCGAAATTCCCTCGAGCATATGAGACAAAGTTTCGGGAGCAAGCCCTGGAACCAGCGTCAGGGCAACAGTGACTTCTGGTCCGGCAAGCGTCCTGGCCGAGTCACCGCTTCGGATCTCGAGAGCGACAACGTCGCTTCCATACGGCCTCGTTCCCTCCTCAAGGGCGGTGCGGACGTCGGGATCACTCAGGGGTGAGCGGTAGGGGTTGCCCGTCGCAATCGACTCGAGTGCACTTCTTCGGAGTGTTACCACATGGGATGATCCTGGATCGAGCACCATCAGGCCCAAGCCCTCAGCCGCGGTGGCGAGTGCGGCTCTGGCCGCCTCCACAGGAACCGGGCGCGCTTCTGGATTCCAGCGCCCCATAGCCTCCACCGAGCTAAACAGCGGTGCTACGGCACGACCGTCTGGACCTTCAACATGGACGATAGAGAGCTCTTGGGTTTTCTCGACTACGGCACCTGACTCTGTGAGGCCGTAATCACCTGCTTCCGCAATAAGTGGCACGAGCAATCTCGCGCCCTGGAGGGCGTCAATAAGCCTGGAAAACGCACCCTCCGTGTCGCCCAGCGGATTGTGACGAATCTCAGCAAATGACGTGAGCGCGTCATGGAGCGCAGGGTCGGCCTCTCCGGCGTCGCCCTGGAAAGGATGGGGCTCAAACGACCTCCCCGCGAAGGGTTGGCCAGCGGAATCAGCGCCCGGCGACATCCAGGGCCTCAGTCAGCGTGAAGGCGCCGGCATAGAGGGCTTTGCCGAGAATCGCACCCTCGAGGCCGAGGGGAACGAGCTCACGGAGGGCAGCAATGTCATCGAGCGATGAGATGCCTCCCGAGGCGATCACGGGGTGATCTGTCTGGGATAGCACCTGCGCGAGGAGCTCAACGTTGGGACCGCGCATGGTCCCGTCCTTGGTTACATCGGTCAACACGTATCGCGCGCAGCCACACTCGTTGAGTCGATCCAGCGTCTCGAAGAGGTTGCCGCCTTCTTTCGTCCAGCCCCTGGCAGCGAGGGTCTCACCACGGACATCAAGACCGACAGCAATGGCTTCGCCGTATTCGGAAATCACGTGGGCGGTCCACTCGGGGTTTTCCAGCGCCGCGGTTCCGAGGTTGACCCGCACGGCACCCGTGGAGAGAGCGTTTTCGAGGGACTCATCGTCTCGAATTCCGCCCGAGAGCTCCACGTTGACTTTCTTGCCGACAGCTTTGACTACTTTGCGAATAACCGCCCGGTTATCCCCCCTACCAAACGCGGCATCTAGGTCGACAAGGTGAAGCCACTGGGCTCCCTGCCGCATCCACTCCTCGGCCGCTTCAATCGGATCACCGTATGCGGTCTCCGTTCCCGATTCACCCTGGGTGAGTCGAACCGCTTTCCCACCAGAAACATCGACAGCGGGCAACAGAATCAAGTGCGGGGATTGGGAGAACTCGTTCATAAGAAAAGTAAGGACAAGACCTTCGGGTGATGTATGGAGACGTGTGCCAAGGTCGGCACAAGAAAGAGATACTACTCCGGTTCAGCGCACCCTCGTGCCACCGGTGACCAGCTACAGCGATTGGACCCAATTCCGCAGCAACGTCAGGCCCGCTGGCCCGGATTTTTCGGGGTGAAACTGGGTTGCACTCAAGGGTCCGTTCTCGACGGCAGCGACAAATCGTTGGCCGTGTTCCGCCCACGTGACAAGTGGCGCAGTCAAGGGCCCTCCACCCTCGAGCTCAAACTGAGTCACGCCATACGAGTGAACAAAATAGAAACGTTCGTCTTCCACGCCACGAAAGAGCTGGCTACCCTCGGCTACATCGACCGTATTCCACCCCATGTGGGGAAGCCTCGGTGCTTCCAACTTGTCCACCACTCCTGGCCACTGTCCCAGGCCCGCGGTCGTCACCCCGTGCTCCATTCCAGTCTCGAACAACACCTGGAGGCCGACACAGATGCCGAGCACCGCTTTCCCTCCAGCGAGCCGGGAGTCAATAATCTGATCCCCGCCGGCCTCGACCAACGCCGTCATGACTGCTTCGAACGCTCCCACACCCGGAACGACAAGACCATCGGCCTCGAGGGCCCGGGTCTTATCACGCGTAAGACTCACGGACGCGCCTGCATGCTCTAAGGCTTTCAGTGCTGAATGGACGTTGCCCGACCCATAGTCGAAAACAACGACGTTCTTGCCCACGACTAGAGAGCGCCCTTTGTCGAGGGGATTCCCTCAACACGGGTGTCCCTAGCGATGGCTCGCCTGAGAGCCCTCGCAAAAGCTTTGAACTCTGCCTCAGCGATGTGGTGGGGGTCGCGACCATCCAAGACTGTGATGTGAACCGTCAGGTCAGCATGCATCGTGATGGCTTCAAACACGTGGCGCACAAGTGATCCGGTGAAGTGCCCACCAATAGCGTGGTACTCGAATCCTTCTGGCTCGCCGGTGTGAACGAGGTAGGGACGGCCAGAGACATCGACGACAGCTCGAGCCAGCGCATCATCCAGGGGCACGAGGGCGTCACCGAAGCGAGCGATACCTTTTTTATCTCCCAGGGCCTCTCCTAGTGCACTCCCCAGAACAATGGCGGTGTCCTCCACCGTGTGATGAATATCAATGTCCGTGTCACCGGAAGCTTCAATGTCTAAATCGATCAAAGAGTGCTTCGAGAGGGCGGTGAGCATGTGGTCATAAAACGGCACCGTGGTGGAAATTCGGGACGAGCCCGTCCCGTCCAGATTCAACGACAACTTAACGCTCGACTCTGACGTCGAGCGTTCTTTCGTGGCGGTGCGAGGTGCTTCAGTCACCCGCTCAGTTTAGCCAGCGTCTGGAGGAAGAACTCCGTCTCCTCCGCAGTACCCGCTGTCACTCTCAGGTGGTGGGGAATTCCGACGTCTCGAACAAGGATGTCGTGCTCGAGTAGCGACGCGAAGAGAGCCGCCGGATCTGACACGCCACCAAAGAGAACGAAATTGGCCTCCGAGTATGCGGTGGGGTACCCCATCTCCGGGAGCTCGCGGAGGAGTCGGTCTCGCTGCGCTCGGATGTCAGCGACCATGGCCAGCATGGTTTCTTGATGCGAGAGAGCTGCAATCGCAGCCGCTTGAGTGAGCGCGGATAAGTGATACGGAAGCCGAACCAGCCGCATGGCGTCCATCACGGCCGCATCCCCTAGCAGGTATCCCACTCGCGCACCCGCAAAAGCGAACGCCTTCGACATGGTCCTCGACACCACAAGACGCTCGCGCCCTGCGAGAAGCTCTGCGGCCGTGTGTGTTCCCTCAGGCAAGAACTCGACGTAGGCCTCGTCGACGAGAACAACCCCCGGGGTTGCGTCGTAAGCGGCAACGATTGTCTCCAACGACACAGGAGTCCCCGTGGGGTTGTTGGGTGCGCAAAAAAACACCAGATCGGGTGTGTGCCGTGTGATGTCCTCGACGACGTTCTCTGTCGAGAGAGTGAAGTCGTCCTCCCTTCTGCCGGCAATCCATGCCGTTCCCGTCGCCTCGGCAATGATGGGGTGCATGGAATAGGTCGGAGGAAATCCGAGCACCGAGCGGCCGGGGCCGCCAAATGCTTGGAGAACGTGCTGGAGGACCTCATTGGAACCATTAGCAGCCCACACCATGTCCGGCGAGATGACACCTTCACGGTAGGAACTTGAAGCGTACGAAGCGAGGGCGCCCCTCAACGCCGTGAACTCCCGGTCCGGGTAACGGTTGATGGTTTCCAGAGCGGTCGAGAGTTCGTCGAGAATTCCTCGACGGACATCGGCCGGAACGGCGTGAGTGTTTTCGTTGACGTTCAGTGCATATCGAACAGGGACCATCGGCGCCCCGTAGGGCTCTTTCCCGCGCAAATCATCGCGCAACGGAAGGTCATTGAGAGAGGCCACACCGTAATCGTACCCGGGCCCAGCGAACCCGCTTTAGCTACGCGGAATCGCGATTTCCTGACCCGGGACGAGCGCTGCAGAGGACAACTGGTTCAGAGTCATGATCTCGTGAACAACGTCGCGAGGGTCGCTTTCGGGCGCCACACTCTCGGCAATTGTCCACAGCGTGTCTCCGGCGAGGACGGTGACGTATTCGTGAGTGTCCGGAGCGCTCGAGCTTTCGGCTAGTGCTCCCGGGGTCGCAAGGAAGAGCGACACAACGAGCACGGGAAGTGCGATCACGGTTGCGAGAACAACTCGTCCTCGGCGGGTAATACGCAAGGTGCCGGTGTGGGTTGTCATGATGACCTCTCTTCTGGTTCAGAGGCTCGGGCTAGACCCTCGGCCGGGAGGACCTGCCCGAACCTCTGTTTCGAATATATGTTCGAATACTTGTCTTGTCAAGCATTGATTTCCTCTCAGTGTGTCGCCCACCACCGACACGCTGCGACACGTTTCGAACGAATGTATAGAAAAAGTGTTCGAAAGACGCTAGTCTGAGGGCATGTTGAGCGAACAGCAGCAAAAAATTCAGGCATTTATTGAGCAGTCCTTGGACTCCCGTGGGGTTCCCCCGAGCATGCGGGAGATCTGCGACAACACAGGCCTGTCCTCCACCTCGAGTGTGTCCCACCAGCTGAGCCAACTCGAGCGAGCCGGCTATATCAAGCGCCACGCGAACACCGCCAGGACCCTCGAGGTCATCAAAAGGCTCACTCCCGAGGCGGGAGCTTCCATCACGCCTTTGCTTCCTTCGAGCGATGACGTGGTGTCCGTTCCACTTGTTGGTCGCATTGCGGCTGGTATCCCGATCACAGCGGAGCAGAACGTCGACGACGTGATGGCGCTCCCCCGCCAACTCGTCGGAAACGGAGAGCTCTTTATGCTGAAGGTGGTCGGAGATTCGATGATCGATGCAGCCATCTGTGATGGTGATTGGGTCGTAGTGCGTTCACAGGCGAGCGCGGACAACGGGGATATCGTCGCGGCCATGCTCGATGACGAGGCCACAGTGAAGGTCTTCAAACAACGCGACGGGCACACCTGGTTGCTTCCGCAGAACAGCGCTTACGAGCCAATCCTCGGTGACCACGCGACGGTCATGGGGAAGGTCGTGACGGTACTACGTAGCGTTTAGTGTTGGCGGGGTCGGCCGATACGCCGGGTTCTGTACCGAGTTGCCTCGGTGGCAATCATCTTTCTCGGATAGCTGTTACCAGCCATCTCTAGCGGTCTACCCGACACTCAGGCGAGCAACCTGGTAGGTGTCTGTTTGACCTTGCTCCGGACGAGGTTTACCGAGCAGATTCGGTCACCCGAACCTCTGGTGGTCTCTTACACCACCGTTTCACCCTTACCCGGTTACCCGGGCGGTCTGTTTTCTGTGGCACTATCTCGCGGATTGCTCCGGGTGGGTGTTACCCACCGTCCTGCTCTGGGGAGCCCGGACGTTCCTCGGCACTACCGAAATAGTGACGCGATTGCCTGGCCGACCCCTTCCAACCCCTCCAGGGTACGCGAGTATGAGCTCGGGCACTAGAGCTCGCGGTATGACTCCCCGCGATCGAGAGCGTTATTCGCGGCGGCATCGGCCCTGGCGTTGTCTTCTCGGGGCACCCATTCAAAGGTGACTCGGTGCGACCCCATCAACTCTCTAGCCCGGCGCGCAAGATCCTGCATATCGGGATGTTTGATTTTCCATCGTCCCGACATCTGTTCCACCACCAACTTGGAGTCCATTCGAACGTGGATCGAACCCTGGGGGGCAAGCGCCAAGGCAATATCTATGCCCTCAATCATTCCGCGATACTCGGCCACGTTATTGGACGCCTCCCCACACAACACACCAGCTCGAGCGAGAACATCCCCGGTCTCGGGGTTGATGACCACGGCACCGCCAGCGGCCGCTCCGGGATTACCCCGAGACGCGCCATCAGCCTCGACGACTAAACGGTCGTAGGTCACAGGCCTGACTCCGACGTGCGCACCAAAATCGCGTTGCTATCCGGGCACAGCATGACCTGGTCGGGTGCGGCAGTCCTGATGTCTTGGAGATCCGACTCCGTAAGGGCCACACCACTTGCACTGGACACACCTCCGCGCAAATGCGATGCACCCACGCCATAGCGCTCGCGTTGCCGCTCATAGAGCGCATAGAGATCCTCGGGAAGTGAGGACACGATGGTGCCCCGCAAGGCCTCCTGAGTAGTGCGCTCTGCCGTGAGTTCAGCACTTTTCGCATCGAGCTGACTCCTTGCATCGCTCAACGCGCCCTCAGCAGTAGCACGCTCAGCCTCGAGTCCGGACAGCGCGCTGTCGGCCTGCTCGAGTCGCTCCATGATGGCCAACTCAATATCCTCCAGGTCCGAGCGACGCTTCTTCAGCGAATCCAATTCGTGCTCGAGACCCTGAGCGTCTTTCGCGGACGCGGTGTGAACCAGCCGCTCTTCATCTTGGGCAATGCGGGACTCGACGAGCTCCACATCCGACTCTGCACGGGTCAATTCGGCCTGGATCGACTCTTTCTCGACCAGCGCCTCGTGAAGGCGTCCCCTGATGTCCTCCAGCGCCGCTTCCAACGTCGGGATGTGGAGACTGTCAGAAAGCCCTCGCAGAGCAACGGAAGCCCGCTGAATCGCGAGATCACAGGCCGCCAAATCGAGCAGGCGAGCTTGAATCTCGGGCGATGCGGTGACTGCCACCCGTTAGCCTCCTACGCGATGAACTTGGAACGACCAGGGGTCGGTGTTGACGTCACTCACGGTAACACTCAGGCCTGTTGCCTTCGCGAGTTCTGCCGCGGCTTGGTCTAGCCACAACCACTCAGCCGCAAAATGGGAAATGTTGATCAGCGAGGGTCCACCCACCAGTACAGCCTGCTCGCGCGCCTCACTGGCCGGATGGTGGCGCAGATCACTGGTGATGTAGACATCGCTGGAGAGCACCGCGGGGTTATCCAGCAAGGAATCTCCCGCCCCCGCACACACCGACACTCGTGACACCATCGACTCGGCGTCTCCCGCGACTACCGGGCCCACCGCGGTCTGCGGAAGAAACTCCCCCACCTTGACCGCTAACTCATACAAACTCATGGGCGATGGCAAAGTCCCCACGCGCCCCAAGCCGTGCCCTGGAGTAACCGACTCCGTCAGAGTCACCTGGTCGGTCAGTTCCAAAAGATTCGCTAACTGCGCTGACGTTCCCGTCGGGACCACATCGGCGTTGGTGTGCGCGGCATACAGTGCCACCCCACCTCGAATGAGGTCGGCGATGACCCGACCTTTGTAAGTGGATTCTGCAACAGTGGTGACTCCACGCAACAGCAGGGGATGGTGAGCCACGATCAGATCGGCACCGTCTTGAACCGCCTCAGCAATGGAATCGAGAGTCGCGTCAACCATGAGGTGAACAGAACTCACCATGTGATCTGGTGAGCCGACAACGAGACCGGGCGCATCCCATTCCTCCGCTCCCGACGATGGCCACAAAGACTCGATAATGTCCACGACTTCGGATAACGGCTTAGTCGACTTCGACATCACTGCCCTTCCTCACTCGGGATCGCTCTACCAGGGCGCCTATCCCGGACACGAGAGCCGCAAGAACGAACGACACCAGGACACCGGGCTCCGCCTGGGACAGATCCATCACACCAGCAGCATCCAATGCTGGGAACAGATAACCCTGCCACGCCAACCAGCTCACGTCCGAGTCCAGCAAACCAAAGCCCGCGGCAACCGAAATCAGCAAAGTGCCAAGCGGAAGAGCTCGAACGGAGCTCCCCCCCGATCGCCTCGCGGCCGCCACCACAGCCCATTCCTTGGCGAGAATGGCCGCCACAGCCGAGACGACTACCCCCACAGACAGCGCAATATCGCCAAGAACCTCGATGAGCTGGAGGTTGAACACGAGCGCAAGCGACCCCACCACCGTGACAACGCCAAGCATGATGGCGGCATGAACGCGCCAAGGGCCGGGGAATGGAATCGTCGGCACGACAGCGCTTGCAGAACGGGTGAGAAGGGAAACCACCGCGACGAGTGGAACAACGGCGACAAACGCAGCGATGCTGGGATAGTACGCGGGAGCCCCTTCGGTCAGTGTTCCTACCGGGTCGGCAAAAAGACCCAGCGAAATCAGCGGTGAGCTCTGCGCCATCCACGAGGCAACTCCCGCAAGCGCGAGGGCTGGTAGCGCAAGGGCGAGCGCAGAGACCACACCTCCTACTCGGGCTGGAGTCGACCTACCGAGTGTTGGAATATCGGCTGCCACAAAGACAGTCACGCTGACAGCGAGCGACAACAGGAGTGACACCGCTGAGACCACCGTCGTCCACTCGGCGCTCCAGCTCCAGTCCAGAGCGCTCTCCATGACAGGCAGACCCAGCACAAGCAGGATGACGAGAGCACCAAGTGAGGCTAGTGAGCCAGCTATCAACGCCCCGTGTAACACCCGGGAACTCACCAGGGTGAGGGCAGCCACAACACCGACCAGGAGCCCCCACGACCCCGCCGCTCCGATCCACCGCTCGTAGGGCCACAGGCCAGCGCCACTGACAATGTCGACCAATACATCCGAGGCCCACCACAGCAGTGCACTCGCCAGACCAATTTGAATTATCGCGACCAGCACCGCGGGGATGAGCGCTCCTCGTTCACCGAAGCTACCTCGAAGGAGATCCTGAGTTGCCAGACCTCTGCGGAACCCTTGGTGGGAGAGAACCCCCACAATGCCGCTCGTGACCAGCGTCACTGCTCCGAGTACAACAACAGACTCCAGAATTCCCAGGCCACGAAACGACAAGTACCCGCCCGCCAGTATTGCCGCGATCGGCACTGCGATACCCCACCAGGAACCAAGGGCCCCGACACTCGACTGTGAAAGGTGGGTTGTGGGCGCAGAAGCCGGCAGATTGTCCTCCTGAGGTGAGACCTCAGGCGAGGCGTCGTCCCTCTTAGCACCCAGGCTCTTTTCATCGTTGAGTGCCTCAGCGCCTGCTACGTGCTGGTCGCCCGTAGTCTCGCTCTCGTCGTCCTCTGTTTCGGACTCGTCTGCTGGTGCATCCTCGGGTTCCTCGATGGCTGGCTCCTCGGGTTCCCCGGTCTCCAGAGGACCGGGGTCTCCCCCGTCAAAGATGATGCGCTCACGGGCGATCAGGGGCTCCGCATCATCCCCCAAGATTTCTCGAACCCTGCTCTCCCAGTCAGCAAAAGCCTGTTCTTCCTGCTCTTTGAGCGTGACCTGCGCTTCGAGTTCAGCCATCATGTCCGCAGTACTACCTGCGTTCGGGTCACCGAATTTCTCTAAGATTGCGGACTCCGCGAGCGATGTCCGAACTGGAGGGTTAGGAATGCTCGCGGGCTCTTCAGCAGAAGAGTCATCGGGAACGTCGTCAACGACGGGAATAGCGCCGGTAAAAACAGCGTCGTCGGCAAGCGGCTCAAAGGTCTTTCGGCGAGGACCCTCGGGGACTTCATCGTCCAGAGGCTCGTCGGTCATAGCCTCAAGGATAGAACCTTACGAACGCCTTTGGGGACCCTTCGCCACCGAGAAAACCGCCAATGAAACTAACACCAACACAATTCCCACAATCGCCTGGACTCCCAGGATCTCTCCCACGACGACCAGGGCGAGAACTGTCGCGACGACTGGCTCGAGGAGTGCAATGGTCGCCACGGTGCTGGCTTGAAGCCTGGCAAGCGCCGAAGTAAACGCGAGATAAGCAATCACCATGGGCCCCAGAACAAGATAGGCGGCCAGCCCTAAGCGCTCCGGGGAGGCGAGCAATGGCGCCCCGGTCGCGGCCAGGATTACGAGGAGAATCGGCGCTCCCGCCCCGAAAACTCCACCGGCAACAGCTCGTGGTCGGTGCCCCAAATCAGCGAGGTTCCCGAAAACATAGGTGTAGG
>JBMUEW010000015.1:0-27386 GCA_049460875.1 Pontimonas sp.
CGCTATTGTTGCCGCTGACCTGCTGGCGATGACCCTGTTGACGTCGCCCGGTGAGATGGGCGCAGATATTGCTGCCGGAACCACTCAGCGCTTTGGGATTCCCCTCGGATTCGGTGGACCCCACGCCGGTTACCTGGCAGTGAGAGCGGGCCTAGAGCGTCAGCTCCCCGGCCGTCTCATTGGGGTCTCCAAAGACGCTGAAGGCAACGCGGCGTATCGCTTGACATTGCAGACTCGTGAGCAGCACATTCGGCGGGACAAGGCAACGAGCAATATTTGCACCGCCCAGGTTCTCCTCGCCGTGATGGCGGGAATGTTTGCGGTCTACCACGGCCCCGAAGGCCTCAGGAGCATCGCCTCCGATGTCGCCCGAAAGACTGCCGGTCTCAAGGATGCTTTGGTGAAGGCGGGGCATGAGGTTCTCCACGAGGACTTCTTTGACACCCTCTCCATTCGCACTCCCGGTCACGCCCGCGCCCTTGCGAAGAAAGCGCAGGAGCTGGGAGTACTCATCACCGTGGTGAACGACGACACCGTTTCTCTGTCACTGGATGAAACCAGCGTCGGAGAGCACACCGGAATCCTGGCCGGTTCACTCGAGCAGACACTGGCGACACTTTTTGAACTGACTGATTACACAGGACAGAGCGCGGACGCTGCGCTCCCGAAGTCACTCGCGAGAGAAAGCGAGTTCCTGGCTCACCCGGTCTTCCACTCGCACCGTTCCGAGACCTCCATGATGCGCTACATCAAGCGGCTCGCGGAGAAAGACTATGCGCTCGATCGCGGCATGATTCCCCTCGGCAGCTGCACGATGAAACTTAATGCCGCCACCGAGATGGAAGCGGTCAGCTGGCCCGAGTTCAACGCGCTGCATCCCTTTGCACCAACGGAGGACACTCAGGGCTACTTGATCATGATGTCTCACCTCGAGACGTGGCTTGCGGAATTGACCGGGTATGACTCGATTTCACTGCAGCCCAATGCCGGAAGTCAGGGTGAATACGCGGGACTCCTCGCCATTCGCGGGTATCACCTCTCGAGAGGTGATGCTCACCGCACCGTGTGTCTAATTCCCTCGAGCGCCCACGGGACCAATGCCGCGAGTGCTGTGCTGGCGGGAATGACCGTGGTGGTTGTCGCCTGCAAAGACAACGGCGACGTCGACATCGATGATGTGTTGGCGAAGATTGCCGAGCACGGTGACAATCTGGCTGCCCTGATGGTGACCTACCCCTCCACCCACGGTGTCTACGAACACGGCATCAAAGATGTGACCGACGCGGTTCACGAGGCTGGAGGTCAGGTCTATATCGATGGCGCGAACCTCAACGCTCTTGTCGGTTTTGCGCGCTATGGCGACATTGGGGGCGATGTCTCCCACTTGAACCTGCACAAGACCTTCTGCATTCCCCACGGCGGTGGTGGCCCAGGTGTCGGCCCGGTCGGCGCCAAAGCCCACCTCGCCCCCTTCCTTCCCGGCCACCCGATGGCGCAAATGACCCAGCACCCGCCCTTCGATGAGGAGACCGGTGAGCCGGGGAACACCATTCATGGTGGAGTGCCGGTGTCTGCTGCGCCCTATGGAAGCCCTAGCATCCTGCCCATTCCGTGGGCGTATATCCGCATGATGGGGCCCGATGGTTTAGCCAAAGCCACGGCTTCTGCGGTGTTGGCTGCCAACTATGTGGCGGCCAGGCTTCGCGATTACTATCCCGTCCTCTACACCGGTGACAACGGCCTGGTCGCTCACGAAGCAGTCCTCGATATTCGACCGCTCACCCAAGCGACCGGCATCACGGTCGACGATGTGGCCAAGCGTCTCGTGGACTACGGTTTCCACGCCCCCACCATGTCGTTCCCGGTCGCCGGAACCCTCATGATTGAGCCCACCGAGAGCGAAGACTTGAGCGAAATCGATCGTTTCATCGACGCGATGATTTCTATTCGTCAGGAAGCCGACCAGGTAGCCGCCGGAGTCTGGCCCGCGGAGGACAACCCGCTGGTCAATGCCCCCCACACAGCGGCCCATGTCAGTGGCTCTGACTGGTCCCACCCTTACTCACGCGAGATTGCCGCATACCCGGCCCAGTACTCGATCGCGACGGATGCCGAGGTCGCTCTCCAGGCCATCCCCGGAGTGGCGACCAAGTACTGGCCCCCGGTACGGCGGGTGGATCAGGCGTTTGGAGATCGGAACCTGGTATGCGCGTGCCCGCCGATCGAGGCGTTTGCCTAGAGTTTCACCAGTTCGCGCTTGAGTGTGTCAGCGCTTTGGAAGGTAACCCCGACCAGTGCGACGTGTTTCCAGGCGATGCGACCCTCGGCATCAATGATGAAAATGCTGCGGCGAACACCCAAGCCCAGCAAGCCCACGCCGTAGGAATTGACGACGTCACCCTTCTCATCGGCCAGTAGCGGGAAATCGAGACGCTTGGCGCGAGCGAACTTCTCATGCGAGCCGGTGTGTTGCCGGGAGATACCCCAAATCTCGGCGCCCAGGTCCTGGAAGGTATCCAGCTCATCCTGGTAGCTACACAGCTGCGCCGTGCAACCCGGGGAATTGTCCGCCGGGTAGAAGGCGAGCACCACGGGGTGCCCGCGGCGCTCAGAGAGAGTGAAGTGTGCTTTGACCGGTTCGCCATCCACCATGGTGATTCCAGGGAGGGTGAAGTCAGGCGCTACCTGACCAATATCCGGAGTTGTCACGGAAGGAAACGCTAGAGCACAAACCCGAGAGTTTCTGGCAGAAAGCTGAGCGCAAGCGGATAACCCACGAAAGCGACAATGTCGATCACGGTGTGACCGACGATCAACGGCGCTAGACGCCCGGTTTTTGCATAGATCCAGCCAAAGATGAGTCCCATCACAAAGTTCCCTATGAATGCTCCGAACCCCTGGTAGAGGTGGTAGCTCGCTCGCAACACGGCCTGCACCACGATGATCGGCCACATTGAGACACCGAGCTGTCGGAGCCTGGCAAAGCGGTAACCCATCGCGATTACTACCTCGAGAATCCCGGCGCGAAGCGCCAAGGCGATCAACATCGGAATAGTCCACCAGTAGGTGTTGAGCGCGCTCGGCACCACGGTGACTGTGAGATCCAGCTCTCGGCCCAGCAGATAGAGGCCAAGACCGGGTATCCCGATGAGTGCTGCGAGACCCAGCCCCGCTGCACTATCTCGACCCCACCGGGAGCCATCAAGTCCCAGCGCGCCCAGATGAGGCTTGCGGTTACTCCAGAGCAGGAACACCACGAGCGCCACGGGGACCAGGCTCGAGAGGATTCCGAGAGTTTGGTAAAGAAAGTCGGCCCATTCGAGCTCGCTTGCTGACCGGTTCAGGGTGGCCGATTGGCTCGAAAGTCCAGCCTCCCGAGAGAGACGAACAGCGATGTTCACTATCGAATAGAGCGCGCTCATCCCAATGCTGAGCCCCAAGACGATAACGATCTCGGTGATCAGCCTCGCTTTGGACATCGTTAGCGGGAAGGACTCGCCGGGTCACACGCCGGGGTGCCACCGGGGAGTTTGTGGCGAAATCTTGCAATGAAGGCATAGACGCCGGCTGCAACCCACGAAATCGGCCACGTCGCCAGGAGCCACCCCACAAGCCTCAGCCCAAACCGGGGTTGGGCTCGCAGAAGAGCACTCGTCGCTAAATGCCCCGCGTATTGGTGAGAGGGCGTGATGTACCAGGCGTACTTCTCCACATCGTCGTGAGTGAGCGCATACGAGTCGAGAGCCACACTCTGTGAAGTCTTTGCCTCGGGAAATGCGGGAAGCCACTGGCGCAACCGATTAACCCACAGCGTGCAGAATGCACAATCCCCGTCATAGACCAAGACGTGGGACTCGATAGCGCTGTGGCGACTCATCGTCCCATGCTAAAGCCCCAGGCTTAGAGCTCGGTAAGATAGGGGAGCAGGGCTTGGGTTGATAGTTTCTGCGCCCCACGCCCCGAAGGATTCCCTCATGGCTCATGCCACACGCAATGACGTGCGAAACGTCGCCATCGTTGCCCACGTCGACCACGGTAAGACGACACTGGTCGATGCGATGCTCACTCAAACCGGGGCATTCTCCGCGCACGCCGCCGTGGCTGAGCGAGCCATGGATTCGGGTGATTTGGAGAAAGAAAAGGGCATCACGATTCTGGCCAAGAACACGGCAGTGACCTACAAGGGCCCCCACTCTGGTAATCGAGACATCACAATCAACGTGATCGACACCCCTGGTCACGCTGACTTTGGCGGCGAGGTCGAGCGAGGACTCAGCATGGTCGATGGTGTGGTCTTGCTCGTCGATGCGTCCGAAGGACCACTGCCCCAGACCCGGTTTGTCTTGCGCAAAGCACTGGCAGCGAAGTTGCCGGTGATTTTGGTGGTCAACAAGACCGACCGACCTGATTCTCGAATCGACGCGGTCGTCCACGAAACCCAGGACTTACTGTTGGGTCTCGCTTCCGACCTGGCCGATGAGGTCCCCGACGTGGACGTCGATTCGCTCCTCGAATTGCCCATTATTTATGCCTCAGGTCGCGCGGGTGCTGCCTCCACGAATCGCCCCGCAGATGGTTCACTCCCGGACAATCCCGACCTGGAGCCCCTATTTGGCGCCATCATGACCCATATCCCCGCGCCCAGCTATGACGATGAGCATCCGCTCCAAGCGCACGTCACGAACCTGGATGCTTCACCGTTTCTTGGGCGTATCGCCTTGTTACGGGTTTTTCATGGAACGATCACCAAAGGTCAGAACGTCGCGTGGGTGAAACACGATGGGTCGATTCAGAACGTTCGCATTACCGAGCTTCTCAAAACCAAGGCACTCGAGCGGCATCCTGCGGAGAGTGCGACGGCGGGTGATATCGTCGCGGTCGCCGGCATCGAGGACATCACTATCGGCGAGACCATTGCTGATCCCGATGATGTGAGGGCACTGCCCGCCATCACGGTCGACGAGCCGGCAATTTCGATGACGATTGGCACCAACACCTCACCGCTTGCCGGCGTGGTCAAAGGTCACAAGCTCACCGCACGCATGGTGAAAGACCGACTCGATCGGGAGCTGATCGGAAACGTGTCCATCAAGGTTGTCGATGTGGGGCGCCCCGATGCCTGGGAAGTTCAGGGCCGCGGTGAATTGGCGCTGGCAATTTTGGTCGAGAACATGCGACGCGAAGGCTTCGAGCTCACCGTCGGCAAACCACAGGTGGTTACGAAGAAAGTGGATGGTGCTACCCACGAGCCTTTTGAAGCTCTCACCATCGATGCCCCCGAAGAGTTTGTCGGTGCCATCACGCAGCTACTGGCCTCTCGCAAGGGTCGCATGGACAACATGTCCAACCACGGAACCGGGTGGGTTCGGATGGACTTCACGGTTCCCTCACGCGGTCTGATTGGTTTCAGAACAGAGTTCCTCACTCTCACCCGCGGCCAAGGAATCGCAAACGCGATATCTGCTGGGTTTGGGCCGTGGGCTGGCTCGATTGTGACCAGAAATTCGGGCTCCATTGTGGCCGACCGCCAGGGGGTCGTGACGTCAAACGCGATGATGGCGCTCCAGGAGCGAATGAGTTTCTTTGTGAAACCAGGCGACGCCGTCTATGAGGGCATGGTGGTCGGGGAGAACTCCCGTGGGGAGGATATGGACGTCAACATCACAAAGGAAAAGAAGCTCAATAACATTCGCTCGTCCACTGCGGAGGAGTTGGAGCGCCTCACCCCACCACGACAACTGTCCCTCGAAGAGAGTCTCGAGTTTGCCCGAGAAGATGAGTGTGTCGAGGTCACTCCAGAGATTGTTCGCATCCGCAAAGTTGAGCTGGACCAGACGCTTCGTGCTCGGGCAGCAGCGCGGCTGAAACGGCAAGACGCCTAGGTACGCTGGTTTTTATGAAGGTCGCTCGATTTAGCCTCGATGGTGGTGAGCCGCTGTTCGGTGTTCTCGATGAGGAGGAACTCGTTGTCCTCTCCGGCGACCCACTGTTTCATGGCATCAACCCCACCGAGCAGCGCGTTCCCCTCGAGAAGGCGCACCTGTTAGCACCGGTCATTCCGCGATCAAAAGTTGTCTGTGTGGGAATGAACTATGCCGAACACAAAGCCGATATGGCTCACGAGGGGCCCGATAATCCACTGATCTTTCTCAAGCCCAACACCGCGGTCATTGGGCCGGGCGATCCGATCATCATCCCTCCGGTCGAGGGCCGTATCGTTCATGAGGGTGAACTCGCGATTGTGATTGGTGCTGTCGCCAAACGAGTGAAGGCCGATGATTGGACAGACGTCGTCTTTGGTTTCACGATTGCCAACGACGTATCGGCGAGAGATGTCATGTTTGCCGATGGTCAGTGGGCCAGAGCCAAAGGGTATGACACGTTTTGTCCTCTAGGGCCCTTCATCGACACCGATATCGACCCCTCTGATCTCATGATTGAAACGTTTGTCGACGGTGAGCTTCGGCGCAAAGGCAGCACCAAAGACCTGATCTATGGCATCCCGGAGATTATCGAGTTCGCCTCGGATGTCTGGACCTTGCTCCCGGGGGATGTCATTTGCACAGGCACACCCTCTGGCACGGGCGGTTTTGTCGATGGTCAAACCATTGACATCACCATCGAGGGGTTAGGAACACTCTCCAACCCGGCGAAGAATCGCGATGACCGCGATTACTGAGACCGACCTCGAGGCACTTCAGCGCCGCGTCCGGAGGATACTAATCACGGGCCAGGTGATGGCCGGCCTTGGCATGGGCGCCACCTTGTCGATGGGCGCTATTCTCGCTGGCCGACTCTCAGGGTCCGAAGCCTGGTCCGGGATGGCGGCGACGATGTCCACGCTCGGTGCTGCGGTGGCAGCTGTCCCGCTTGCTCGGTTGGCTGCGCGGTCGGGGAGACGAATCTCCTTGTTCACGGGCGCTCTGCTCGCCGCCGCCGGTGCCGTCACAACAATTCTTGCCACGGTCGTAGAGCTGTTTCCCGTCTTGCTCGCGGGCCTCGCCCTGATTGGAGTGGGAACAGCCGTAAACCTGCAATCGCGTTTTGCCGCCACCGATATCGCGACCGATAAGACTCGATCGAGAGATCTGTCCTTCGTCGTCTGGGCCACGACGGTGGGGGCCGTGTCGGGTCCCAACCTCATCACTCCCGGTGAAGCGCTCGGGTCCTTCCTCGGTCTACCTGAACTCGCAGGTCCCTTCGTGTTCACCCTGGCAGCCCAGAGCCTCGCAGCTGTGGTCTATGTGGTGGGACTGAGACCCGATCCACTGTTACTCGCCAAAGAGCTCTCGCGGAGTCCCTCAACAGGTCACAACCTTGGGCCCAGTGTTGACAACATCGTGCTCGCGAGGACGGCCATCGTGTCTATTGCGCTCAGTCACGCCACCATGGTCTCCGTCATGGCGATGACACCCGTCCACCTCGTCCACCACGGTGCATCCCTCGCCATCGTGGGGTTCACCATTTCCCTGCACATTGCCGGGATGTATGCGCTCGCACCGGTATTCGGAATTCTCTCGGACCGAATTGGACGCATACCCACCATTCTGATCGGGCAAGCCATCCTGTTAGCAAGCCTGATGTTTACCGGTTTTGGTTCCGAAAACGAACTCGCAGTCGTCATCGGTCTTGTTCTCTTAGGGCTTGGCTGGAGCGCGGCCACCGTGGCGGGATCGACGCTGCTCTCTGAGTCCACCGTGATCGAGAAGAGAGCTTCGAGACAGGGAGTCTCGGACCTCCTGATGAGTGGGTCCGGGGCGGCAGGAGGGGCGCTCGCTGGAGTGGTGCTGGCGCTTCTCGGCTACAACGGACTGTCCTTTGTCACGGTGCTTCTGGTTGCAGTGGTGGTGGTTCGTATTGCCCTGACGGCACAGCGGGCCAGCGGTGCGCCTCGAGGAGTCGCAGAGCCCATCACCTATGACATCTAGTGCGTGGAGTGTGCTCCCCCCGAGGGTGTATGTCGATAGCCACTATCCGGCTCTTAGACTGGTGGTCTCATGAGTCTTGACTTCTCTCAGGCCTCCGGCAGCGATGTCCGGGTCCGCTTCTGTCCATCTCCGACGGGAACCCCCCATGTGGGCCTCATCCGGACCGCTCTGTTCAATTGGGCCTACGCCCGGCACACCGGGGGGACCTTCATCTTTCGCGTGGAGGATACAGATGCTGAGCGCGATAGCGAAGAGAGCTATCAGCAACTCGTCGAAGCACTGCGCTGGCTGGGTCTCGAGTGGGATGAAGGCGTGGAGACGGGCGGGCCCCACGAGCCCTATCGCCAATCACAGCGCACCGACATCTATCGGGACCTGATTGGTCGCCTGGTCGACTCGGGGCACTTGTATGAGAGCTATGTCACCCCCGACGAGATGGCGGCGCGAAATGCGTCTCTCGGCCGTGACCCCAAGCAGGGCTATGACAACCACGAGCGTGAGCTCACTGATGCCCAAAAGCAGGCGTATCGGGATGAGGGACGGGAACCCGCATATCGGCTCCGAGTACCCGATCAGGACTTTAGTTTCGATGACCTCGTGCGCGGCGAGGTTTCTTTCCCGAAAGGTTCCACAACAGACTTTGTGATTGTTCGAGCGGGAGGAAAACCCCTCTACACGTTTGTGAATCCGGTGGATGACGCTCTTATGGGTGTCACCCATGTCCTTCGAGGAGAAGACTTGCTCTCCTCTACTCCTCGACAAATCGCTCTCTATTTGGCACTCAAAGAGATCGGGGTTGCCTCGCACATCCCACGCTTTGGGCACCTTCCCTACGTGATGGGCGAGGGTAACAAGAAGCTCTCCAAACGCGACCCCGAGTCCAACCTCTTCCTCCACCGCGAGCGCGGTTTTATCAGAGAGGGGTTGCTCAACTATCTGGCGCTTCTGGGATGGTCCATTGCTCCCGATCGTGATGTCTTCACTCTGGAGGAAATGGTCACAGCTTTCGAGGTCACCAGCATCAACCCCAACCCCGCCCGCTTTGATGTGAAGAAAGCGGAGTCCATCAATGGCGATCACCTGCGAATGCTCTCTGCAGAAGACTTTCGTGAGCGATGTGTCCCCTACCTGCAGGCCGCAACATTGGTGTCGGAGCCGATCAGTGAGAAAGATCGCGTCGTGCTCCAGGAAATACTGCCTCACGTTCAGGAACGCGTCACGCTGCTCGGTGAAGTGCCAGGGATGATTGCGTTCTTGTTCACCTCCGATGAGTCCTTGACCATCGAGGATGACGCCAGAAAGACTCTCGGAGATCGCTCAGCCGATGTGCTCGATGCGGCACTGGCTGTTCTCGAGGGTCTCGATGACTGGACCACAGCCTCTCTTGAGCAGGCGCTGAGAGACGCACTCGTTGAGGGCCTTGAGGTGTCCCCGCGTCATGCGTTTGGACCGCTCCGAGTGGCGATTTCGGGTCGACGAGTGAGTCCTCCACTGTTTGAATCGATGGAGGTTCTCGGGCGCCCCTCCACGCTCCAGCGCCTCACCGCTCTGCGCCAATCTCTGTAGCCGTGCGCTAGAGTATCGAGGGTCCCGGCGGAGGAAACTCCGCTCTGGTGGGGTGTGGTGTAATTGGCAACACGGCTGATTCTGGTTCAGTTGTTCTTGGTTCGAGTCCAGGCACCCCAGCCAAAGTAGCCCGATTTCTTATCCTGGCTCCATACTGGTTCTTATGTCGTCGATGACGCCTCGCCACATTGTGGTTGCCTCCAACCCGCAAGCGTCCTTTGGGAAAAACCGCACGGCAGGACGGGACGTGGCGAGGGCTCTTGGTATCGCCGGCCACGACGTCGTTGCTCTGCAAGAAGGTGATTACCAAGCCCTCGAGGTCGCTGCTCGCGCTGCCTTGCGGGTGGATTCAGTTCTCGTTGTTGTCGGTGGTGACGGGATGGTTCACCTGGGAGCGCAACTGGCTCGGGAGAAGAATGTTCCCCTGGGAGTGATTCCTGCGGGGACCGGTAACGACCTCGCTCGGCATGTGGGTCTGCCGCTGGGGTCCATCTCTCAGGCGACCGAGCACCTGATTACTGCCTTGGGCGGTGATCCGCGCCAGATTGATCTGGGGATTGCGACGTCACAATCGGGTGTTGAGCATCCCTTTGCCTGTGTTTTCTCCGCCGGATTTGATGCCCTCGTGAACGAGCGAGCAAACTCTATTCGGTTCCCCAAGGGGCGCCACCGCTACACCCTTGCGTTGCTGATCGAATTGGCCAAACTCCGCCCCATTCCCTACACCTTGACCATTGACGGCGTGAAGGAGACTGGCTCGTATTTGCTAGTCGCGGTGGCGAATTCCCAAAGCTTTGGAGGTGGAATGAAGGTCACGCCGGAGGCCTCACTGGTCGATGGGAAGCTCGATGTATTCACCCTCGATCCGCTTTCGCGTCTCGCTTTCTTACGCATCTATCCGCGCGTGTTCAAAGGTCTGCACGTCACAGACCGCCGCGTGCACATCCGTCAGGCACGCTCCGTTCGAGTCGAAAGCCCTGGTGTTGTGGCGTACGCCGATGGTGAGCGATTGGAAGCGCTCCCGCTCGAGGTGACCGTCGAGCCGATGCGCGTGTCAGTGTTTGCGTGATCGTTTGCCTGGCGACTAGCGAGCGTGTCATACTGTCTTGTTGCGTGATCGGCCCCATCGTATAGCGGCCTAGTACGCCGCCCTCTCACGGCGGTAACGCGGGTTCGAATCCCGCTGGGGTCACGGAACCACACGGCCATCATCTGTTTCAGATGGTGGCCGGAGTAGTTTTATCCCAGGGATAACGCGGAGGAGTTGACGGTCGACAATGTCACTACCGCTGTGGTTCCAGGTGACATCGCTTGTGGTGCTCTCTCTCGTCCTCATCGCGGACCTCCTGCTCATTATTTGGCGACCCCACGTTCCCTCCAGCAAAGAATCGGGGGCGTGGGTCGCGTTCTATGTTTTTCTTGCCCTCGCTTTTGGTGGGGTCATGTTTGTCGTCGGCGGCGAGCAGGCGGGGTCTGAGTTTCTCGCGGGCTGGGTCACCGAATACAGCCTCTCGATCGACAATCTCTTCGTATTTGTCCTGATCATGGCGTCGTTCGCCGTGCCCAGGAAGTATCAGCAAGAGATTCTGATGATCGGTATTTTGCTCGCCATCCTGTTCCGGGGAATCTTCATCCTGCTGGGTGCTGCGCTCATTGCCAGCTTTAGTTGGATTTTTTATGTCTTCGGGGCTTTCTTGCTCGTCATTGGGATCCAACAGTTCTTCTCCGGCCGAGAAGACGATGTGGAGCGCGAAAACAAACTCCTCACCTTCCTCCAGCGCCGTTTGGAGATGACCGATGAGTTCCATGGACTGAAGTTCCGGATTCCCGTCGATGGTCGCATGCTGTGGACCCCCCTGGTGATTGTGTTGGTGGCCATTGGAACCGCTGATGTGGTGTTCGCGGTCGACTCGATTCCCGCGATCTATGGCATCACCGAAAGCCCCTTCATCGTGTTTACCGCCAACGTCTTCGCGTTGATGGGGTTGAGGCAGCTGTATTTCTTGCTCGGTCACCTGATCGACAAATTGGTCTATCTGCATGTCGGTATTGCCTTCATCCTGAGCTTTATTGGGGTCAAGCTCGTCATGCATGCCCTGCACGACAATGAGCTCCCGTTCATCAACGGGGGAGAGCACGTGGAATGGGTGCCAGAAATTGGCACCTGGGAGTCCCTCATCGTGATTGTGGTGGCGATGGCGGTGTCGGTGGGAGCAAGTCTCTGGAAGCTGCGGAGAGAGCGGTTGACTAGCTCGCGCTAGGGCGCTGTCGAGGCCCTGGTGTTATTCTGTGGGGGTGTTTCGGCTCGCGCTTCTTGCTTGCCGCAGCGGTCGCTAACTAGGCCCCCACCGCTGCGGAGTTCCTCCTGCGGCCACCTCACACACCGTTTGTCTCAAGGAGAGCACGTCAATGACCAGCACTAAGCCCCGCACCCTCGCAGAGAAGGTGTGGGCCGATCATCTTGTTTCGCAAGGGAAGGACGGCGAACCCGACCTTCTGTACATCGATTTGCACCTGGTCCACGAGGTGACAAGCCCGCAGGCTTTCGATGGTTTGCGCGTGTCCGGACGTCAGGTTCGCAGACCCGATCTCACTATCGCCACCGAAGACCACAACACCCCGACTGTGGATATCGACAAACCCATCGCGGAGCCCACGTCGAGGACTCAGATCGAGACGCTGCGCAAGAACGCCGAAGAGTTTGGTATTCGACTGCACTCCCTGGGGGATATCGAACAGGGCATTGTCCACGTGGTGGGTCCCCAGTTGGGGTTGACGATGCCAGGAATCACGGTCGTGTGCGGGGATTCTCACACCTCCACCCACGGCGCTTTTGGTGCCATGGCCTTTGGTATTGGCACCAGTGAGGTGGAGCACGTGCTGGCCACCCAGACTCTGCCGGTGAAACCGTTTAAGACCATGGCCATCACCGTGGAGGGCGAGCTCAAGCCCGGTGTGACCGCCAAAGACATCATCCTCGCCGTCATTGCCAAGATCGGAACCGGTGGGGGACAGGGCTACGTGCTCGAGTATCGCGGTTCCGCAATCCGCTCCTTGTCGATGGATGGGCGGATGACGATCTGCAACATGTCCATTGAGGCGGGGGCGAGAGCGGGAATGGTCGCCCCCGACGAGACAACCTTTGACTACGTCAAGGGTCGCCCCCACGCGCCCCAGGGCGAGGACTGGGAGAAAGCTGTCGCCTATTGGAAGACTCTGCCCACCGACGAGGGCGCTGTCTTCGATGCCGAGGTCTTCCTCGATGCGAATGAACTGGAGCCCTTTGTCACCTGGGGGACGAATCCTGGTCAAGGTGTGCCGCTCAATGATGCGATTCCTGACCCCGAGACCATCTCAGACCCCAACGAGAAAGCGGCTGCACTGCGCGCGCTCGAATACATGGATTTGAAGCCCGGGACCAAGATGAAGGACATCAAAGTCGACACAGTGTTCATGGGCTCCTGCACGAACTCTCGCCTCGATGACCTGCGTACCTTTGCCTCCATCATCAAAGGCCAGAAGAAGGCAGATCACGTGCGCTTGATGGTTGTTCCAGGCTCCGCCCGAGTCCGCCTCGAGGCCGAAGCCGAAGGTATCGACAAGATTGTCGAGGAATTTGGCGGCGAATGGCGTTTTGCGGGGTGCTCGATGTGTTTGGGAATGAACCCCGACCAGTTGGGGCCGGGCGAGCGCGCCGCGTCCACCTCGAATCGAAACTTCGAGGGACGCCAAGGTAAAGGCGCCAGGACCCACCTGGTTTCGCCGGTCGTTGCCGCTGCAACCGCTATTCGCGGGACTTTGTCGAGTCCCGCGGATTTGATGCAGGAAGCAGGTGTCTAATGGACAAGGTCTCCTTGATTCACGGCGTCGGGGTTCCGCTTCGCCGCAGTAACGTCGACACCGACCAGATCATTCCCGCCAAGTTCCTCAAGCGCGTGACCAAGACCGGGTATGACGACGCGCTCTTTTCGGCCTGGCGCGATGACCCGGACTTCGTTCTCAACCAAGAGCCGTACTCCCAGGGCACCGTTTTGGTGGCGGGACCTGACTTTGGGACGGGCTCCTCGCGCGAGCACGCCGTTTGGGCGCTCCGGGATTATGGCTTTCAGGCTGTCGTGTCATCCCGTTTTGGGGATATTTTCCGCTCCAACTCGGGCAAACAAGGGTTGGTTACCGCGGTGGTTCCTGAATCTGTGGTGGAGGCCATCTGGGCCGAAATAGAGGCACACCCGGGCCTGGACGTTACCGTTGACCTCGAAGCCCGTGAGGTACGGTGTGGAGCGGTACATTCCGCGTTTGACATCGACGATTACACGCGCTGGCGCCTCATGGAGGGACTAGATGACATCGCTCTCACCCTCCAACAAGCGGACAAAATCGATGCGTTCGAATCCTCGAGAGATTCCTGGAGACCGGCAACTCTCCCCCCGAGGAGTCAGTAAATGACCCCGGCCGGAACGCGAGCCACCAAGGCAGCCGTGACCCAGCCGGAAACAGCGGACACCGTCATCTTCGAGGGTGGAAAACCACTGGTCGGTGAGGTGTCGGTCCGAGGGGCAAAAAACCTGGTCACCAAAGCCATGGTGGCGGCGCTACTGGCTGACACACCCAGCACGCTCAAAGGCGTGCCGGCAATCAGTGATGTCGCCGTGGTGCGGGGTCTCCTCGAAGCCCACGCCGTGAGTGTTACCGAGGATGCCGATGGTGAACTCGTCCTGGACCCGCGGGGGGTGAAGAGTGCGCACTTCGCCGAAATCGACGCCCACGCGGGATCGAGTCGCATCCCGATTCTGTTTTGTGGGCCGCTCCTTCACCAGCTCGGCGAAGCGTTCATACCCGATTTGGGGGGCTGCCGAATTGGAGATCGCCCCATCAACTTCCACCTCGATGCTCTGCGGGCTTTCGGGGCGGAGCTGGAGAAGAGTTACGAAGGTATCCGCCTGAAGGCTCCCCAACGTCTCGTGGGTGCCAGAGTCGACCTGCCCTACCCGAGCGTGGGAGCAACGGAACAGGTCCTCCTCACCGCGGTTCGAGCCAAAGGTGTCACAGAGCTCACCAACGCGGCCATCGAGCCAGAGATTATTGATCTCATCGCCATCTTGCAGAAAATGGGCGCCATCATCGTGGTGGAGCCCAACCGCACCATCGTCATCGAAGGCGTCGAAACCCTGCAGGGCTATCACCACACCGCGCTCGCCGATCGAAACGAAGCCGCCAGTTGGGCAGCGGCGGCGCTTGCCACGCGCGGTGATATCTATGTTCGGGGTGCGAAGCAGCAAGACCTGATGACCTTCCTCAACGTTTATCGCAAAGTGGGCGGACTTTTCGATGTCGACGATGAGGGCATCCGTTTCCGACACCCCGGTGAGGCCATCAAACCCGTCGTAATCGAAACCGATGTGCACCCGGGTTTCATGACCGACTGGCAACAACCCATGGTGGTTGCGCTCACCCAGGCTGAAGGTCGCTCCATCGTCCACGAAACGGTGTATGAAAACCGTTTCGGGTTCACCGATGCTCTCGTTCAAATGGGGGCCAACATTGAGGTTTACAAAGAGGGCATCGCGAGTATCACCCGTCGGGTCCCACGGCGTCCCCTCGAACAGGCTGCCGTTGTCAGCGGACCTACTCCGCTGCATGGAGCCAACATTCGAGTGCCGGATCTTCGGGGTGGCTTTAGCCACGTGATTGCTGCGGTGACGGCGCAGGGGACCTCCGAGGTGAGCAATATCGGCATCATTTCCCGGGGCTATGAGCACCTGCTCCAGAAGCTCGATGGGCTGGGTGTGAGCTTCGAACTGGGTGCATAGCTCCCGTGTCCGAGACTTCCAAGCCCCGACGCTCCGCCGAAATTCGCTGGCGGATTATCGCTATCTTGATCCTTCCGATCTTCGGCGCGATGGTGAAGCTACGCATTCGGCCCGGCTCTGCTCTACCCACGTCTGGGCCGTTCATCCTCTCGCCCAATCACTACAGCGAGATCGACCCGATCGTCATGGGTGTGGTGGTGTGGAAACTCCGCCGGACCCCACGCTTCTTGGCCAAAGCATCCCTGTTTCGCGTCCCTGCTCTCGGGTGGCTCATGCGCTTTAGCGGTCAGATTCCGGTCGAGCGGGATGCCTCTGCTCAGTTGGGTCAACCACTGCAGGCAGCGAAGCTGTTGACTGACCGGAATCAGGGCGTCATCGTCTATCCCGAGGGCACTCTCACTAAAGATCCCGACTTTTGGCCTATGAGAGGCAAGACGGGTGCGGTTCGAATGGCCCTCGAGCAAAACATCCCGCTCTATCCGGCTGCACATTGGGGCACCCAGAACTGGATGGGTCGCTACGCCAAGAAAATCCGCGTCTTTCCTCGAACCACCATTGATGCAGTAGTGGGCGAGCCGTTTGATCTCAGTAAGTATCAGGGAAAACCGCTCACCAGGGAGCTCCTCGAAGAGGCAACGGAGGCTTTGATGCAGGAGATTGCCCGGTTGGTGGGTTCACTGCGAGACGAAACTCCACCGAAAACCCTGCATGATGGGACTGGAGCGAAGGAGACCCGATGAGCCATCTTGCAGTGTTGGGAGCCGGATCGTGGGGCACGACGTTTGCCAAGGTCCTCGCTGATGCTGGCTCCGAAGTACGACTGTGGGCCAGGCGGGGAGAAATAGCTCGCGAAATTCAGAACACCAATCGCAATAGCGACTACCTCCCGGGGATCAATCTTCCGAGGAATCTGCAGTCCTCGACAGACATGGCCGAGGTGTTGAGTGATGCCAGCCAGGTCTACCTGGCCGTTCCCAGCCAGCACCTGCGCTCGAATCTCCAGGATGCCCGAGCCCACATCACCTCGGACGCCCTGGTAGTGAGCCTGATGAAAGGTGTGGAGGCTGGTTCTGGGCTTCGGATGAGCGAGGTCATCGCAGAAGAAGGAATCGAGTCGTCCCGGATTGCCGTGGTGAGTGGACCTAACCTCGCGCTCGAGATTGCAAAAGAACAGCCGACCGCGGCAGTGGCCTCATCAGAAAGTGAAGAGGTTGCCGGGGCGGTAGCAACGGCGGCCACCAATTCCTACTTCAAGACGTTTATCAACACCGACGTCGTGGGAACCGAGTTCGGCGGGGTATTGAAGAATCTGATTGCCGTGGCGGTCGGTATTGCCGATGGTGTGGGCTATGGGGAGAACACGAAAGCCTCCATCATCACGAGGGGTCTCGCGGAGATCAGCGCCTTTGCGGCAGCTTTTGGAGCTAACCCTCAAACCATGTCGGGTCTCGCGGGACTCGGGGACCTCATTGCCACCTGTGAGTCACCGCTGTCCCGGAACAACACCGCTGGACGCCTGCTCGGACAAGGCCACAGCTTCACCGATGTGGTCGCCACCATGAACCAAACTGCAGAGGGCCTCTCCGCGGTGAAGCCTGTTCTGGAGTTAGCGCAGCGCCAAGGTATCGCGATGCCGATTGTGACCCAGGTGGGTCAGGTCCTGGATGGCTCCAGGGATCCGCGCGAACTGGCACCACACTTCGCCACTGATTCGGATACCCCTGAGGGCGAATAGTCGTGCTCACCACGGTCGGGACGAGCTCCCTCGTTGCCGAGAAATTCGGTAGCGAACCCGCTCGCGTCATCGCCCTTCACGGGTGGGGCAGAAGCGGTGCCGATTTTGCCACGATTCTGGCAGGCCAAGATGGCCTCGCGATCCACCTGCCAGGCTTTGGCCCAGCACCCGCGCCTCCCCAGGCCTGGTCGAGTGCCGACTACGCCGACGTCATCGCGCAGGCCCTCGAGGGTATGGGCCCGGTCGTGGTCGTGGGGCACTCGTTTGGCGGGCGCATCGCCGTGCGCTTGGCCGCCGCCTACCCGCAGCTGGTCTCCCATCTGGTCCTCACCGGTGTGCCGCTGACGAGAGTCCAGGCCGCCAGTGCGCCAAAGCCTGCCTTCCGCGTGATTCGAGCGCTTCGCCGTGCACGACTCGTTCCCGAGTCGTTGATGGAATCTGCGCGTCAGAGGTACGGTTCACTCGATTACCGCCAAGCTTCGGGAGTGATGCGGGAGATTCTTGTGGGTGTGATTGCTGAGGACTATCTCGACGATGCGGCGAGGGTAACCTGCCCCGTAACGATGGTCTGGGGCGAGCTCGATAAGCCAGCTCCGCTCGCTGCCGCCCAGCGGGCACTGGACTTTTTTCCGGATGCAACGCTCCGGGTCGTTTCCGGGGCTGGACACCTTCTGGAGGGTACCCTCGAAGGCGAGGTCGCATCGGCTGTGGCCGACGTACTCCGCGACTAGAAGGACAGCGATGGCCACCGAGACCCTCATACTTCTCGCCGCCATCACCTCGGGAGTCCTCACGGCGGCACTTCAAAACCTCAAATGGCTTCGAGTGGCGCAGCGCGTCCACTATTTACCCCGCGAGGTCGCACGCATGGAGCGCCTCTGGTTTGATCGCAGACCTCTGGGCGCCCTGTGGTGGCTCATTGCTGCACTCTGCGCGCTGGTCTCCGTTCAAGGTCCTGCCTGGTTCTCGATGCCGGAACTCGGGTGGGCCGCCGTGATAGCGCCTCTCTTCATTCTCCCCACCCCGTGGAAGTTGCCCTTCCGAGGTGTGACCAGCCCGTTGTCGTGGACTCCTCGAGCCATTCGCGCATACGCAGGAATTCTTCTGGCACAAGCCCTCATCGGTGTTCTCACGGTGTACTTGCTCGGGCCAGCGGGAGTCCTGATACCGATTCTCTTCACCGCGAATCTGGCGGACCTGTCGTTGGGCTTCCTGTGGTACCTCGAGCGAAATCTCTCCATGAAGTTTGTTCGCCAGGCGCAAGAGCGCCTGAGAAAAGTGAAGCCCACCGTGGTGGCCATCACTGGGTCCTATGGAAAAACGTCGACGAAGGGTTATGTCGCTCACATCGTGGGTGCATCCCACAGCACGATGGCTTCTCCCGCAAGTTTCAACAATCTGATGGGGCTCTCGCGCACCATCAACGAACACTTGGTCGCGGGAACGAGTGTCTTCGTTGCGGAGATGGGGATGAATGCCGAAGGCCGCATTCGAGAACTCACCAACTGGTTCCCCCCTGATATCGCCGCCATCACGGTCATCGGCGAGGCCCATATGGAGCGACTGGGGTCGAAAGAGGCAATCTTCCGTGCCAAATCCGAGATTACGGAGAAAGCGCCGGTGGTAGTGCTTCCCGTCGATCAGAAAGAACTCCGCGCGCTGGCCGACAAATGCGAAAGACAGGGCAAAGAAGTCATCCGTGTGAGCGCCCAGGGTAAGAAAGCGGACGTTATCGTCGACCCCGATTTGGGCACCATCACCTATGGCCCAGGAGTCAGCCCACGCCCCATGGACATGCCCCCCTTCGGGCATGCGGTCAACATTGCGGTGGCGCTCGGCATTGCGTGGAAGCTGGAGGTCCCTCTCGACCAGGTTCTTTCCCGAGTCGCTCATTTGCCCGTCGCTGCCCACCGGGCTGAAGTCGCCACCCACGACGACGGTGTGGCGATCATCGATGACACCTACAACTCGAACCCGTCGGGAGCTAAGCACGCTGTGGAATCCGCTGCGAAGCTCGCGAAGGAGCGGAAAGCTCCGCTGGTGGTGGTGACGCCGGGAATGGTGGAGCTCGGTCCCGTCCAAGTCGAGCGAAACTCCCAACTCGCCGCGTCGGTGGTGAAAGCCGGGGGAACACTTGTTGTTGTGGGTCGCACCAACCGCAAAGCGCTTCTCAGAGGGGCGGGAGGGAAGGCCGATGTTTTCGACACGCGAGGCGACGCCGTGACCCATGCCCTCCAGATTGCTGGCGACCAGGGCGTTATTCTCTATGAGAACGACCTACCCGATCATTACCCCTAAACCGGGGAGTGCCAGCAGGCGAGGACCCTCATGAGCCAGAGCACCTGGGCCGTAGTGTTTGGAGGCCCGAGCCCCGAGCACGAAATCTCCATCCTGACGGGGCTCCAAGCGGAGCGCGTGCTCTCGGAGGGCGGGCACGACGTTATTCCGGTGTATCTCGCTCCCAACGGCGCATGGTTTCAGGTTCCAGCCCTCTCCGAAGCCAAAGACTTCTTGACCGGTGCCCCCTCTGGCTCCAAAGAGCTCGAGGTGGTGTTGTCGTCCCAGCCTGGGATCTATCCCAAGAAAGGTATGGGGAAGAAGCCTCTCGCGATGGATGCCGCACTTCTCTGTTTCCACGGTGGTGTGGGGGAAGGCGGTGGAGCGGCAGCACTGTTCGATTTCATGGAGATTCCAGCGACCGGCTCCAGTGTCTTCGCCGGTGCCGTGGGAATGGACAAGCTTGCGTTTGGCGGTCTCATTGCTCAAGCCGGTATTTCCTCCTTGCCCCGTGAAGCAGTCCTCGCCACCCAGGAGCCCTCCTTCCCAGGCCCCTACATCGTCAAGCCCCGCTTTGGCGGCTCCTCGATCGGGATTGAAATTGTCGACGATATTCAGACCGCCAGGACCTTGCTCACCACGTCCCCCCACCTGAAGGCGGGTGCGGTCCTTGAGCCCTACCGTCCAGAGCTTGTGGACCTCAACATGTCGTTTAGGACATATCCCGAGTTGGAGCTCACCGACCTGGAGCGCCCGTTGCGCTCTGAGGGAGAGAAGACGGGGTTGTACTCCTACCAAGAAAAGTATTTGGCTGGTGGGGGAGCAGGCCTCACCCACGCTCCGCGGGAGTTTCCTGCGAAAGCGCCCGAGGCCATTCACGACACAGCTCGAGAGCTTGCCACCAGGGTTGCCGAGGTCACCCGCCTGACCGGCATTGTTCGAGTGGATTTGCTCTGGGATGAAAAGACTGGCGAGCTGTTTGTCAACGAGGTGAACACGATTCCCGGTGCTCTCTCGCTGTATTTGTGGGCACCCAAGCACTCCGCGCTTCGCGTGCTCGAGGATGCGCTAACCGAAGCGAAGGAACATCCGGTGGTTGTGCCACACAGTGGTTTTGGCCAGGGCGTTGCGCTCCGGGCAGCGGGCGGTATAGCTGGAAAGTTAGTGGGCCTCGATGGCCCGAGGGGTTAGCTCAGCCCTCTAGTCCAGCACGCTCGCAGGGTCCAGACACTGGCCAATTGGTGCTGACTGGCTTCCCACAGCTCGAGCCAGGTCCCGTAGGACTGTGGTTCCCGAAACGACCTCCGAGTCGACAATCACTTCGGTGGCGGGGTCAAGGCCATACGTCGTGAAAACAAATGTGGGTGCATCGGAATCATCGCGAAGCCAATCGATGCCTTCTACGCTCGCACACGGAAGAGTCGAGGGTGGCGGTGTCGGCAGACCACACCGCACGATGACAGCCACCGGTTCACCCCAGGCTGCCGTGGCCTGGGCATTGACACTCCTGCGGGGTAGGTCTGCAACGGTGTCGGGAAGCCTCACCGTCATGTTCGCGCACTCCGGGCTGTTCGCCTGTGTGGCTGGCTCCAAGGCGACCGTGGGTGAGCATCCGGCGAGGAACCCAGATACGAGCAGACCAAGTGCCACCGGGGTGAGAGCCTTCACAGAGAAAGGCTAGCGTGGGGGCATGAGCGATTCCTTGGCGCCGCTGGATTCCACGGTGGGTGAGTTGGGCGAAAACATTGCCCTCGAGTGGATTCTGCCTGTGTTGCCCACCAGTGACCAGATCATGCTGGGCCCTGGGGATGATTCGGCCCTGGTTCGCCTGCCCGATGCCCATGTGCTGATTTCTTCGGACATGATGATCGAGGGCCCTGATTTTCGCTTTGAGTGGTCACTACCAGCCGATATTGGCTTCAAAGCCATCGCCAGTAATGCTGCTGATATTGCCGCCATGGGTGGTGTGGTGATCGGCTATGAGCTCGCCGTCGCCGTACCGCAGTCGACACCGCTTCGGATGCTCCTCGGCCTTGCCGAAGGGTTCGCGGCGGGAATCGAGGCGCTCACTCCCGGCGCAGGAGTACTCGGTGGTGACCTCTCCCGAGCAGAGAAGTTCACCATTGCCATTACGGTGCTCGGGTCGATGCAGGGTTTGGCCCCGGTGGTGCGCTCCGGTGCGAAACCGGGCGATGTTGTCTGTGTCGCAGGCGAGCTAGGGCTCTCGCACAGGGGCCTTCAGGCCTTGCTCGCAGCGGGGGATGACGAGCTCGAGATTGCTGCACTGGTCAGAAGTGACCCAGCTGTGGCGCATCATCTTCGACCGGTACCGCCGATTGCTGCAGGTCCGCTCGCTGCCAGGGCAGGCGCGACGGCGATGATGGACATCTCTGATGGTCTCGTGCTCGATGCGTATCGGATAGCCAGAGCCAGCGGTGTTCGACTCTCTCTGAACCCCGAAGCCGGGCTCGATGACCATGCACTCTATGGAGGAGAAGACCACGGCCTGCTTGCCACCTTCCCACCCGGTGTCACCCCACCGGAAGGCTTCCGCCCTGTGGGGGTCGTCGAAGAAGGCTCACCGGGTGTCAGCCTTGAGGGCGAAGATCTCGATGCTCAGGCAGGCGGCTGGGATCCTTTTAGAAACCTCGCCCAGTAAACCGTGGTGTCGCCATATTTTTTGGATCCGAGGTCGTCATACCCTTCGGGAAACTGAGGTGGAGCGCTCTGAGCAGAGCGCTCCACGACGACAATCGCGTCTGAGTCAAGCCAGGGGCGAAGCCCCTCGAGGTGCTCATCGAGCGTGTGCGACGAGTAGTCATAAGGGGGATCGAGAAACACCAGCGACACAGCAGCGGGGGGAGATGTGGCCAGAAACGTCCCCACCGAGGCTTTCACGGCGTGAAGCTCTGGCTGGTGGCCAAGAGCTGGAGCGATCGTGTCGATGTTCTGGCGTATCACCCGATGTGCACCCGAGTGCTGATCGACCAACCACACAGCACTCGCTCCTCGGGAGGCTGCCTCTAAGCCCAGAGCCCCGGTCCCCGCGAAAAGGTCGATGACGCGTGCTCCTCGAAGGCTCATCAGGGATTCAAGCCTCGAAAAAATTGCTTCTCGAACCCGATCAGAGGTGGGCCTGGAGACCTTGTCTGGTGCCGCCAAACGCAGCGAACCAGCCTCGCCGGCGATGATTCTGGTCATTCCCCAACGCTAGCGGGCTTTCCCTGGGGCACGGCCTCCAGGCGATAGCGTGGCAGGGTGAGCGCGGGGCTAGACACCAGACTGCAGGGCATCCTGGGGGACCGCACCCAGAAAGCCCTTCAGAAGGCTTTTGGTTATGGCACTGTGGGGGACCTTCTCCAGCACTATCCGAGGCGCTATGCCAGTCGGGGCGAGCTGACCTCAATCGCTGGAGTGCCGATTGGGGACCAGGTCACCTTGGTCGCCGAGGTGGTCTCAGCCAAACAGCGCCCTATGCGGCAGAAGCGCGGCTCCGTCCTCGAAGTCGTGATCTCTGATGGGACCGGCCTTGTCACGTTGACGTTCTTCAACCAGGCCTGGCGACAAAAAGATTTGGTTCCAGGTGCCAGGGGGATGTTTGCCGGAAAAGTCGGCGAATATCGAGGGGAGCGACAACTCGCGCACCCCGACTATGAACTCTTCAGCGACGAGGAAGCCTTAGCTCAGAACAGCGAAGAGTGGGCGAAGCGTCCCATCCCTCTCTACCCCGCGACATCCACTGTGGCGAGCTGGCAGATCGCCAAAGCGCTAGGAATTGTGTTGGATGTCCTCGAAGACCTCCCCGATCCCCTGCCAGCGACCATCACCGATCGGGAACGGCTCCTCGCCTTCCGCGAGGCCCTCGAGAAAATCCACCGCCCGGCCGAAGAGTCGGACTGGAAAGATGCTCGGCGGACGCTGCGCTTTCACGAAGCCTTCGTCCTCCAAACCGCTCTCGTAAGGCGTCGTCTGCGCGCCCAGTCGGTGGAGAGCACGCCTCGAAAACCCGGAGAGATGACCAACGCTTTCCTTCAGTCCTTGCCCTTTAGCCTGACCGAGGACCAACTCCGCGTTGTCGAGGAAATCCATGACGACATGGCAAGCGGTCACCCGATGAACCGATTAGTCCAAGGTGAGGTGGGTTCGGGCAAGACTGTTGTCGCAGCAACAGCGATGGTGACTGTCGCAGGTACGGGCGGACAAACCGCACTTCTCGCGCCGACCGAAGTTCTCGCCAACCAGCATTTTCGCTCACTGATTCAAACCCTCGGGCCCGATATGAGCGCCCGGATCAACCCCGTCTTGCTCACCGGAGCGTTGGGAGCCACGGAGCGCAAGAAGGCACTCTTAGCGGCCGCTTCAGGGGCATCCCAGTTGGTCGTGGGGACACACGCTCTGCTGGGAGACACTGTCCAGTTCGCCGATTTGGGCCTCGTCGTCATCGATGAGCAGCACCGGTTCGGGGTCGACCAACGCGACGCGCTGCGACACAAAGGCTCACACCCCCACGTTCTCGTGTTGACCGCAACGCCGATACCCCGAACGGTGGCGATGACGGTGTTTGGCGACTTGGATGTCTCTACCATCGCCACCCTGCCTCAGGGCCGCTTACCTATTGAGTCTCATGTGGTGGCTTTGGCTGATCACCCCACCTGGTATCCGAGGGTCTGGGCTCGGGTTGCCGAGGAGGTCGCAGCGGGGCGCCAAGCCTTCGTCGTTACCTCCGCTATTTCCTCGAGTGTCCAGGAAGAGGGTGAATTCGAGGACCACGAGACCGAGGGCACACCAACCATTCCTCGAGCCAGTGTCGAAGACACCCTGCCGATGATCAGGAGCCTTCCCGAGTTTGCATCCCTCAGGGTCGAAGCCATCCATGGCCAGATGCCGACCGCTGACAAAGACGAGGTCATGCAGGCTTTTGCTGCGGGTGAGATCGATGTGGTGGTCGCCACCACCGTGATTGAGGTGGGGATCGATGTCCCGAATGCCTCCATCATGGTGATTCTTGACGCCGACCGTTTTGGGGTCAGCCAACTCCACCAGCTTCGAGGCCGGGTGGGTCGAGGCGAGCATCCAGGCACCTGTCTTCTCGTGACCCACGCCGAGGAGGGATCGACAGCGAGAGCCAGGGTCGAGGCAGTCGCTGGCACCCTCGATGGATTCGAGTTGGCGGCTGCTGACCTGGAACTGCGCCGTGAAGGCGATGTGTTGGGGGCAAGCCAATCGGGTCGACGCTCAGGTCTCCGTCTCGTGCGGGTCACGAAAGATGCCGAGCTCATTGATCGCGCCAGAGAGTATGCCGAGACAGTGCTGGCCACCGACCCCGAACTCGAGGGGCATCCTGACCTACTCGCCACGCTGCAGGCGAGGCTCGATGAGCGCTCCGAGGACTATCTGGAAAAGAATTAGAGCCCTCGGCCTTGTCATATGCGTGAAACATGGACCTCGCTAGGCTTATTTCATGAGCACTGTCGCCGTTGTTCCCGGTTCCTTTGACCCTGTGACCCTGGGTCACCTGGACGTCATCGAGCGAGCGGCGGGGCTTTTTGATGAAGTTCATGTCGTGGTCGTGCATAACCCCGGCAAAGAGGCCATGTTCCCCATCGCCCAGCGCGTGACGCTACTGGAGCAAGCGATCGCCCAGGCAGGCGTGAAGGGAAAACTCGTCGTCACGTCGTGGAGTGTGGGATTGTTGGTCGATTACTGCACCGACGTGGGGGCAACTGTCCTGGTCAAAGGAATACGCTCCCAGGTCGATGTCTCCTACGAACAACCCATGGCGATTGTGAATCGCAACCTCGCTGGCGTCGAAACAGTGTTCCTTCTGCCCCACCCGGCGAACGCTCACGTGTCAAGCTCGTTGGTGCGCCAGGTGGCGGCCCTCGGAGGGGACGTGTCGCCCTATGTACCACCGGCTGTGGCTGACTATCTCGCGAAGACCGAGTTGCCTTAGTCTGTTCTCACCACTCCCTGCGAGAAGGAGAACCGGTGGCTGCATCGAAGAACACTGCCGAGCTGAAAAAGCTCGATAAAGCGCACAATTTTTACTCGTGGTCCGTTCAGGGGACCCTCGCTCCGATGATGGTTTCTCATGCCAAAGGCATGTATGTCTATGACACCGAGGGTGCTGAGTATCTCGACTTTTCGAGCCAGCTCGTCAACACCAATATCGGACATTCTCACCCGGCCGTGGTTCGCGCCATTCAGGAGCAAGCCGAGAGCCTCGCCACGGTCGGTCCGGCATATTCTTCCGAGCCCCGGGTCGAGGCTGCCTCTCGCATCGTGGAGTTAGCAGGTTCTGACTTCCAGAAAGTCTTTTTCACCAACGGCGGGGCAGATGCAATCGAGAACGCCATTCGCGCAGCCCGTCTTTTCACCAAGAAGAACAAGGTGCTCTCCACCTATCGCAGCTACCACGGGAACACCGGCGCTGCGATTGTGGCGACGGGGGACTGGCGTCGCCAACCCAACGAATACTCCACCCACCACGTGCACTTCTTTGGGCCCTTCCTCTATAGGAGCGAGTTTTGGGCCACGAGTGAAGCAGAGGAGTGCGAGCGGGCCCTCCATCACCTCGAGCGGGTGATCCAATCGGAGGGGCCTGACACCATTGCCGCGGTGCTTCTCGAGAGCGTGCCGGGGACCGCGGGCATCATGGTGCCCCCAGCGGGCTATCTGCAGGGTGTCCGAGAACTGTGTGATCGCTACGGCCTCGTGATGATTCTCGATGAGGTGATGGCGGGCTTTGGCAGGACCGGCCACTGGTTTGCCTTCCACGCCCACGATGTCGTGCCCGATCTGATCACGTTTGCCAAGGGTGTCAACTCGGGTTATGTGCCCGTGGGGGGAGTGATCTTCCACCAGCGGATCTCTGATTTCTTCGAGGACATTATGTTTCCCGGCGGCTTGACCTATTCCGGTCATCCCTTGGCGATGGCGTCCATCAACGCAGCGCTTCACGCAATGGACGAGGAGGGCATGATCGAGCACGCGAAGGCCATGGGTGAGGATCACCTACGTCCAGGCCTGCTGGCATTGCAGGAGAAGCACCCGGTGATGGGTGAGGTTCGGGGCCTGGGGTGTTTCTTTGCCCTGGATTTGGTCGAAGACCCTGTCACGAAAGCACCTCTGGATGCCGCCTCCGTGGGTCGCATCAAGGGTGAAATTGTGGCGAGAAAACTACTGCCGTTCGTGGTCGATAACCGCATTCACGTCGTGCCGCCGCTGATCGTGACGCCGGAGCAGATTCAGAGCGCACTAGGAATTTACGACGACGCACTCAGCGCCGCCGGCTTCTAGACTGAGGCCATGGCCTCCAGCATCAATCCGCTTGTCATTGGCGTCAAGGACCTTGTCTATCAGGCAGGGCAGATGCGCGAGCTCACTCTCGAGGTTGGGGCACCCGAACAGTATGGGGAAGCCATGGCGATTGCGCCGGCCGGGACACCGATGACACTAGAGCTGCGTTTAGAGGGGCTCCACGAAGGGATTCTGGTCACCGCTGACGTCTCGTTGGAAGCTAAAGCCGAGTGTGTGCGCTGTCTTGACCCTTTCACCTTCCCGGTTCGGGTCGATTTCCAGGAGCTTTTCGCGTATTCTTCTAGCGATTCCGATTCGTACACGGTCGTGGATGACTCCCTCAATCTTGAGGACATCATTCGGGATGCGGTGGTTCTTGAACTCCCCTTCCAACCTGTGTGCCAAGAGGACTGCTACGGATTGGACCCGGCAACCGGCGAAAAGCGCACGGAGCCGCCCAGTGATTCGGATGCAGACGAGATTGACCCGAGATGGCAGGAACTGAGTAAGCTTCTCGAGTCTGACACTGAGAAACCCTAAGACCCCTACGAAAGCAGAAGACCATGGCTGTACCCAAGCGGAAGACCTCCCGTTCGAACACTCGTCACCGTCGTTCGGCGTGGAAGGCTGAGGTCCCCACCCTGGTCAAGAGCGTTGAGAACGGCAAGACCGTCTATAGCCTCCCGCACCGCGCCCGCGTGGTCGAGGATTCGGCTGGCACCCCGCTGTTCATGGAATACAAGGGCCGCAAGGTCGCCGACGTCTAAGGTG